>CALCZA010000055.1 GCA_937906475.1 uncultured bacterium
CCACCCGCTTGCCAATCCCGGCGTAGGCGCAAACGATGAGCGACCCCTGTGCGCACAGAGGGCTTACCATGCTTCGTAGAATCAGCGCTTCGGCAGCAACTTCACCGCCAGCATAGGTCCTTCCACGCAGCAGTCCGGACCACCAACCCAAACACCGCACCATCCGACCCCTGCAGAATGCGTCAACTCGCTAGCTGACGGGCCTCGAATCCAACCAAGATTCCGGCCAAACCGCCAAGATCAGCACCCGACGGACAATTGCGCTGTCGTCCATGCGCAGAACACGAAGGTTGCACGATGCCAGATCCCAATAAGCGCAAACCACGTAGCTATCGCCAGTCGTTTTTGCTGGCTGTGATCGCGGTCTATCTACCAGCGGTCTTGCCGCTACTCGGTGGCCCGCTGACCGAAGATGGGCATGGCTTAGAGCAATACCTGAAGACCCTCGTGATCGGTCCGGGAGTTGCCGTTGGCGTCTTCATCGCATACGCGGATGGCACGATCGTGATGGGCATCGTGACGGCTTTACTGCTTCTGTTTATGACGTTGGTGGCACGCACCCTCCGGGGTCTTGAGTTGGCCGTCATCTATAGCCCCACGATGGCATTGCTGGGTGTGCTGTACTATGCCTTGGCCATCATGCTGCTCTAAAGACGCTCGACGTCGCGTTCGAGTGTGGTTTAAAGACCTCTGCCCACCCCAGAGACCGCAACGGATCCCTCGCCAATGATGCCGAGCCTCCGACCCACACCCCGCCACAGAACGATGTCATGGCCGCATCGTAGTCAGGGTAAATCACCGCTGTAGAGCAAGGTGTCGCTCCGGCGAAAACGTCTCGGTCGAAATGAGAGGCAATCAGTACGAGGCCGAATCGGCCTGATGGTCTGTCGGTATGATGCAATCCGCCATAACCTAACGCTGCCGCTCCCAGCTACTTCTCCACCATCGCTACGCCGAGCAACAGCCCGGCGCCCGAATGCACGGGATACTAACTATGCCAACCGGACTTCAACTTCTCGCCTCACTCGCGCTAGCAGTTAGCGCATTTGCGCAAGCGCCAAGCGCGCTCTTCTCGATCAGCCAGCCAACTCCAGCGCAGTGGCTTTTGGTTCAGCAGCACTTCGACCCACTGAGCAATTGCTGCAGCAACACGATTCCACAAGACCAAGCAGAGTTCGTGGTCGAGAAAGCAAAGTTCGGCTTGGTGAAGTCGCTCTTGCCGACAGCCGTTCACGTCAGAGACTCACGCCCATTCAGCCAAGTCTATGCAGAGTTAGCCGCAAGCTCGGAAGATGTCCCGGACCCGCTGTATTACACGGTTGCAGAAATCGAAGCGGCGATCGATTCCCAAGTGGCGAGCTACCCGACCTTAGCCACCAAGGTCAACCTCAGCACACTGCCCGGTGGCATCCTGACACACGAAGGCAGGCCGATCTATGCGCTCAAGGTCAGCGACAACGTAAACTCGGACGAGGATGAACCAGCGATTCTGATCGCAGCGCAGCATCACGCGCGAGAATTGAACTCACCGCACATGGTCATTGGTGCAATGCAGCGCGTGCTCGCGGCCTACAGCACCAGCTCACAACTGCAAGCGGTCGTAGACAACTACGAGATCTACTTCGTGCCAATGGCGAACCCCGACGGAGTCAACTACGTCTGGACGACCGATGAGTTTTGGCGCAAGAACAGACGCAACAACGGTGGCAACTTCGGAGTCGACCTCAATCGCAACTTCTCTTTCCTTTGGGGTCTCTGCGGATCCTCCACCAATACCAGTTCCAACATATACCGTGGCCCTTCGCCCGGCAGTGAGCCTGAGACGGTATGCATGACCAACTTGGTCGAGTGGTTACGCCCAGAGATCTACCTGGACTTTCACAGTTCAGGTCAAGAGGTGCTCCGCACCTACGCGCCTTGTGCCAACGTCAATTCATCCATCGCCGGATTGCTCGAGCGCTACGTCGACGATATCCGGGCTCCGATGGTCTACAACAAGCGTAACCCCTCCGCATCAGGCGAAGCACCAGAAGCACACTGGGCTTCTGGTGGCTCCATGTCACTGCTGATTGAAATCGGCACCTCGTTCCAACCAAGCTTCGGGCTCACGATCGCTGAAGAAGCACGGGTGTGGCCAGGCGTCAACCACGCCTTGACCAACTGGCGGCCCGCAGTGCGCGGCCACGTCACCTCAAGTGCCGGCAACGCACCACTAGAAGCGACCATCACCTTCTCCCCTAACGTCTTCAACCATGGAGAGGTCACCAAGAGTCGCGTGCGCGACGGCCGGTACGGCCTCTGGCTACCACTCGGCACATGGAACGTGACCTACTCGGCCCCTGGCCATGTCGACGTAATCATGCCAGTGACTATTAGCAGTTACGACGCCCCCATCATTCACGATGTAGTGCTAACCGCGGGTAGTGGTAACCCTGCAACCTTCTCCTTCTTCGGCGAAGGCTGCGAAGGCTCAGTCGCACAACCGCCAAGCTCTTGCCCAGACCTTAATGCAACTGGCGGCACGCTTAGCAACAGCACGAACTCGTTCGAATACAGCTATGTGGTGCAGAACAATGGGCCACTTGGCGTCGTCAGTTTCGACATCTGGACCGGCACGACTGGCGGCACGATTACGCGCCCTGCTCACATCTACGGCGACGCAGGCGGCCAGCCTGCCTCGACGCCGCTAGCTTCGACCACGATCACTGTGCAGTCCGCTCCAGGCTTCTACACAGCAACCTTTGCCTCCCCGGTGACGGTGACTGGCAACTTCTACATTGGTTACGAGAACTCGCCGAATGGCTACGTCTCCAATTTGAACAGCGGCACCAACGGCACCGGCTATTACCGCACAGCAGTGACCGGCAATTGGAGCCAATCCAGCTTGGTCCAGCGGCCATCGTGGCGCGTCAACTGCCAAGCGACTGCCGCTTTCTACGTCCCAGCAATGGGCGTAATCGGCATGCCGCGAATCGGTCAGACATACAACCCGAACGTTAGCGACGCATTACCGCAGACGTTTGCACTGCTAGTCTCCGGACTCAGCGACCAAGCCAATCAAGGCGTGCCGCTACCTCTGCCGTTACCGAACGCACCCGGTTGTGAGTTACTGGTTGCGACCGATGTGATTGAACTAGCCACGACCAACGCCAACGGCCAAGCAAACGTGCCGATCTCAATTCCAAACACGGCAAGCCTGGTTGGGCTTGAGGTCTTCCACCAATGGGCCATCTGGGAACCAACCGTCAACACGCTCAACATCGTGGTGTCCAACGGCGGCAAGGTCACAGTCGGCAACTGATCGCTTCGCTGCCGACATGTCGTGCGCGCCTGAACGCGCACGACTGTCGGATGCAACACGCGCTTGATCGAAGGTGGATTCTGGCTCGCGCCAAGCAACTGACGCGCGAAACAACATCGAACTGCGGGCGCCGGTTTGGTCCAACGCGACCCGCGGATGCCGTAGCACCAGACGCGTGCCGACCGCGACTACTTACCTTTCTTGTCAGCCGGCTGATCAGTCGCCTTCTTCGGCAAGGCCTTCTCGGCCGTTGTCCGGGCCAGCACTGTTGTGGCGAGCATGGTCATCTGCACTTCGCCCAGTTGCGGTCAAACGGCTCCGGGGCACAAGTCGCAGCGGCGGTTCACCCAACGGCGAGCATAGGTATTCCACGCAGCGGTCCGGACCACCAACCCAAACACCGCACCATCCGACCCCTGCAGAATGCGTCAACTCGCTAACTGGCGGGCCTCGAATCCAGCCAAGATTCTGGCCCCACGGACACACCGCTCACCCACCGCGGCTTCCCTACCGCGGCTTCCCCACCGCGGCTTCCCCACCGCGGCTTCCCCACCGACGGCTTCCTCACCGCTTCACGCCCCAAACCAACCCTGAGCGCCAGACTGGGCACGCATGGTGGTGCGTTACCTCGACGCCTGCATCTCCAAGGATGCCACGGCCTACCTTAAGTCGATGCGCGGCTGCACCTCGTCGGTCGTGTTCTTCACGTCGAACTCGACGTGCCCCGAAAGCCCATCGTCGGTCGAGAACTCGAGCTTCCAGTGGCCAAGCGGCAGCGTGTAGTTCAGCTTGTATGGCCGGGTTCGACGCGTCGAGAGCTTGCCATCGTATTCGTGGAACACGTTGCCATCGCTGTCGAGGATGCGGTACTCGCGGGTAGTCGTCTTCACCTCGCCTTCGGGCCACCACACTTGGCAGCGCAGCGGCGCACCGGCTCGCAGCGATAGATTGACGGGTGTGGCCTGGCTGGCGACGACCTGCACTTCTCCTTTGACGCTAACCATGCCTTTGAAGTAGCCGGAGATCGCGTAGACGCCGGGCGTCAGGTTCTTGGCGTGGACCTCGTTCTGCCGACCGAGCGGAATTGTCGTGGAGCTGCCGCGGTCCGCACGTCGGAGGTAGAGCTTGGGTTCGAACTCTTCCGCGCCCTCGTCGCGCGCAACTGTGATGAGCACGCTACCGCCCGGCTCGGTGACCAGCACGCCAGTGTCGGTCGTGCTTGCGGGCAACAGCTCGAACCAATCGGATTCGGCGAGCACAGTCTCCTCTTCCTTCAGGGTCAGCCGAAATCGGCAAGGCTGTACCGAATCGATGTGGAACGCACCGTTCTCGACCTTGTTACCAGGTCGAAACCAACTGTCGTCGGAGTGCAGCGTGATCGTGACGGCGTTCAGGTTTTGGATGCGGCTACCGGCATCGTCGATGCGGCCGACGACGATGCCCGGCTTCTTCTTGACGGGCTTGTCGTAGGTGGCGTGGAGTTCGGTACGACCACGCCCCGGGATCACGCCGCTCTTGCTCTTGATCGGCGGGGAGCCCTTCGGCGCGCTAAACGGAGGCTGCACACGGATCTCGTAGGTGGAGTCTTCGAGGCAGAGGAAGCGGAACACACCCTCGCGATTGCTGTTAATCACGTGCTCCTTGTCGTCTGGCTTCTCGTTGACGAGCGTGATGAATAGTCCGGGAATGGGGAACCCGTCGGCGAAGAGCACGATGCCCTCAATCGTGAACCCGTCCGTGATGACCGGATCCCAAGTTGTGTCGCTGCCTGGCACCACCTCGATCTCGGTCTGTTCGTAGGCCACGGAGACCCCCCGCTCCTTTCGGGAGTCGCGGTGGCGCTGTGCAAAAACGTAGGCGGTGCCCGGTGTGACGCCTTCTACCCGATAGGTGCCGCCCGGCCCCGTGATGTCGGCGCGGTAGGAGAAGGTCTCATAGAAGTCGATCTGTCCGCCGGCCATGAAGTGCGTGCCCGGAAGTCGGTCGTAGACGCGGATCGATGCGTTTGTCAGCGGGTTTCCGTCGCCGTCGGTGACCGTTCCGCTGATCGTGGCCGCAGGTTGCAGACGGGGCGCAATCACGGTCGCGCCATGGCGTTCGATCGTTGCTTCGTCGCGCCATAGCCCGAATCCGTCGGCGCGGATCGCCACGGGCTGTTTGCCGGTCGCGAGTCCGTCGATTGCGAAGAAGCCCTCTTCGTCGGTCTCGGCAGTGCGCACAGTCCAATGCTCAATGAGCCGTTCGCCTTCGAAGTCGAGGTGATTTGGGTTCTTGCCGACCGCGATGACGGCCTTCGCGACCGCCTCGCCGTGCTGGTCTGTGACGGTGCCCTCTAGTCGACCGCCGCTGGGAAGCAGCTCCAGTTCGACGATCGCCGGCGGCCTCGACTTGTCGATGACGTCGAGGTCCACGAGCTTCGACGGCGCGAAGTTCTTGGCGATCGCACCGAGCGACTGTTCGGGGTTGATGTGCTGCAGCGTGAACTCGCCGGCGGCATCGGTGAACGTGGCAACGCGCCCACCGGTCCAAGTCGTGTCGCGCGATTGCAGCCAGACGCTTGCGCCCGCGACTCGTGCGCCATCGGGGTTCACGACGGACCCGCGCACGGCGATGCCACCTTTGAGTTCGAACGTCACTTGCTGCTCGCCGGCTTCGACGGTGATCTTCTTTCGATCGCCGCGATCGGAAGCCAAGCTGGACGGGCCGCTAGCAACGTCCGCGAACACGATGACGCCGTCCTGGTCCGTGATGCCGCGCACGAACGCCGCGTAGGGTAAGCGCTGTACCGATCGTCGCAGAAGGATCATGACATCCGCGGCCGGCTCTCCTTCAGGCCAGAGTGCCGTGACCCGCAAGGTGCCCTTCTTGACGGCAAGGGCCGCGTCCGTGATGACAGCCGCAACCCGCTCGCTGTCGCCCACCTTGTCGACATTGGCAGCTTTGGTGCCGCCCGCGATTTCCGAACTGTCGCCGGCAGCACCCGTGTCCGCCGGTTCCTCCGCCGGCGGCAAAGCGAGTGGCGCGCCGTCCCAACTCGACCAGTAGAACCAAGCGGCTCCGGCAACTGCCAGAAGAAGCAGGACGGTGACGGCGGTTCGCAACTTAGGCATGGCTAACTCGAATCAGTAGTGTGAGGGTCGATAGAGATTCTACACGACATCCACATCTGCGAAGATGCGCAAAAGTGCTGCGGTTCGTAGCGGGCAACGGCCTGTCACGAGGAATCGGTCGGTTGATCCGAACGCAGTTCGGTCCCCAATTTCCTGTATTCTCACGGCAGGTCCTCCGCCGTTTCAGCGACGCCTAGCCTAGGTAACGAACCGGTGTGGCAACTGGCCCAGGAACCGCAGAGTCAGCCCAGGAACCGACCCGATACTTCGCCTTGTACTTGGGGGGGACGCGGGACTTGGTGCGCGGCATGGCTGGTTACGAGATCGGGGAAACCCC
>CALCZA010000056.1 GCA_937906475.1 uncultured bacterium
TGTCGGGCACTCCCGGTTTGCCGGAAGGAATCATCCCGCCATCCTTCCAGCCGCCGGTCTCGGCACCCTCCTTGGTGGCTTTGTTTTCGGCCCTCGAACTCATCTTACCTTGGTCGACCTTGGTATCGCCGCTGCAGCCAACCAAACCGACGAGAACGACGGACACTGCAATTCGAATCATGTTGCGCATCGTACTGATTGTGCAGAGCAACTTGTTGCTTGCCAATCAAGGATTCCCGCGACGTGGCAATTTCACCGCCATCGCGCTCGCGTGAGGTGTGCCGGTTGCTTCGCGAGAACTGAATCTTGCGCAAGGATCTTGACCGCAAGCGCCGGGAGCATGGCCGCGATGTTGCGTCGGCTCATCGGGGCAAGGTAACGCGATCACTTCGGATGGCTACGTGACGCATGGGCGGGTGTCCCTGGCACCGTTAGGTCGCTGCCGGCACCGAACGCGGTCTTGCGAGGATGACCCGGTTCATGCGCGTGATGCGTTCGGAAACGCTGGTCCAGTGAACGTGGAAGTTTGACGCCTCCAGTTGGTAGGTGCGGTCGACATCGACCGCCAAGTGCGCGAGCGCTTTCTTCAATGCCGGTGGCGCCTTTGATGTGCTGACCGGATGGCAACAGGGCATGACCGCGACCGGCATGTGGTTGGCGATTGCTAGTTCGAGTACGCGGTCGGTTTTTGCGCCGCATGCGTGCACCGCGATCAGCCCAGCATCGCATGGGATGTTCTGGGCCGCGGTTTTCAACTTGGCTTCGATGTATTCGATTCGCCCAGCGGTCCACGGCGCTGCTTCTTCGGCTGCGAGCAGGATGCGGTCGAAACTGGCCGGCCGCGAGCTGTCGAGCACCAACGCGCGTTCGACATTACGTTCGAACATCGCAAACAACACGGCGACGAGGCCGTGGCCGCCGCACAGATCGGCGACGACTTTGGCGCGCGCATGTTTGCGCGCCAATGCGAAGAACTCAAACGACTCGACGAGTTCGCGGAAGCAGGTTGCGCGGTGTTTACACAGAGCGCGCGCAAATCGATCCACCGCACCTTCGCCCGGAAAAGCGCGCTCGTCTCTCGGTTGCAGGCGCCTGCGCTTGTCCACGACCCAGGTGTTCTCGGGATCGTTGAACTGCTTCAGGAATCGGAAGTTCGACATGCGCCAACATTCTTGCGGCTAGGCGGCGCTGGCGTATTGACCAACTGCGCGAACCTGCCGTTGTTGTCGCGAACGGTTAATGACCTGCGATCATTCAACGGTGATCGGGATCGTGTCCATTGACCAGAACTTACCGTGTTCATTCTCGATCAGAATGCGGGCGAAGCGCGCGGTAGCTGGCGCGTTTAGCTGGATAATTGCTTCTCCGTTTGGGAGATCCGAAACCTTGATTGCTTGATCCCAGCGGCCGGCAAGCGTGAGTCCGTCCTTGGCTCCGACGTAGAGGAGCACGTTCGTAGCCGTGCCAACTCCCTCTGTATGGCAGGCGACGCGCACGATGCCGTTCTTGAGAAGCGCGGACTTGAGCTTGATGGTGGTCGGCCAGGTAAACAGCGCCGCCAGCTTAGCTGGCTTCATCCACTCGATCGTGGTCGCGTCGTGGCCCTGTTCGAGTGTTTGCGCCAGGCTCTCCTCGAACTGTTCCATGCCGCCCATCCAGAGGCGGAAGCGGCCGTCGTCTGTGATGCCACGGCCTTGGTTGCCGACCGGCTTCTTGTTCCGACCGCTGATGCGATCGAGCGCGTGTGGTTGGCGTTGCTCGTCGAGCAGGAACCCGCGGTAGCGCATCTGCCGCACGATGTGGCCAGTGCGTTGCCGTTGTGGTGGTCCAGGCACCTCAACGAAGCTTCCGGGGCGCAGCGTTCTGTTGGCGTTTAACTTCGTGCGCCGCCTGCCCTTGTTGGGGGCTGTGTGCTTGCGACCCGCACAGAACATCTTCCACGTCAGGCTGACTTCGTCGAACAGGTAGCCGGAGTAGGTGTCGTAGGGATCGCCCCGCTCCATGCGTAACGCGAGCACGCAGCTCTGGCCGTGCCACTGTTCGAATGGATTCCATCCGCGCAGTTTTACCCCGGTGCCTTCGTGGCCAAAGCCATCGAAGCGTGCACTCGGGTGGCCGACGGCTAGTAGGTGGGAGAGTTGTGCGATCGGCGGCTCTTCTTTGCCTCGTCCGAAGGACCACATCGAGAAGTTCATTCCGGTCGGAATGCCTTCGGCCGTCCACGAGGGGCCAAAGTAACCGAACGGCGTCGTCATCGGCGAATAGAACCTGGCGTCGCCCGGAGCGGCGTCCATCTCCATGATCCAAACGCGCGCTCCTGACCCGAGTGTTGAGGAACTGAACTTCGCGTGTGCCGCAGCTGGCCGCCAACGGGTTCGTAACAGCGAAGCGCCTTCGACCGCATCGCCGGTGAGGGCTAGGGCGTGCATGCTTTTCGCGGTCTTGGCCGTGCTGGTTAGGCGGATGCGGTGCACGCCGGCGCGATCGAAGCGAAGGGTCACCGTTTTGGTGTTCAATGGAATGCGCTGCTCGCCGACCAACAGTTCGAGCGTCGCTTGTGTGCGCACAGCCTTGCTCGCTTGCAGTTCGACTTCGCATTCGCCAGCTGCAGGCACGTGCACATACCACGAGACATAGTTGCCGGCAGCGATGCCGGCGATCGTGTCGAAACTCTTGCCACCGTTGAGTCGGTCGCCTTCGGCAACGGCAGGTCCTTGGCCTTTGCACTGCAGCCCCGAGCCATCGAAAAAGCACGAGTTGGCATGCAGGAGCAGCGTGTTACCGGTCGCCTGCTGCGCGAGGAAACGTTGCTCGTCAACCGTGATCGTCTCGATCTGCGCTGCGAGCGACGTGGCAAGCGCGCAAGCCAACAAGGAGGCGATGGTGAGGCGAGTCAGCATGGATGCGTCTTGTGGTGATTCGGTTTGGAGCGCGACGGTTAGTGCCTGGGCGTGTTCCCAATCAGCGCTACCGCCAAACGCAGCGGCCGCCAGGCAGTACTCGGCCCGGCCCGCTCAGCGCTACTGCGAGAGCGCAAAGTCCAACGCCGCGCACACCGCCGCAATTTGCGCTGCATTGCAGTTCTCGTCGGTGACTTTCGGGCTGTCCGGGTAGACCTCAGTCGTGCTCGTGAAGCGTGCGCCGGTCATTCCCGCGCACAGTCCGAGTTCGGCACACGCGTAGTTGATGACGCCATTCTGCGTCACCTGGCAGCCGATGATCTCGCCTTGGTCGTCAGGTGGTGCGATGTGGGTGACCTTTGCAACGGCCGCGATGATGGCGGCTTGAAACTCGGCTTGCGGGTTCTTGGTGTCGCCGACCGTGTAGAAGCCATCGGGGATGAGGCCGGGTTTGTTTGCCTTACCATCGCGTGCTGCCAAGGCTGGGCGAAACTCGGTTTCGTCACTGTCGGTCGTTTCGTGCAGATCGATGTGCAGCAGGAACTTCACCCCCTGAGCTGCGACCAACGCCATCAACGACCCCGCTTCGGTGGCCGGACTGTTAGCGACGAACGAGCGGTTTGGATCGACGGCGTGTGGGTTCCAACGGTGGATCGCTTCGTAACTCCACGGGCTGACGCATGGGGCCACCAACAGATTGACGCGATCGGCATAGGAGGCTGCCTTGGTCGCCAGGAACGCGAGTGCTCCTTGCACGCCACTGGTTTCGTAGCCGTGAACGCCGCCGGTGATGAGTGCCCATGGGGCATCCGGGTTCGGCGACTTGCACTTCACCGCGAATAGCGGGTAGCGCTCCGTGTCGATATCGAGTGCGCCGTATTGCGCGACATCGAACGATGAGTCCAGGTGCTCGAGTTTGTCGAGCACTTCGTCTCGATAGCTTCGTTGGCGTTGGCGCTCCCCAAGCCATGTTGCCTTGTCGGCGTCAGTCCAGGGTTGGCCGGGAGTACCAATAGGGTGAAAGCGTTGCATCGTCATGGAGGTCGTTGCGTGAGCCGTTTTGACTCGGGTGGGTCATCCTAGCCACGCGTGTGCAGGATGGGACGGCTACTTGCGGATCGGTGTGGCGCTTGCCGCCACGTCGAGCTAGCGCGATCTGCGCCTATGGTTTGCCGAAC
>CALCZA010000057.1 GCA_937906475.1 uncultured bacterium
GGTGGTGGTGGTGGTGGTGGCTCGCATGGTCTCGTAGTGGCGGTATGAGGTTCCGGGAAGAGCCGGTGGTAGTGCGGCTTCTCGAGAGCGATGTCGTGGACAGTAATACTCTGAATCTGTGTTGCGGTTGCAGGTAAATACGAGGGAAAGGGGTGATGGTTGACCTGTTTGTTACGTGGTCAAATCTGCACGAAGGCCGGCACCGATTTGCGTGAGCAGATTCGAAGTGCTTTTCTGGCTTTCGGGGGTACACTTCTGCGCCGATTCGGAGGAGTCGGCCTACCGTTGGTCGATCTGTGCGTCCGGTTTTCGCCGGCGCGTAATGAACAAACGTAAGCTATTCAGCGTGCCATGAGTAAGGAACTGCGACTTTTCACCAGTGAATCTGTAAGCGAAGGCCATCCGGACAAGGTCTGTGACCAGATATCGGATGCGATCCTCGACGCCATTTTGGCCCAGGACCCGGAATCCCGGGTTGCCTGTGAGACCATGGTTTCCCGTGGCTTCGCAGTGATTGCTGGCGAGATTACGACCAAGGCCTACGTCGACTTCCAGGAGACGGCCCGGAACGTGATCAAGGAGATCGGCTACGACGATCCTGAAATCGGCTTCGATTCCAACTCCTGCGCGGTGTTGACGTCGATCCAGGCGCAGTCCGCTGACATTGCTCTCGGGGTCGATGAGACCACGTCGCAGGGCAAGGAGCAGGGCGCTGGCGACCAGGGCATGATGTTCGGCTACGCGTGCAACGAAACCGACGCGCTGATGCCGTTCCCGATCCACTACAGCCACCGCATCCTCGAGAAGTTGGCTGAAGTGCGTAAGAGCCGCAAATACCCATTCTTGCGTCCTGACTCGAAGAGCCAGTTGACGGTCGAATACGACGCCGATGGCAACGCCAAGCGCGTCCACACGGTCGTTATTTCGCACCAGCACAGCCCGGACGTTTCGACCGAAGACCTCGCCGCCGCGCTGAAGAGCACCGCGCTCGAAGTTCTGCCCGAGAACATGGTGGACGCCGACACGCGTTGGTTCCTGAACCCGACCGGCCGCTTTGTCGAGGGTGGCCCGAAGGCCGACTGTGGTCTGACCGGTCGCAAGATCATCGTCGACACCTACGGCGGCATGGGCCGTCACGGTGGTGGCGCCTTCTCGGGTAAGGACCCGAGCAAGGTTGACCGTTCGGCTGCCTACGCGGGCCGCTGGGTCGCGAAGAACGTCGTCGCTGCTGGTTACGCCGACCGCTGTGAAGTGCAACTCGCTTACGCGATTGGTGTTGCCGAGCCGGTCAGCATTCGTTGTGACCTGTTTGGCACCGGCACGGTGTCGGACGATGCGCTGACGACCGCGATTCGTGAGGTCTTCGACCTGCGCCCTGCTGGCATCATTGGGGCCCTCCAACTCAAGCGCCCGGTCTTCCGTCAGACTGCCGCTTACGGCCACTTTGGCCGTCCAGAGTTCACCTGGGAGCGCACCGACCGAGTCGAAGCGCTGCGCAAGATCCTCGGCTAAGGCCCCGTTTCGCGCCTGGAGCGCCGCTGAGAGTCTCGGACGTGGCGAGCGCCCGCAATCAGTAGGGCGCCCAGATCCGGGCCAATCTCCGCCGCAATTTGCGGGGGCACTCCGCGCAGCTCGAGCCGAGCGCTGTGAACGTGCTAGGTCCCGATGCCGATGAGGGGGTAGCTTGGGCCGAGTTAGCGTTTTCTCAGTTGCGTCCTGACGTTCGTAGCCAAACTCCGGTCCCGCCATTGCGAGTTTCGATACGTCGGATTCTGGCTGGAAGTTGGTTTCGCGGCCGTGGTTCGCGACTATGGATAAGCGAACCCTGGCGAACCCAGGAGAGGTGGTCATGCAAGAGCAAGAAGTCGAAGTCTCCTTCTGTGATCTCTGCGGCACGTCGGTGCCCGCTGGAGATATTGACGCGCAATTGGCTGTTCTGCATCAGGGCAAGACGATTGGCGGTTGTTGCCTTCATGCGTTACGCGGCGCGGCGCCTGCTACGGATGACGCAATGAGTGCTGCGAACTCGATGCCTGGAGCCGCTCTGAAGGCTCCGGCGTCGGTTTCAGGTGGCTCCGCATCCGCGTCGGTCGGTCGCGACTCAAGCCGCATGCTGACTGTCGCGATCGTCATGATGATCGCGTTCGCCGGTGGCGTGATGTTCCTCGAGAGCCGCTTATCCCGCCTTGAAAACGCGTCGGACAAGGCTGCGGATGCCGCGGCGATCCGCCAGGCGTCCGACAGTGTCGCGTTGCAGGCGCTGTCGGTGAAGGCCGACGGGTTTGCGGGGCGTGCTGACGTTGCCGACCTTGGCCTTAAGCAGACCGAACTGGCCAACGCCGTTGCGACCTTGGCCGACGACGGCATGCAGCGGCAGAAAATCCTCGAGCAGGAAGTCGGTGGCTTGCGGACGCAGGTCAACGAAACGATGGCCAAGATCGTCGACTACCGGCCGTTGTTCGAAGATTTGCGGCAGCGCCAAACGCGCGCTCTGGCCGCAGTAGAAGGCCTCCGTAGCGAGGTTGCTGCGGTGCCTGTATCGGCACCGCCTGGTCCCGGCGCCGCACCGGCGATCAGTGAACCGGTGATCGATTTGCCGTCGGAGTTGGCTGACCAAGTGCGCAAGTTGTCGGCGGCGGATCCCGCGGTTCGATTCGAGGCGGTCGATGTCTTGGCCGAGAGTAAGAACCTGAAGGTTCTGCCGTATATGCTGCCACTAGCCAAGGATCCGGATGCGTTCGTGCGCCGCTTGACCGTCGAAGGGTTGCGCGAGTTCCGGCAGCCAGAGGCCGTCGATGCGCTGCTGGCTGCGCTGCTCGATGAAGACGAGAACGTTTGCGATACCGCGTGGCGATCGCTGCGCGACTTGACTGGTCAGAAGTTCAAGTTTGAAGCTTCTGCGAGCAAGGACGCTCGCGGTCGGGCGGCGCAAGCATGGCAAGACTGGTGGGCCAAGGCGCGGGCGACGTTCGGTAAGTAGTTTCGAAAGCCGCGCCAAGCAGTTGGCGTGCCTTCGGACTGCTAGCGGGAGTTTGACGATGAAGTCATGGCGACGGTTGCCCGGCGTCGGGAGGTCGCCGAGTAACGTTCTTCGTGTCTGGCGAAGATTGCCGACGAGCAGTCTTGCGCTAGAGGCCTTGCTGCGGCCTGCTACAAGTTCGTCCGACGGAAGCGCTGATGAACGCGATCACGCGCCCGAACGCACACGTAGTAAATCATGGCTTGGCATAACCGCACGAAGATCGTCGCCACTCTCGGTCCTGCATCTGACACCGACGAGATCGTTACCGATCTGATGGGCAACGGTGTGGATGTGTTTCGCATTAACTGTGCCCACGCAGACCACGAGACGATTGGCGTTGTCGTCAACCGGATTCGCCGCCTCGCGAAGCGCCTTGATCGCGCCGTCGGCATCCTGGCCGACTTGCAAGGGCCCAAGATCCGCGTCGGCAAACTGAAGAACGCTGAGCCGATCTACCTGAAGCGCGGCGACGTGATGATCATCGATGTGACCCCGGGTGTCATCGGCGAAGTGGAGAGTGATGGCACGATCCGGATAGGCACTGGCTACGAGCGGTTGGCCAAAGACGTGTCGAAGGGTGAGCGCATTCTGCTCGATGACGGCAATCTCGAGGTCAAGGTTACCAGCGTCGTTGGGCCGTGCATCCACACGCGCATCGTCTACGGCGGTATCCTGATTCAGTCGAAGGGCATCAACTTGCCTGGCACCAAGGTGTCGGCTAGTTGCCTTTCGAAGAAGGATCTGGCCGACCTGGCATGCGTGCTCAAGAACGAGGTCGACTTTGTCGCGTTGTCCTTCGTGCGTGAGGCCTCCGATGTGACGGAACTCCGGAGGCACATCAAGAGGCTCGGTGGCGATGTGCAAGTCATCGCTAAAATCGAGCGACCCGAAGCCGTGAAGAACCTGCCCGCGATCCTTGAGGTGTCCGATGCGTTGATGGTCGCGCGCGGGGATATGGGGGTTGAAATGGGCCCGGAAGCTGTTCCGCCGGTACAGAAGCGCATCATCGCTCTCGCGAACGAGCTCAAGAAGCCGGTGATCACGGCGACCCAGATGTTGGAGTCGATGATCGTCAATCCGCGTCCGACGCGCGCCGAGGCCTCGGATGTTGCCAACGCAATCTACGACGGCACGTCTGCGGTCATGCTTTCGGGGGAGACGGCGTCCGGCAAATATCCGGTGCGCACCGTCAAGACGATGGAGAAGATCGTTCGGTCCGCCGAGCGCGAAGCCTATTCGGACATGGGGCAGCGCGCCCGCCGGGTTAAGCGGCCGATGGCGCTGGTCGAAGCGACCGTTCGTGCCGCGGCGCACGCGGCCTTCAATGCTGGCGCCAAGCTGATCGTCTGCTACACCGAGACCGGCTCGACCGCCCAGCAAGTAGCTGGCGAGCGGCCGCCGACCCGTATCGTCAGTTTTACCCATTCGCGCCGGACCGTACAGCGGTTGACGCTGGTGTGGGGGGTTATCCCGCTCAAGATCGCGGCAGGTCGCACCAGCGCCCAGATGATCCTTTTCGGCGACCGGGCGTTGCGCACTGGCGACTTGGTCAAATCGGGCGACTGCATCGTTCAGATCGCTGGCACTTTGCGCCAGTCGGGCCTGACGAACACCATGACGATTCGGACCATGTAGGCCAGCCAGCGGCGGACCCAGCGGTAAATCTTAGCGGTAAATCCCACGGTCAATCCCACGCTGCCTCCCGCGGTGAACCCCACGCGGAGCCCCAAATCGCACCCCGATGAGGGCTGTCTGGGGGGCCGTGGCATGGCCCGAGCCTAATGGCGCTCAGTTCCCCGGCCAACGGGTTCGGTTCGGCGTTGACACCGGGGAGGATCTCGTTAGTCTGTTCGCCCCTTATCCGGTGTTGCCAGCCTTGGCTGGGGACATCACGTCGATGCAATTGACCATGACCAAGACCACTTTCGCGACCGTCGAGAAGAGCCAGGAAGCCATGAACACGTGGCACGTGATCGACGCGTCCGGCCAGACCCTGGGCCGCTTGGCGACTGAGGTTGCCACGATCCTGATGGGTAAGCACCGTCCGGATTACACCCCGCACATCCTGGTGGGCGAAGGCGTCATTGTCATCAACGCCGGCAAGATTAGGCTTTCGGGCAACAAGGCCAACACGCGTGAATACACGTTCTACACGGGTCACCCAGGTGGTCTGCGTAAGCGTCTCCTCGGCGAATACCTCGAGTCGGCTCCGGACGAGGTCGTGCGTTTAGCCGTGCGTCGTATGCTGCCGAAGAACCGCATCGCGCGCCGCATGATTGCCCGCTTGAAGGTTTACCGCGACGACGCGCATAAGCACGCCGCGCAGAAGCCGGACAACGTCGATATTTCCGCTTCCTAAGCACCAGCTTCCAAGCACCAACAGCTTTTAAGCACCAAATTGGATCAATAGAACGTGGTAGTCAACAACCCGTACATCTGGGGCACCGGCCGTCGCAAGACGTCGACCGCTCGCGTCCGTATCAAGCCCGGCACCGGCAAGTTCATCGTCAACGGAAAGGAGATAGAGGCCTTCTTCGTGACCGATGACACCCGGCGCGCTGCCTATGAGCCGCTGGTCGCCACCGAGACTCGCGATACCTACGACATCTGGGTCAACGTCAAGGGCGGTGGTATCACCGGCCAAGCCGGTGCAATCAGTCTTGGTATCGCTCGTGCGCTGTGCAAAGAGAACGAGAACCTGGAAGCCTTGCTCCGCGAGAGCAGCCTCTTGACTCGTGACTCCCGCCAAGTCGAGCGTAAGAAGTACGGTCGCCACAAGGCACGTCGTTCGACGCAGTTCAGCAAGCGCTAGCTTGTTGTCTGGCAGGGTCGCCGTCTGGCGATCCTAGTTGCTGGCTAGAGGCCTCTCGGGCCTAGCCAACCCTAGGCTTAGCGGCCTTGGTCCAATGGGCATCGCGCCAGTTGGGCCTACCTGCGGAAACATGGCAGGCCACTCCCACTCTTCGAACATCAAGTTCCGGAAGAACCGCGTCGACGCGCAGCGCGCGAAGGCGTTTTCGAAGTTGTCGCGGATGATCACCGTCGCCTCAAAGGAAGGCGGGGGTTGCCCGGATGCGAATGCCAAATTGCGCATGGCGCTCGACAAGGCGCGCGTTCTCAGCATGCCCAAGGAAGGCATCGAGAAGGCGATCAAGAAGGGCACGGGCGAAAGTTCGCTCGGCGACTTCGACGAGATCTGCTACGAGGGCTATGGCCCTGGTGGCGTTGCGTTGATGCTCGAAATCCTGACCGATAACCGCAATCGCACGGCTGCCGATGTGCGCATGGTGCTTGAGAAGCACGGTGGCAACCTCGGCACCAATGGCGCGGTTGCCTGGATGTTCGAACGCCGTGGCCGATGGATTGTGCCAGCCGAGCGCGGCGATGGCGATGCATGGACCGAAGAGACCTTGCTCGAAGTCGTTTTGGAAGCCGGCGCTGATGACCTCATCCAAGACGGTGATGAGTTCGTCGTGCTGAGCACCATTGGCGCGTTCGGTGAGGTCAACGGGTCCTTGTCGGCGAGTGGTATTACGTTCCGCGACGCCGGACTCGCTAGCGTTCCGACGCAGCGCACAGAGGTAACCGATGCGAAAGTCGCGGCTCGATTGCTGCGTCTGATCGATGCTTTGGAAGATAATGAAGACGTCCAAGAAGTGTTCAGTAACGAAGACTTCAGTGACAACGTCGTGGCTGTATTGGAGGCCTAGAAGTGGAAAAAACGAATCGGTGGTTCTGGGTCGGTTCGCGACCTGAAGTTCAAGACGCGCTAACAGCTGCTCTCGGTAGCGGCCCCACGGATGCGTCGGTTGCCGATGCTGCCGATGGCGATATGGTCGTTGTCGATCCGCAGGCAGATGCTGCCGTGATGGCCGCTATGCCGCACGGTCACGCGTTCAGTGGCGTGCGCGCGCTCAAGTTGCGCCGTGGTGTCGCGGTCTACGTGTTGGTGGACTCTGACGATGCGATTGGCGTGCAGTTGACGCGATTCACGCTCGCCGACGGCGTGCTGACATGGAATGTCGAGAAGCAGGAACTGTGCACCGACGAGTTGCGCATTGGTGCGATGTCGCATCGGCGTCCGTCGGTCGATGGCCTGTTGGCACGCCTGCAGGGTGAGGCTGGCGCGCATGGCCAAGAGAACAGTCTGCAGCGCTTGATGCGGTTCGAGCGCGAAGACTCGCTGCTGACCAAGCTCCAGGATGCGGAGACCGGCTTGTTCGATGGCCACTACGCGACCCTGAAGCTGGACGAAGAATGGAAGCGCTCGCGTCGCTTCCACCAGCCCTTGTCGTTACTGCTCCTGGACATTGGGTTCCAAGGCGAGATGAGTGACCTCGAGCGCCGCTCGGGACTAGCCGAGGCCGCCGGGGTATTTCTCAACGAGTGCCGCGACATTGATGTGCTCGCGCGCTTTTCCGAGAGTGTCTTCCTGTTCTTGCTGCCGGGCACTGGTGTCGAGGGCGCCCAGGTGCTCGCCAATCGCATCGTCGGATCGCTGAAAGAGCGGTTGCAAGGGCAGGTTGCCGCCAATCCATTTGGTGGATTGAGCACCGTTCCGTCGGCTGAGATCACTGGCCGCAAGAGCTTTGTGGCCGTCGCCGAGGCCTGTCTGACCAAGGCAAAAGAGGCTGGTGCTGGCGTAGTTTGTAGCTCCTGGCAATAGTCGGACATTGGCGCGTAGCCCGCGCTGGCTCGTTACGTTCTTGGAGCGAGCCCCGAATCCGCAGCCATGTTCGACCGCTTCATCCGCCTGGCACGGGCCAAGAAGGCCCTGCACGAACAGCGTTATCTTGACGCCTTACAACAGGCGTCGGATCCGCTCATCGAGGCGGATCGTCGTGCGGAACGCATTCGGGCTAAGGCCACGGAACAACTGATCCGTCGTGCCCGGTCACGGCTGGAAAGCGGCGACGTTTCGACGGCGCTCGCCGAGGCCAAGCGCCTAAAGCAACTTGCCAGCGGCGAAGCGGTTGCCGACTTACTTCGCGTTGCAGAAGAGGCCACCCAGCGCGGCGAGCAGGCTCGCGATGAGTTCTGCGCGACGAGAGCGGAGTTCCGCCGGCTCGTGGATGCAGGGGATTTGGCGGGGGCCGAAAGCCTGCTGGCATCTACTCCATTGTCTGATGCCGACAAGTTGAGCATGGGTGGGTTGGTCGCGGCCCGCCGTCAGGAGGCCGTCGCGATCTTGGCTTGCGCCGTCGTCGACGCCGGTAAGGCTTCGGTTGCCGGGGCTATTGATAGTTACCAGCAAGCCATCAACATCGATCGCGGCATGCCGCAGGCCGCGCTTTCCGCGGCGTTGCGTAATCTTGCCGTGGCCGCGGTCGTAGCCCTCGAAACCACCGCAGAGATTCGCCAGGCAGATGCTGCCCAACTCGAGATGATTCTCGCGGCCTACGCACAGATCGTTGCCAAGCTGCCGGCCCTTCAACACGAGGCCAAATTTGTGGCGATGCAAGACCAGTTGGTCGAGGCTGTTGGTCGCTGCTTCCGCTCGATCGCGTCGTTGGAAGCTGCGGGGCAGTTAGCGCGTGCCGTTCGCAGTTCTGGAATGCCCGTCGGTCACGACCTCGATCAGGTCACCGCGGCATTACTGGCCTTGACGGAATCCGGTGATGGCCAGCCACTCGCGCCCGCCGCCGTGTTGACGCAGTTGCAAGAAAACGCGACGCAAAGTGGCTACCGACAACTCGCAATGTTGGCCGGAGTCGGCGTCGCGGCGGCTGCCGAAGGCGAAGAGCGCTTGGGTGCGGCCCGCACCATGTTGGAACAAGGCAACCTGGAAGCGGCGCGCGCCATGTTCGTTGCGTTCCTCAATGACAATCCGATGCACGAAGGTGTGCAAAAGGAACTCGAGCTTGTCGACGAGGCCATGGCCAATTTGGATCGGCGCCTCGCGGATCTGCGGATGGCGCTGCGCGCTGGCCGTTTGCGTGAGACCTGCACCGGTGCGATGGCATTGGTGGGCACGGCGCGCATTGCGAACGAGGCTCAACAAATCCTGACCGAAGCGCGCGCGCGCATGACCCTGGTGGATGCCGGACTCGATGAAGTGCGGGTTGCCCTGCACGGTCGCGCCGCGGCGACGCAGGAAGGCTTGCGGCACTGCCTCAAGCGACTCGAAGAGCTTGCCAAGGTGCAGGTCGACCACGAAGAATTGCCGCGCGTCATGCAGGCGCTCACGGCGGAAATCGCTGCGCTGGACCTGTGTGTGAAGGCGGAAGCGTTTCTCGAATGCGGCGACCTCGAGGCCGTTGCGCAGGCCGTTCTCACGTTGGTGGCCGAGCGTGAGAAACTGCTGGCGGTCGAACGAATTGACGCGAAGTTGTGCCATCTCGGGGACGGGGTTTTGCAACTCGGCGATCGCGCTCTGGCCGACGGTCGGCTTACCGTCGTGCTGCGCTGCGCTGCGGTCATGCAGCAATTGGAGATCGTGCGCGGGGACTTTGCAGTCCGTGCCGGTGCTTGGAAGCAGGAGCACGACCAGCGCGAAGTTGCGGTGGGGAAGTTGCTGCGCGATGCCCGTTCTCGCTTGATCGATCGGGATCTAGCCGACGCCGAGCGCTTGGTCGAGGAAGCCCAAGGTCAGTGGCGTGAGTCTGCTGAAGTGCAGGCGTTCGCGCACCAGTTGCAGAAGTTGCGCAAGCAAACCCACACGCTCGAACAGGTGGCGGCCATGGCTGAAGATAAGGACTTCCTTGGCGCGCATCAGAAACTCGCGGCGATGCCCAACGTGCCGCCACTTTTGCGCACGCGCGTCTACGACATGAAACAGGATCTGGCGCGTGCGCAGGGTCTTGAAGGCTCGTTCTTGTTGCGAGTCGACGAAGGCGGCGAACAGTTGGTGATGCGCGGCGAAAGCGTCTCGATCGGTAACGTCCGTCAAGCAACTGCCGACCTGCCAGTGCTCGCCAACATCGCGGGTCGCCATGCGACGATTCGCCGCAGCATGTCGTTTCACGGCGGCATGGAGGACTCGATCATTGCCGAGGAAGGTGAGGTCCGGGTCGGGGCTAGGAAGGTAAACAAGCACGTGCTCAAGACGGGCGATAAGGTGCTCCTTGGTCCGGCCCTCGGCATGCTCTACCAGAAGCCGACCAGCCGTTCGTTGACCTGTCGTCTGCTGTTGCAGAGCGGCTTCCAGGTTGCTGGCACGGACCGCATCCTGCTGATGAAAGATCGCGGCCGCGATGGTCGTATTTTGATTGGCCCGGGGCGCGATGTGCATGTCACCGTCGCCAAGGCGACCGGTGAGGTCGAACTCTTCGCCAGCAACAGCGGCCAGATGCGGATCTTCTGCGAGCACGGCGGTTCGATCGACGGCACGGTCTTCAAGGGGGAGCACCCGGTGGCGGCTGGTCAGGTAATCGAGGCGTGTGGCATCACGTTCCTGCTGATGCCGTGGCAGGCGATGCCGTAAGGCCTTGGCACGAAGCGGTCTGCCCGGCCCCTGCACGTTGTGTTGCAGCGTCTTCCCGGCGGTTTCGCCTAACTTCGAATAGTCCTGGGCTCTCTGCGTAGGCCGGCTCAGCCTAAGGAGGTGCCCCATGCTCGCGTTGTTGTTGTCCACCCTGATTGCCTGCTCAGTTCAACCAGAGCCCCAGATCTCTATGGCTTCGACAGTCGCTGTCCGCGGTGATACGGAACTGAGCTCTGCGGATGCCTTGGCGTCAGCCGAATTACGCGTCGATGAGCACATCCGTTCGTTGTGGGAAGAGCGGGCTAAGCGCGCCGCTGCCCGCCAAAGCCCCTTCTGGATGCCTCAGGTGCTGACCGACAAGACGGTGCGTCGCTGGCTCGGCGATCTGCCTGTGCAGCGTCTGATCAAGCAAGTTGACCGCGACGAAAAAGAGCGTGTTCACGAGTTCGGTAACAGCTACCAGACCACGTTGTGGATCACCGAAGACCGGGAAATGGTCGAGCGTGGCGAGCGTCGTTTGCGCGCCGAGTTGCACCGGCTCGAATGCTCTACGGCAGTCAAGGCTGGTGGCGTCGCGACTGGGTGGGTGTTCTTGGCTTTGTTGTTCGGATGGCTGGATCGCTTATCCCGGGGCTACATGACGGGTCGTTTGGGTGCGATTGGAGTCCTTGGGGGGCTTCTGGTGCCCATCGCCCTATTCCTCGTGTAGCATGATCACTCGTCAAATGGAGGCCCAACAGACTGACTCCGAATCCGAGTCCCCTGATCCCATTCGGGTGGATTGGGAAGCATTTTACCGGAGCTATCGCAAGCCCGGTTACCTGAGCGGATTTGAAATCGTCAACAAGCTTGGCGGTGGCATGTTCGGTCTGGTCTTCAAGGCGCGCAAGGAATCGATCGGCAAGGACTACGCGATCAAGTTCCTCAAAGTCGATGACGACAGCGTCCGCGATGCCGTCATGCGCGAGATCGACAACGTGTCGTTCTTCGCCCAGATTGACCATCCGAACCTGGTGTCGATCGAAGACAAGGGCACCGTCGATGGCATCCCTTACTTGGTGATGAGTTACGCCGGTGACGGGACGTTGCAGAAGCGTCTCCAGCAAGGTGACATGACCCGCGAAGATGCGTTGCACATCTTCGTGCAGGCCGCGCGCGGCGTGCAGGCGTTGCACGATCACTCGTTGGTGCACTTCGACCTCAAGCCGGCCAACATTTTCATCAAGGGCGATGTCGCACGCGTCGGGGACTACGGTCTCAGCAAACTGGTCTCGGCGTCGCGCAACTCGTTGAGCTTTGGTCGCGGCACGCCCTACTACATGGCGCCCGAAATGCTGCAGCGTCGTGGCGACGCCCGCAGTGACGTCTACTCGCTCGGTATTGTGCTCTACGAATGCCTCTACGGTGAGGTGCCGTTCCGCGGCGATTCCGAATGGGAAGTGCTGCGCAAGCACGAGACGGCGCAGCCTGAGTTCCCTGCTGGAGCGCTGGCTGGCGACCGCGAAATCATCCTTCGCTGCCTCGAGAAACAGCCGGAGGACCGCTTCCAGTCGGCGGCGGATTTGCTCCGTGCACTACAGGCGCCAGTCACTCTTGGTGAGAGCATGATGTTCTCGCAAGGAGGCGTGGGTTCTCCCGCGCGACCTGCGCCGCCGCCACCCGCGTCAGCGCTGCCTCTGTCTGCCGCCGAACCGCCGCCGATTCCGTCGGGTTCGGGCCAGTTTGGCTCGATGGGCATGCCGTTCCATGACGACCAGCGACCAGCCGGTGTTGTCGGGTTCTTCGTGCGGATCATCATCACGCTGATTGAGGTAGCCGTTCGTCTCGCTCTGCTGCCAATCAAGGCCGTCAGTAGCTTTGCCAGCACAGGCTTCGGCTGGCTGCTCCGCCTACCGGTCCGCTTGCTCGGCATCGCCGCCCAATTGGTTGGCGTGCTGCTCGTGATTGCGTTGATCCTGCTGGTGATCGTGGCCGTGTTCACGATGGTCGTGGTCTGATTCGCCGCCAGCTAGAGGTTCTTCACACTAGTCAATTCGCACTGCGCCACGAGGGCGCGAGTAGTCGCGGCCCGCCGCCGCTATCATGTTTGTGGCCATGAGCGAACAAGTGCACGACATTGGTAATCTGCAGGCGATGGATGAGACCGCCTGGGCAGAGTTGCAGGAGGACTATTATCGCCGCGTGTACTTCTACGTGAAGCGCTACCTCGGTGACCATCAGACCGCCGAAGACCTGACTCAGGATGTGTTCCTCGGAGCGCTGCGCGGCATCGCCAGCTTCGACCCGATCTACAGCCTCGATCAGTTCTTGTTCGGGATCGCGAAGAACCGAGTCATCGACCATTACCGGAAGCACAAGCTGACGTTGATGCCGTCGAAGCCGGACGGGGACAGCGACAAGAGCCAGGTGTGGCTCGAGAACCTCGCCCCGGACAAGGCACCGTTGCCAAAGGAGCGCGTCGTCAAAGCCGAGGACGAAGCACGTCAACGCAAAGTGCTTGGGCAGATCCTGCGCGAACATGTTAGTGAACTCTGGTCAGCTGGCGAGTTCCAGAAACTGATGGTGCTCGAATACCTGTTCGTGATCGGCGGTCGCAACAAGGACGCAGCGATGCGCTTTGGCATCTCTGATGAGAAGACGGTTGCCGGCATCAAGTTCCGCGCGGTAGAGCGACTGCGTGGCATGGCTAGGCAGCACGATCCGAACCACTCCCTATTCATTGGCCTTTGGAGCCCGGGGGCACGATGAGTGACCAAGAAGATTCCAAGCAAGCTGAACTCGATGCGAAGCTGGCGTTCACCGTTGCGACCGTCTGGCGCAGCGAGCGTATTTCCTGTCCGCACCCACACGTGCTGCAGAGTTGGTTGCAGGGAGGGTTGGACGGCGGCGCCGCTGAGTTCGTGGCATTCCACCTGCAGGACAGTGAATGTCCGTATTGCAATGCCACGGTCGATGACCTGAAGGCTCGTGACGACGAGGCAAAATTGCCCGTGCTGAAAGACATGAAGGATCGATTGCTGCGATCCACGATCGCCGAGCTGAAGAAGGCCAAGTCCTAGGCCAGCCACATACCTCCGGGTGGATGCTCTCGGTGGGGATGGTTGCGAAATCGGGAGTGGCGCCTGGGTTGCCGGTCGATCTCGCGGTCTAGGACTCGAATCCGTGGAAGAATATTGAAGTCGAGCCAAATAGTCGGCGAGTTGGTTCGCAGGTGGGGTTGGAGCCAGTGAGAGCTCCCTGGCCTCCCTACTAACGGAAACGACGACATGATTCGCAAGACCTTCAAGATGCTGCTGATTGGCAGCGCGGTGCTCGGTGGGGCAGGCTTCCTGTTCCTTGGTACTGACTTCCCCAGTTACGTTGGCTCGGTTGCTAGCTCAGTGCGCGAAAGCGTGACGGAGCAGATCCCAGTCGAAATTGAGCTCAAACGCGCGGACAACCTGATCCGTCAGATCTCGCCACAGATCAATAAGTGCAAGCTGGACCTGGCTCGCGCCGAGGTCGACCTGAGCTCGCTACAGGATTCCATCCAGCACCTCGAGAAGGTGGTGACGGCCGAAGAAAAGAAGCTGAAGCTTGGTGCCGCGTTACTGCGCGAAGACGCTCCAAATGGCGTTCGCTTAGCTGCTGACTTCGGCGCTCGCCGCCGCGTCAGCGCCGACCTTGGTCGCACCAAGGACTCCTACGTCAACAATCGCGCGATCCTGAAGACCAAGCTCAAGCTTGTCGCTCGCCAAACGCGTTCAGTTGAGGCGGCCAAGGAGCGCTTGAACGCGGTTCGCTACGAGCGCGTCGCGCTTGAAGATCAGGTTCGCGCTCTCAAAACGCAGCAGATGCAAGTGGAGGCCATGGCCGCCGCTAGCGACCGCTTCGACCTCGATAGCACGGCCTTGAGCCAAGCGAAGGAAGTTATCACCGGCGTGCGCAAGCGCCTCGATGTCGCTCAGCGCATGCTTGAGAACGACATCGCCTTCACCGGCGAGCCGGTCGAAGGCGTCGAGAATCGCAACGTGATCAAGGAAATCGACGAGTTGTTCGCTCCGGACACCCGTTCCACCGCGGTCCGCATCGAGTTGCCGGCCACGCGCTGATCGCTGGTCTGTCTTGCAAAGACACTCAGACCCCAAGCCAGACGGCCTGCGGCATCCAAAGGATGTCGCAGGCCGTCTGGCATTTGTGGACCTAGTCTCGGGGTTGCCGGAGCCATGGCGGCCGGACTGGGGGCTGCTGGCCAAGGCTGTCGAGGTTGGCTCGGGGGAATCCGGCGGCCGTGGCTCGTCAGGATACGAATCTAGCAGATGCGTAATCGACTCGGCCCGGGCCCGTCGCTACCGTGCTTGCCCTCCGAAGCCATGAACATTCACGAGTATCAAGCCAAGCAGCTATTGGCGAAGTTCGGCGTGCCGGTCAGCAAGGGTATCCCTTGCACGACCGCCGACGAAGTCCACAAGGCGTTTGACACCCTCGGCGAGCCACTCGCTGTCGTCAAAGCGCAGATCCATGCAGGTGGCCGCGGCAAAGCCGGCGGCGTCAAGCTGGTTCGCTCCGCGGATGAAGCCAAGGCTGTCGCCAAGGAGCTAATCGGCAAGACCCTGGTCACGCACCAGACCGGCCCCGAAGGCCGCGTCGTCAAGCAGCTCTATGTTGAAGCTGGCTGTGACATCGAGCGCGAACTCTACCTCGCCGTCGTCATGGACCGCGCCGCGCAAGCGCCGGTCGTGATCGCCGCGGCCGAAGGTGGCGTCGACATCGAAGAACTCGCTGACTCCCGCCCGGAAGCGATCGCGCATTTCCGAGTACACCCGGTCAAGGGCTTGATGGCCTTCCAAGGTCGCGCGATCGCGAAGCACCTCGGCCTGTCCGGTGCAGAAGCGAAGGCCGGCGCCAAGTTGGTCGCTTCGTTGGTCAAGGCCTTCATGGCCACCGACTGCTCGCTCGCCGAGATCAACCCGATGGTCGTCACCAAGGCCGGTGGCGTGATGGCACTCGACGCGAAGATGGGTTTCGACGCCAACGCCCTGTTCCGTCACCCCGAGGTGATGGAATACCGCGACCTCAACGAAGAGGATCCGAAGGAAGTCGAAGCGAAGAAGCACGACCTCAGCTACATCGCACTCGATGGCAACATCGGCTGCATGGTCAACGGCGCAGGCCTCGCGATGTCGACCATGGACGTGATCCAACTCAAGGGCGGCAGCGCGGCCAACTTCTTGGACGTCGGTGGCGGCGCCAACAAGGAACAGGTCACCAACGCGTTCAAGATCCTGTTGTCGGACAAGAACGTGAAAGGTCTGCTGGTCAACATCTTCGGCGGCATCATGAAGTGCGACACGATCGCCGAAGGTGTCATCGCAGCTGCCAAGGAGACCAGCTTGTCGCTGCCACTCGTAGTGCGCTTAGAAGGCACGAACGTCGAGCTTGGCCGCAAGTTACTCGATGAAGCGGGCCTCAACTTGCAGACGGCGTCGTCGCTTGACGAAGCCGCTGAGATGATCGTCAAGGCCATCGCGTAAACCCACGAGCACTAACAGGACATACCAATGAGCGTTCTCGTCAACGGCGATACCAAGATCCTCTGCCAGGGCTTCACCGGCGCAGCAGGTCTCTTTCACAGCAAGAACTCGCTGGAATACGGCACCAAGCTCGTAGCCGGCGTGACCCCAGGTAAGGGTGGCCAAGTCATCGATGGCGTGCCGGTGTTTGACACCGTGCGCGAGGCGAAGGATGCCACCGGTGCCACGGTTTCGATGATCTACGTGCCGGCCGCATTCACGGCCGACGCGATCTGCGAAGCAGTCGATGCCGAACTCGACCTCGCGGTCACCATCACCGAAGGCATTCCGGTCGCCGACATGGCGTTCGTGAAGGACTTCATGAAGGGCAGCAACACCCTGCTGCTCGGCCCGAACTGCCCCGGCATCATCACGCCGGTCACCGACGTGTCGGGCTGCAAGATCGGCATCATGCCGGCCTACATCCACAAGCCCGGCCGCGTCGGCATCGTGTCGCGCAGTGGCACGCTGACCTACGAAGCGGTTTGGCAGGTCACGTCGAACGGCATGGGCCAGTCGACTTGCATCGGTATCGGCGGCGACCCCATCAAGGGGCTCGACTTCATGGAATGCTTGAAGCTGTTCCAAGACGATGCGGACACCGACGGCATCATCATGATTGGTGAGATCGGTGGCACTGCCGAAGAGGAAGCCTGCGAGTTCATCACCGAATACGTGAAGAAGCCGGTCGTCGGTTTCATCGCCGGTGCGACCGCACCTCCCGGTAAGCGCATGGGCCACGCCGGCGCCATCATCAGTGGTGGCAAGGGCACGGCCGTCGACAAGAAAGCTGCGATGGCCAAGGCGGGCGTGCACGTCTGCGACACGCCGTCGGTACTCGGCGAAACCATGAAGAAGGTACTCGGCTAACTCAGTCGAGACCCACTCGGTCCTCTAACCCAACGAGTCGCGGTGCAAAATAACGTCGCCAAGTTCGAGTCGATCTTCCGGTCGGCAACCCCGCTGTTCTTGCTGGGATTGCTGCTGGCGGTGTTCTTCGAACCGTGGCTGCCATTCCACGCGTGGATGGTTGATAGCTTCGGCGACGACATCGTCCTAAAGGTCGCCGTCCTGTTCTTGATCAGCTACGTGTTGCTGTTGTGGGGTGAATCGTTGCGGCTGCAAGGCATGCTGACCGGCTTGCTTCAGGCCTTCAAGACGTTTGACCATGACCGTGCTTCCGAGGCCGGGGGCGGCGGCAAGAACAGGGGCACGAGCAACCCGAAGGCTCGCCTGGAAGCCGCCAAGTTGCTGGTCGCGGCCATGCGATCGGGTGATGCGTCGATTATTGAAACTAGCCACCACAATCTGGTTCGGCTGGTCGGTCAGGATCTGGGCAAGGATCCCGATAAATGGCAGCAATGGCTCGCGACCCAGGAAGGTCGCTAGCGTCTGAAGCCGCCGGCCGCCATCTTGGCGAAAGTCGCTGGTGAGCACTGGCGTTGCAGACACCTCACCGCGATGATCTACCAGCGTAAGGTTGACTAATAAATGATCGGATTTGGCATTCCCCATGGCATGGAGCTCCTCATCGTCCTCGCGGTCGTGTTGCTCCTTTTTGGGCATCGACTTCCAGGAATGGCTCGGTCGCTTGGCTCCGGCATCACTGAGTTCAAGCGCGGGCTGAAGGACGGCTCCTCCAAGAAGGACGGCGACGATTCTTCGAACGCTGATTCTTCGAACGCTGATTCCTCGAAAGCTGATTCGGACTCATCAGGATCGCGGTGATCAAGACGACGCCGCTGCACGACGTCACCTCTCTGGTTCAGGCGCCGCTCGATCGGCTGAACCGCGAGTTGCTTGACGATCTCGCACCGGGCCATCCCGAGATGCGTCCGTTGATCGAGCACGTCGGCGGATTTCGCGGTAAGCAACTGCGACCAGTCTTGACGTTCTTGTCTGGCATGGCGGCTACCGGCGCTGATACCAGTGGTGGGCTCGGCGACGATGTCGTCACGGTTGCCAAGGTTGTGGAGCTACTGCACACCGCGACGCTGGTGCACGATGACGTGCTCGACAGCGCGAGTGTCCGTCGCCGCATCGAGACCATCAACCACCTGAACGGCGTCGAAACGGCCGTTCTGCTAGGTGACTACATTTATGCGAAGGCCTTCCACATGGCCGTGCAATTGCCCGATCCGGCGGCAGCACGGTGGTTGGCGGAGACTGTTCGCGTCATCTGTCAGGGCGAGATCACGCAGATCCTGCACCGCTTTGACTACCAGTGGAGCGAAGCGCGTTACTTCACGGTGATCGCCGAGAAGACTGCCAGCCTCTACGCCGCGGCCTGCCGCCTCGGCGGGTTCTACAGTTCACGCAGTGCGGAAGGCACCGCCAACGAAGGCCGCCTGCGCGCGCTCGAGGAATACGGCCTCGAACTCGGGATCGCATTCCAGATCGTGGATGATTGCCTCGACCTTGACGGCGACGAAAAACTCGTAGGCAAGTCACTCGGCACGGATCTGACCACCGGTAAAATCACCTTGCCGATGCTCTATCTGCTGCGCGACGAAGGCCAGGCCCAGAAGCTTAAGGACCTGCTCGGAACCAGCGAAGCCGAAGGGTTGCGCCGCTTGAAGTCGGAGTTCCCGCTTGAGCACGCGATCGCGTATGCGATGGAGGAAGCCCAACGCCGGATCGCCAAGGCGCAGGCATCTCTGTCACAATTGCCGCCCGGACCGGCACGTGATGCGTTGCATCAACTGGCTGGATTCGTGTTGGATCGGCGGGTCTAGCGGTAGTTGCCGACCGCTAGTTGGCCGCAATTCGGCTGGCTGGCTCTGGTTTAAGTTGTGGAGTTCTCGCGGGCCTATGACAGTCATGGTCCCATTGCGCCGGTATCCTGGTGCTCGATCGCATGAAGATAATCGCTTCGTCCATCTGCTTCCTCGCATTGCTCAACGCCTGTGGTGCCGACACGACGGCCGAGTTTGGGCCGCCGAAGACCGTGTCCAAGGACCAGCGCCCGATCGTCTGGGATGCGTCCACTCGAGATCGTCTCGGGGTTGGTGACATGGGCGCGCCGGCTACTGGCGGAACTGGCCAAAAAGGCCCCAAGCAAGTCGTCGCCAGCGTACCCAATGGCTGGGAAGAACTGCCGCCCGCACCGGCACGCTTTCGCAATGCTGTTTGGCGGATTAAGGGTGAGCCGACGACCGACATCTACTTGACGATCGCCGTCGGTGGTGGCGTGCCCGGCAACCTCCGCCGTTGGTATGCCGACCAGTTTGGCAAGTCCGTGGTGCCCGCCGTCGAGGCGCTGCCGCCGATTGATTTCGCCGATCGCCCAGGCCGCCTAGTCGAGGTCGAGGGAACGTTCGCCGGTAAGCAAGATTGGGCGGCGCTGATCGCTTTCTACAACGAAGGCAGCGCGGTGACTTCACTGAAGTTCACCGGTCCCAAGCGGATCGTGGCGGCCAACAAGAAGGAGTTCTTGATGCTGGCCAAATCGATTCGATTTGCGGCGCAGAGCCCGAACCCCAAGGCGCCGCCGATTCGCGCTGGGCAGGCGTTGCCCGAAGGCCATCAGCCGGTTGGCCCTGGCGGTAACTCGCCCGCTGCCGGCGCGAATCCGACCGAGACCGCGTCACCGTTCACTGCGACGACGCCCGAAGGTTGGACCAAGGTGGATGGCCGTCGCATCCTCAGCCATACGTTTGGTAGTGGCAGCGAACTCTACATCAGCCAACTCGGTGGCGCGCTGCGGCAGTCGCTCGACATTTGGCGCGGCGAAGTGAGCGTCGGCGGCAAGCGCCTGTCGCCGCTGACCGACGAAGAATACAACGCCTTGCCTAAGGCTCTATTCCTCGGTGATGACGCCGTGATGATGGACTTGGCGGGAGCATTCCAAGGCATGACTGGGGACCAAATTGAGAGTGCTCGCCTGCTGGTCGCGGCGCGTCTCGATGGCACAACGATTACCTTCTGCAAGCTGGTTGGTCCGCAGAGCGAAGTTGACGCTCAGCGAGCGGCCTTCGTGCAATTCTGCGGTTCGGTCCGGAGAACCCAATGAGCGCAACTGATACGGATTCGGCCCAGGTGCCCGGTGAATCTGGGGCGGGTGACACGAGCACCGCAACCACAAAAGTAACTGGCACGGCGAGTCAACTTGGCCCATTGATGCGAGTTGTGATGACGTTTAGCTCGCAGAAGCTCGCAGTCGTATTGCTCGTGACCCTTGGCCTATTGACGTGGCTAGGCACGCTCGCGCAAATCGAAGGCGGCTTGTGGGCGACCCAGAAGGAATACTTCGAGTCTTGGGGCCTGATCGCGGAGCTACCACTTTCCTGGTGGGGCAGCGCGATCCCATCGGTTGAGAACCAGTGGGTGATCAAGATCCCGTTGCCGGGCGCCTACCCGGTGATGATGCTGCTGTTCCTCAACTTGTTGGTTGGGGGAATGGTGCGGCTCAAGTGGCGCGCGAAGAACACCGGCGTGCTGATCACGCACATCGGCATCGCGCTGTTGCTGCTCGCCGGCTTCGTCAAGATGGAGTATTCGTACTCGGGCGCCCTGGCGCTCTACGAGACGCCAAGCTCTGGGCCAGAAGTTCCCAATCGTCAGTACGAGAGTTCGACGTTCGTCAGCTTCCACGACTACGAATTGGCCTTGATGAAGGACAACGGGGACACGGTCGAAGAGCTTGTTGTTCCGGAATCCAAGCTGCTTGGTGCGATCGACGACACGGTCACTCTCTCAGGGAAAGGTCTACCGTTCGAACTGCAGATTCATCACTACCTAGTGAACTGCCGGCCGCTGTCGAAGGGGCCAATGGTTCGGGTGACGACGCCGGTGCTAGAGGAACCGGGCGGTCCAGGCATCTACCTGCACCCGCTGAAGACGAGTCCGGACCGCGAGCAGAACCAAACCGGTGTCTATGTGCGCGTCATGGTTCGCGGCCAACAGCACGCGGAAGGCATTATCTGGGGTCCGGGAAGGCTGCCGTTTGCTCAGGCGCGGTTCCCGTTCGTGTTTGAGTTGGAAGGTGCGCGCTGGGCAGTGGACCTGCGCAAGGTCATCTATGAACTGCCGTTCAAGGTGCGCTTGTCTAAGTTCGTTAAGCGCGATCACCCGGGCACGATGACGCCCGCGGACTTCCGCAGTTGGGTTTCCGTCAAGGACGGTGGCCAAGAGCGCGAAGTCCAGATCTGGATGAACAACCCGTTGCGCCAGGATGGCTACGTGGCCTACCAAACCAACTGGGGACCGCAGCAACCCGGCCCGGATGGCCGCCCTCTGGGCCCGCCGTGGTATTCCGTTTTCGAAGTTGCCGCCAACCCATCTGATCAATGGCCGATGTGGTCGTGTTGGGTCATTGGGCTCGGGCTATTCGTTCACATGATCATGAAGCTGTCACGCTTCTTGAAGTCGTCCACACGGACGAACCTGACCGCATGATTGGCGCAACGCTTGGTGACGTTATGAAACAACTTCGTTTGCCGTTGCTGGTCTTACTGGCCTTCGTGCTGGCGGCGTGCAGCCGTCCGGTGCCGAAGTATGAGCACGAAGTGCTGCGCACCGAGCCGTGGAGCGCGGAAGTCGTCGCCGAGATGGCGTCGGTGGCCGTGCAAGACAATGGCCGCGAGAAGCCGTTGTCGGTGCTCGCAGCGATCCGGCTCTACAAGATTCACGGCAGCCGTGACGTCAAGTTCTCGATCATCGACTCGAGTGGTGGGGAGCAGAAGAACACGCTGAGTCCGACCGAGTGGTTGCTCGACGTCTGGTGTTTCCCCGACCAGGCTGGCCACTACCCACTGTTCCGGATCGAGAACAGTGGTGTCATGGATGCGCTCGGCCTCAAGAACGACGGCCAGACGCCAGGCTTCGTCTACATCAGCTACGAGCAGGTCTTCACGGTCGCAACCAAGCTTCGTGAACTGGCGGGCGAATACTCGAACGTCGAGGCCGCGCAGCACAGCCCGGTCGAGGCGCAAGTCGTCGGCTTGTGGCAGCAGTTCATTGCCTACAACCAGCTGCAGCGGCAGCTCGAGGCATTCCAATACACGGTGCCGGTCGACGGGGAGTTGAAGGAGCTGTTCGGCTCGGACTATGCCGACCTCGGCTTGATCGCAACCCACGCGGATGGCTTCCGCGCCATGATCTCCAAGTTGGACTCCACGCTGAGCAACGCTTCAGAGAGCATGCTCACCCTGACCAAGTTCATTGGTTCGGTCGCCGAGAACGATGCCAGTGGCGTCGGTTTGGTTGGCCCAGAAGAGGGCGAAGGCGACGTGTGGATTCCGATTGGCGCCGCATTGGAGCGCGTCATTAAGGGCCAAAAAGGGCCTGTGGTCGACATGATCACGAGCTTGCAGAAGGCAACCAACGCCAAGTTGCTGTCGGATCGCGAGGCGGCGTTACTGGCTTACAAGGCCGCGTCGATTGCTGCTGCCGGGTCGCATTACAACCAGGTGCAGATCGAGCGCGAGACCAACTACTACCACTCGAGCTGGCACTACCAGGCGATTCACTGGTTCCTGTTTTCGTTCCTGTTGGCCGCGATCACGTGGATGATGCCGCGCAGCAAGCTGATGTGGTGGGCGAGCATGGTCGTATCGATCGCTGCGCTCGGCATGCTGAGCTACGACCTGACGCTGCGCTGCTACATTACCGGCCACCCGCCGATCAAGAACCTCTACGACACGTTCTTGTTCATCGCTTGGGTCAGTGTGCTGCTATTGCTCGCAACTGAGTTTGTCATTCCGCGTCGCATGGCGTTGGCGGCGGCGCCGTTCTTCGGTGCGTTGTTAATCATGTTCGCGCGCATGTATGAAGTCAGCAATGCCGCGGACACGATGGACAAGTTGCAGGCTGTGCTCGACAGCAACTTCTGGTTAGCGACGCACGTGACGACGATCAATATCGGCTACGCGGCCGGCCTCGTGGCCGCCATGCTTGCCTACGTGTGGATCTTCATGCGCGTCACTCGGATCTACCACCCTAGTGACGTGGGAGCCAAGGCACTGATTCGAATGTGCTACGGCGTGACCTGCTTTGGCCTGTTGTTCTCGGTTGTCGGCACGATCCTCGGTGGCGTCTGGGCCAACGACTCGTGGGGGCGCTTCTGGGGCTGGGATCCAAAGGAGAACGGGGCGCTGATGATTTGCCTCGCCCAGATCTCGCTGTTGCACGCGCGCTTTTCCGGTTGGGTTCGCGACGTCGGCTTCGTTGTCTGGGCCGGCATCATTGGCCTCGTCGTCGTGTTCTCGTGGTTCCACGTCAACTTGCTGCAGGTTGGCTTGCACGCATACGGCTTCTCGTCGGAACTCCGTGACGCGGTTTGGATTTGCTACTCGGCGCAAGGCGGCATCTTGGTAGTAGGTGCCATCGATGTGTTGCTGCGGCCGAACCCGGCCCGCGCGTCAGCTAAGGCGGGCGTCACATAGCCAGTGATGCCTGCGTAGTTGCCGCGGTCTTCGCCGGCCCGGCGACTGAGTTGCCCGGCAGACTGTCGATGCGCGACGGGCAAGCTATTGTGCGCGTTAGGACCTGCGCCTCGCACTCGGTGAGATGCGCGCGCAACATGCTGTGCTGGCGACCGCAAGCAGATCGTTACCGGGCGACGCACCCGGCCACGACGTGCTAGATCGCCGCGCCAGCCGCGCGCAGCGTATTGCGCAGCAGCATCGCGACGGTCACTGGGCCAACACCGCCAGGTACCGGGGTCAAGAAACCGGCCACTGCATTGGCTGACTTGAAGTCGACATCGCCAACGATCTTGCCGTCCGGACCTTGGTTGATGCCGACATCGATGACGCACGCGCCGGGCTTCAGCATGTCGCCATGCACGAGGCCGGCCTTGCCGACTGCGACTACGACGATGTCGGCGCGGCGCGTATGTTCGATCAGGTTCTTGGTGCCGATGTGGCAAACGGTCACCGTTGACAGGTGGTGCAGCAGCAACACCGCGATCGGCTTGCCGACGATCTCGCTGTGGCCAACGACGACGGTCTCGGCGCCGCGCAGGTCCATGCCGGTTTCGACGATCAGTTGCTGGGCCGCGGCGGCCGTGCACGGTGGCAACAAAGGTTCCTTGTAGAGGATCGTGCCCATGTTTGTCGGGTGCATACCCTCGACATCTTTTTGCGGATCGATAGCCATTTGCACCGTGCGCGGATCAATTCCCGGCGGCATCGGGCGCTGGACGAGCATCCCGGACACATCGGCGCGATTGTTCAATTCTGCAATGGTGCTCAGCAATTCGGCTTCCGAGGTCGCGACTGGCAGGTTCACGACCTCCATCTCGATGCCGACTTCTGCAGCAGCACGTTTCTGATTGCGGACATATACCGCAGCAGCGGGGTTCTGGCCGATCTCGAGGGATACGAGGCGAACGGCGCGGTCGCCGAATGCATCACGAGCTTTCCGCAAGCGTTCCCGCATGCGTTTGGCAATCTGTCTTCCGTCTAGGAGTTGAGCGGGCACTGACTACGTCTCCGGTTATGGTTATGCCGAAAGGTAGCGGAGGTGCACCCCGCACCCAACTGTCAGACATGAGCATCGAAGGCCCAAGACTTCCGCCGCTGACTCCAGCGATCAAGCACCTGATGATCGTCAACGCGATCGTATTCGGGTTGAACGCTATTCTGCTAGGCCGTTTGAGTGCTCCCGCCACAGATGGGGCCTCCGGATTCTGGTTCGCGTTTTCGTGGGATTTAGGCCTCGAAGGCTTCGGCCTCGGCTTCCTGCGGCTGGTGACCTACCAATTCACCCACAGCTTCACGGACGCGTGGCATTTCTTCGGCAACATGATGGTGCTCTATTTCATGGGCATAATTGCTGAGGCGCGCCTCGGCTACCGGGGCACGATCAAGCTCTACCTGATCGGCGGCATCTGCGGAGCCTTGCTGCACCTCGTCCTGGCGGCGGTCCAGGGCTACCAGAACGTGCCGCTCGTCGGCGCCAGCGGCGCCTGCTACTCGTTTTTGGTCTACGCAGCCTGCCGTTACCCGAACGCGCTGGTCTTCAACCTCATTCCGTTGTGGGCGTTGGCCGGGGTGTTGGTGTTTGTGGCCTTCTATCAGACGTTTATCGGCTTGGCCGGGGGCTTTGTTGGCGGTGTGGCGCACAGTGCCCACCTCGGCGGCGCGGTGCTCGGCTACTTTGCCTTCAAGAAGAGCCTGTTCGTCGATTGGGCGGGGCACGCTGGCCAAGCCCGCCCGAGCTGGATCGCCGGGATCGTCCAAGGATTTAAGCAGAAGCGTGCCAGGCGTGACTATGAGAACGCGCAGGCTCAGCAACGGCAGATGGATCAGATCCTCGCCAAGGTCAAGGCCGAGGGCCTGGCCGCGCTGACCCCGGCCGAGCGCAAGTTCTTGGAACAGGCCAGCAAGCACGCGCAGAAGTAGCTCCGCGGCTGTGCCCGCCGCGCCATCTCGCTAGGATGGGGCCATCCCTCCACGCTGAAGATGCGCCATATCCACACTGCCGTTTTCGTTTCCCTTCTGCTCGCTCTGACCGCGGCTCTGCCCGCCCAGGACCTGAATCGCGCTGACTTCCGTAAAACTTGGGCGCAGGGCATTCAACTTGAGGACGACAAGATCCTCGATAAGGCCATGAAGCGTGGCCACATGCACGCGATCGTGTTCTACGAAGAGTTTTGGCGGGTCGCCTCGTCGCGCGATGACCAAGTAGCAGAGTTGAACTCGGATGCGCTGATGGCGTCGTGGGGTCGCTGCTTCGACAGCCAGGACACGCTCAAGCACGTGCAGCGGTGGGTCGACGGTTGCACCGACGCGCTGTTCCGTCGATTGCAGTCGTGCCGTTCGAACTCGGCCAAGATCTGGGATGACTACACGACCAACGTGGCAACCGGTCAGGTCAAGAAGGACTACGAGTCGTGCTACCAGGACTTCTTGAAGCTGGCCAGAATCGCGGAGTCGATCGGTCACTACCAAGAAGCCGCGGTGCTCTGGGGCCTCGCCAGCGTCATCGGTAACAAGATGCCGGGCAAGACGATCGAAGATCGTGAGAGTGTGGTGTTCGCTATCGAGCAGCAGTTGGCCTGCAGGGACCGTTGGAACTACACCTTTGATTCGCACTACACGGGCAACAAGGCCTTCGTGAAGTCCGAACTGCTGAAGATCGAAGTCGATCGTAAGAAGGCCGACAAGCGGTCGAACGAAGGCTACGACGCCAACTCGAACGGGGTCGAGGCGCTGCTGATGCCGAAGGTTGTCGCCAAGAAGTATGCGTTGAAGTTCGAGGCGCTCAGGGATTGGAAGGCCGCGGATTACGGCTCACGCGGTGGCCCGGTGCCGTCCTACTGGTGGTTGGATTCGCTCGGCGAATCCGGCAGCAGCCGCAAGATGGGTTGGTTCCGCCAGCGCGACATGTATTTGCTGCGCCGGGGCGCCAACAAGTTTGCCGTCAGCTGGACGGCGGACGACAGCAAGCAGGCGATGGATATCGCGGTCAGCCCAAAGGCGAAGCCGTCGACGTTCTACCTCGGCACTGATAAGGCGCTGCCCTACGCGATGTTCTTCTGGATCGGCACCGATGCGGAGCCGACCGGTGTCGCTAAGTGCAACTACTCGGCGACCGACAAGATCGCCAACATCTATTACCGCAGCGCATCGAGCTGGAAGACCATGATCGAAACGGAAGCGGTTGTCTTCTACGACGATGATGCGAGTGGTAAGCCCGGTGATGGCGAACCGTTCGTTGGCGAACTCAAGTCGCACATCGTCGGCGATCCGACCGGCCAGGGCGTCTTGGTGCCGATGTTCGACTCGATGAAGATCGGCAAGGGCAAGCGCGTGCCATACTCGCAGTTCGCCAAGTTGGCTGCCGGCTGGCACTACTTGGAGATCGCTGGTGGTACCGACGTCGCCGTGCGCCCGCTCAACCCCGAATACTTCAAGCCCGGCGAGGTCCAGTTGGCTTGGACCGGCCCGAAGCCGACTCATCCGGACCAACTCGTAATCCAAGGCCGAGGCGACTACGCGGGGGCCATCTTCGACGTGGCTGGCGGCAAGCCGGTCGAAGTGCCCGCTGGTGAGTACTCGGTCATCTGGGGCCGCATGACCAAGGGCAAGGGAGGGCGTCTTCAGACCGCGCAGATCTACCCTACGGACGCCCACGAGCCGTTCATAGTCAAGGCGGGCGAGACGTTTACTCTGGACATGGGCGCCGAGAAGGGCGGTTTCAAGCTCGACTTCGAACGCGAAGGCGACCGCAATGCTTCGGTCAGTGCGCTGACGATTTGCGTGGCTGAGAAATCAGGCTGCAAGATAACCGCCATGCACGGTATCGGGATTGCCGCCGACGTGCTGGCCAACAAGTTTGCCGATACCAAGGGCTCTAAGTCGGTCGGTGCCTTCCAGCCGTTCGTCAACGACCAACTGATTGGCGCCGCTGCCAACCAATACAACAACCTCGGCTTCATGGCCGCGACCTTCCCTATGCCTAAGGGCTACCGGAAGGGCGAGATGGTGCTTTCGTTCAAGTTGCCGGCCGACAACATGAAGGTTGGGCTCTTCGCCAAGAAGAAGCACGAGTTCTTCGGGCCATTGCAGACGGTCTGGAAGTAGCTGTTTCGCTGGCTCGCGGCTACACTTCGCCGCGAAATGCTCGACATCAAGGTGCTACGCGAGAACCCCGACGCCGCTCGCGCGGGGGCTGTCAAGAAACACATGCCGGACCGGGCTGCGGCAGTGGACCGCGCCCTGGCGTTAGACGCCGAACTGCGAGCGATGACGCCGCGGATCGACGCGATGCGCAGCGAGCAGAAGGCGGGCGGCAAGAAACTCGGCAAGCTGAATCCGGAGGAGCGCGAAGCGTTCCTTCAGACGCAGAAGGAGTTGAAGGCCAGGCTGTCGGTTCTTGATGACGAGGAGAAGCAACTCAAGCACAACCTCGCCGAGCAACTTGGTCTGATCCCGAACATTCCGGATCCCGAAGTTCCGGACGGTAAGGACGATAGTCAGAACGTGCTGGTCCGCGAGGTCGGCACCGTGCGCGAGTTCGACTTTAAGGTGCGGCCTCACTACGACATTGGTGAGGCGCAGGGCTGGCTCGATTTTACACGCGCTGCCGCCATGGCGGGTTCGCGCAACTACATTCTGTTTGGCGATCTCGTGTTGCTGCACGACGCGGTGCTGCGCTTCGCTGTCGACTTGCTGGTCGAGCGTGGCTTTGTGCCGATAGAACCGCCGCTGTTGGTGCGCGATGCTGCGATGTTTGGCACGGGCTTCTTCCCTGGTGGCGAGGAGCAGACCTATCGCTGCGAGAAAGATGGCCTGAACTTAATCGGCACCAGCGAAGTGCCGGTCACGTCGTTGCACTCTGGCGAGATCCTCAGCGAGAAGGATCTGCCCAAGAAATACGTCGCGCGTTCGGCTTGCTTCCGTCGCGAGGCTGGCACGTATGGCAAGGACACGCGCGGCCTCTACCGCGTGCATCAGTTTCATAAGGTCGAGCAGGTCATCGTCGACATCGCTAGCAAGGAGCGCTCGCTCGAGCACCACGAGTCAATCGTGCAGAACGCCGAGGCATTGCTGCAGGCTTGCGAGTTGCCCTACCGCGTCGTCAACGTGTGTGGTGGCGACCTTGGTGTGCCGCAGGCGATGAAATACGACATCGAAACGTGGATGCCGTCGCGCGACAGTTACAGCGAGACGCACTCAGCTTCACGGTTCTACGACTACCAGTCGCGCCGCTTGAACATTCGCTACCGCCCCGAAGGTGGTAAGCCGCTGTTCTGCCACACGCTCAACAACACGGTGGCCGCGAGTCCGCGCATCCTGATTCCGCTGCTCGAGAACCACCAGAATGCGGACGGCACGATCAACGTGCCGGAGCGACTGCGTCAGTATCTCGGTGGCCGCGAAGTTCTCGGCAAGCCAGTCTTCTGACTGGTAGCGGGGCTGGTTGGCTAGACGCCAAACAGGATCTAGCCGCCGAATAGGCTGCCGCCGCCGCCGGCACTGCCGAAGAACTGCTCGAAGTTAAAGCCGGGAGGCAGTTGCGTCGGAGCTTGGCCGCCACCGGAGTTGCCGCCGCGACCGCCGCCGCTGCCGCCGCCGCGCGCTCCGTTACCACGCCCATCGCCGCCCTTGCCGCCCTTGCCGCCCTTGCGATCGCCTGGTTTCGTCAAACCGCGTTCGCCACGTGAGCTGACCTCCGTGGTGTTTTTGCCTCGCCCGCCCTCGCCACCAGGGCCGGCCGGACCAGCAGGTCCTGCGGGACCGCCTTCGCCTTCCCCTGCTTCACCAGTGGAAGCGTCCGGTGGTGGGGGCAGCACCGGGATGCGCGCATTGTTCGCCGCGAGGATGTCGTTGAGGCGATCGTCGAAGACGTAGTGTCGGATGTAGGTCTTCTCGGCACCCTCGAAGTCTTCGACTTCAATGTCGCTGACGACGTTGCGACTACTGCGGCGGCGTTCGATGGTGAACTCGATCTTCAGACGCTTGGGCAGTCGGTCTTCTGTCGACGAATCCCATTCGAGCAGTTCCTCTGCTTCGAAGCCGAGAGAGTCGTAGTAGCGAACCTTGAAGTTCTTGATGCGGTCGTGAACCAGTTGGAACGAGCCCTGCGTACTGAGTTCGTTGTCGACCATCGGGTCTTCGCGGCGCCATAATTCAAACACGTCGCGGAAGTGCGTGTTTGGTTTGAACCAGTAGCCGACCTCACAAATGGTGGTCTTGTGCGGCACGCTCTCCAGGTCCGTAACCGTGCCGACCGAATCGGTCGTGGTTAGGAAATCCATGCGGTCTGCATCGCGACCATTGACGTCAGCAATGGTGCCTTTGAAGACCTTGTTGTTCTTGATGTTGTAGGTCCACAACCCGCGTAGATCGCGTTCGATCAGGTTGAGGATGCGCGGCCCTGCTTCGGAAGATTCCGCGAGGTCGTCGACGACATCGCGCGCGTTCAGCATGATGTGGAACGTCGTGCCGACCGTTAGCATGACCGTGGCAGTGATCGAAATGGCGAGCAGTACTTCGATCAGGGTGAAGCCGCTCTGCTTACTTACTTTACTTACTCGTTTGCATGTGGTCATCGCCCACCTCCTCCAGGTAGGCCGGCGGCACCGCCGCTGGCCGGGTCAATAGGATCAACGCCGCTGCCTTCTGATTCTGCCAGGCTCGACGCTTGATCCGGCGTCATGCCGGAGATCGCGAGTGTCGAGACCCGAGCCTTGATTAGTAGGGCTTCTTGTTGGCCCGGGAAGTCCGCGTCGAGCTTCGGGAAGTAAACGACAACTGCGACCTCTTCGAAGTCCTCTTCGCTTGGAGCTTTCTCGGCGAGTCGTTCTTCAATGTCGTCGAGCTGTTGTTGCTCCTCGTATTCCATCGCGTCGAGGCCGCGATCGCGAGCGCGCCGTAGGTCTTGGCGGTCGCGTTGCCATTGGATCTTGTCCTTGGCTTCGGTGTCTTCGCCGGCCGCTTCGTTGGCTACTTCGGCTTCGACGTCCGCGACGCCGCTTTCCCCGAGCACGATCTTGTAGCTGAAGTTCTCATACTTCTCGATCTCGATGATCTGGCCCGATTCCGGCTGCATCTCGTGTGCGCCAGCCATCAGTCCGGAGAGCTTCTCTTCGGCGATTTCGCGTGCTAGGCGCCAGTTGCGGGCGCGGGTTGCGTCGATCAGTGCGTCGGTGCGAATGCCGATGTAGCTGATTGTGACCATCGCCACGATGGTCATTGCCACCAGTGATTCGATGAGCAGCATGCCGCTCTCGCTGTCGCGGTTGCGATTGCTGCGAGCGCCAAAGCACTTCGCTGATCGTGTTCCGGAGTGACTCATTAGAAGGCTCCTTCGCCGATCGGCGCGGGTTGTGCAATCTCGCCCATCTCGGACTTCTCGATTTCCATCTGGCCGGTCAATCCGTGCAGCACAACGGACCAGGCCATGGTGCTATCGTTGAGGAGTTGCACTGCGATCACTTGGTCGGCCGTGAAGCCGTATTCATCAAACACGACTTTGTATAGGCCCTTTGTGATCGTGCCGCTCCTCGAGTCGCCGGCGCCAGCGAACACGACGCCATCGGTCAGGTCGATCCAGCCCTTGTCCTGATCGCGGACTTCGTCGTCGTTGTAGATGACCTGGTCGCTGGTCAGTTGTTCTTCCGGCGGCAGGATGATGCGGAAGCGCGCCCTGTCGAGATCGAACTCCATCTCCATGCGCTTGGCTTGGATGCGCGACTCCGAACGGATCTCCGTCAGGTTGGCTTTGATGTCCTTGGCGCTGCCGTCGAGGCGCGCTGTCGGAATGAGCGCGCCGAGGTTGGGGACAATGATGCCGACTAGCAACGCCACCAGTGAAATGGCAACGATCAACTCCAGCAGCGTGAAGCCGGCTGTGCGTGGATTTGGGTTGATCGTGCCGGTGCTTTGCATCTGCCGTTGGAATCGGTCGTTGGGCACCAGGGATATCGGCGCCCAGCTACCCAAGGGGCTGTCTAATTCTGTTCCTTGGCTTTGTTTGAGATGTCGTCCTCGGTGCCTTGCGACATGTCGGGACCACAACTGATGACTTCAAACTCGCGTCTGGTGTCACCCTGGATCAGTTCGTAGGGCGTGTTCCACGGGTCGACCGGTAGTTCTTCGAGTTCGCTGCGGCCTCGCTCATCCTTGGTGGCAAGCTCTTCGAGCGTCTCGGGCAGGCGGCTATTCTTGACGTAGTAGCTGCGCACAGAACCGGCGATCATCGCGCAGTCGGTTTTGGCCTTGGTTTCCTTGGCTTGGTCGCTGGCGCCCATGATATTGGGCACAACCAAGGTCGCGAGCAGGCCGAGAATCACGATCACGACCATGATTTCGACGAGGGTGAAGCCGCGTTGGCTGGCGCTGACGGGGGCGGAGTTCTGGCTGTATTGGTTCTTGGCGTTCATAAGTCTCTACCGAAGTCTAGCAGCTGGCGGTTGGAAACAGGCCCCTGAGACGGTGCTGAGGCCTGCTTCCTTCCCTGGGGAATGTCGTTGCTGACCGTTGATGGACCAGCAGCCATCACATGAGGCCGCGGCAACGATAGCTACTCTGCAGGCTGAGGGGCCCAGCGACGGTGAGAGTGGCGGTGCCACCGTTATTGCCCTATGCCCCGATTTGGGGGCCACGAGCCCGTGCCAGCGACCTTTGGCCTGTCCATTCAGGGGCGCTTCGAAGAGGGCTTTGACCCCGCTCTTTGAGCTCTGGCCCGCGACTCCGTTCCGCGTTTAGCTGGTCAAAATACTCAGAGCCGAAATCGATGTTACTGGCCTTCGGAGCCACCGCGGGAAGCTGGCTGTGAATCAGTTCGGGAGGCTTGCGGATGGCCTGGCTCTTCCGCATGGCCTGGCCGGGCATGAAGCGAGCGAACTGGGGCGAGCCGGTTAGGGCCTTCTGCTTGTCCCGCGGCAGCCTTTTGATGTGGCCCCCTGGGTGCCGGGACGAGGGTTTGAACTTCGTCGTGACCATTCGCCGGATCCGCTACTGAGTCGAACTAGCTGCCGATCACCTCGAGGTCGAAGTCGGGGCCGGCTCGGTAGGCGAGAGCACGCCCGTTGGTCGCCGAGGTGTCGTTGTGGCTAGGCTGAGTACGGGTTGCGGTGCGGCTCAAGATTGTCGATCTCTTTTTGGGCCTCGGGCAAATGCCGCCCCAGTTCGCTGGAACTTCAAGCGTTCGTCAGTCCGTTATCGGTGGCGCGTGGCATTGACCGGCTTGCCCCGCGATGATCGCCACATGCGCATGCTTCAAAGTCTCGCTGTGACTGCCATCGTGGCCCTGTCGTTGCTGGTGCAGGATCTGTCCGCACAAAAGGTCCTGACTCCTGAGATCCTCAATTCCCTACATCGCGTGGGCAGCTTGACGCTTGCCCCGGATGGCAAGCACTTGCTGTTCACGATTAGCACGCCGGACATTCAGGCGAACAAGGGCAGCACCAAGGTGTATCTGCTCAACCTGATGGAAGCCGGCCGCAAGCCGACTGAAGTCGCCGTTGGGCGTTCGCCGTATTGGTTGCCCAACAGCGTGTCGTTTGCGTGGGTCGGCAAGGAAGGGATTGTCAGGCGCCACCTGTATGAGGACGGCCCGGATATCGTGACGGCAGTCGATGGTGGCATTTCGAACCTGCACTGGTCGCCTGCCGGCACGCACTTTTCGTTTACGCAGTCGGTCAAGCTCGATGCTCTGGTCACCGAGAAGCACAGTGACTTGAGTCAAGCGAACGCGCGTGCCTACGACGACCTACTGATTCGTCACTGGGACACGTGGAACGATGGCACCTACAGCCACCTGTTTGTGCAAGCGGTGGCCGGCGGGGGTAAGGCCGTCGACCTGATGCCGACTGAGAAGGTGCATACGCCGTTGATGCCGTTCGGTGGTGCCGAGCAGATTCGTTGGTCGCCGGATGGTAAGGAACTGTGCTACACGGCGCGTCGCGTGCCGAATCCAGAAGCGAGTACTGACTCCGCGTTGTTTGTAGTGCCGGTTGGCGGTGGTGAGCATCGCAACCTGACCGAAGGCATGCCGGGCTACGACCAAGAACCGCGCTACTCGCCGGATGGTCGTTGGATTGCGTTCTCAAGCATGGCGCGCCCAGGCTTCGAGGCCGACCGGATCCGCTTGATGATCCACGATCGCAAGACGGGCAAGAACACCGAATTGTTGCCGGGCTTTGATGCGTCGCCGCATGACGTGACATGGAGCGCCGACAGTTCGCGGTTGTTCTTCACTGTTGATGTCGAAGGCACGACGCAGATCTATACGACAGCGTTGCAGGCGCCGGTGGCCGTCGTGGTCACCAAGGGTCGTCACCGTTTGGGCGCGATCCATGTCACCCCGGACGCTTCGGCCATCTATTGCTCAATGACGACGACCGAGCGCGCGGCGGAGATCGCGCGCGTCGATGTCGCGACCGGCAAGATCACGATGGTGACTGACGCCAACGCCGCCGCTTATGCCGGCATGTCGTTGCCGACGGTCGACGCCGAATGGTTCGACACGACCGATGGCAAGAAGGTGCACGCATGGATCATCAAGCCGCCAAACTTCGATCCGAAGAAGCGTTATCCGATGCTGCTCTACTGCCAAGGTGGGCCGCAATCGATGGTTGGGCAGTGGTTTTCATACCGCTGGAACTTCCACCTGATGGCCGCCAAGGGCTACGTCGTCGCCGCGGTCAATCGACGCGGTCTGCCAGGATTTGGGCAGGCGTGGAACGACGAGATTTCGGGCGATTGGGGTGGTCAGGCGATGAGGGACTTGCTCTCCGTGACCGATGCGATGACCAAGCGTGACTACGTCGACGAGGCCCGCGTTGGCGCGGTTGGCGCGTCGTTCGGTGGCTACTCGGTCTATTGGCTGATGGGCAACGGCGGCGATCGCTTCGCGACCATGATCTCGCACTGCGGGGTGTTCAACCTCGAGAGCATGTATCTGTCGACGGAAGAACTGTTCTTCGTCAACTGGGACATGGGCGGTCCATTCTGGCTCTCGCCAGAGATCGCCGAGGGCTACAAGAAGTTCTCGCCCAACCAGTACGTCAAGAATTGGAAGACGCCGTTGCTCGTGATCCATGGCGAACGCGACTACCGCGTGCCGTTCGATCAAGGGTTGCAAGCGTTCACTGCAGCGCAGATCCAAGGGGTTACCAGCCGCATGCTGATCTTCCCTGACGAAGGTCACTGGGTGCTCAAACCGCAGAACGGTGTCTTGTGGCAGCGTGAGTTCTTCGAATGGCTTGATCGCTTCTGCGGCGATGGTCAGAAGAGGTGATGCGGCGTTTGCTACTAGCCACGTTGTTGGTATTGCTTGCCGGTTGTGCCGCGCCTGAGTGGCAGCGCGACATGCAGTCGGCGCTGAGCACGTCACGAGGCGGTGCTAAGGACCTGGTTGTGTATTTTGCGCTGCCGGGGCACGGCGCCAGCGACTTCATGGAGTCGCGGCTGGCGCATCCAGTTGTTCTGGATGCGCTCGCGGCGGGGCGCTTCGTTGCGGTCATCGCCGATGGAGTCGAGCGCAAGCGCCTGTACGCCGAGTGGATTGGCGGCAGCGAAGGCATGGGCATGTGTGTGCTCGATGGGCAGGGCTATTGCTACGCCGCGCGCCCCGGGCCTCAGGATCCCGGACAGGTCGCCGCGTTCTTGAACTTCTGTGCCAGTAAGCGAGCCGAACTTGCAGCGCTGCGCGGCAGGCTGCAGCAAGCGGTGGTCAGTCCGATAGATCAGCACGCACTTGGGTGTCTGCTGCTGGAACTCGGCTGCCGCGTGCACTCCGAACCGTTGCTTACTTCAGCAGCCAACGATGGCGTCGCCGAATCCCGCCTTCGCTTGGCACACCTGTTCGCGCTTGACGGCAACTTGACCGCGGCGCGGCGTTGGTTGAAGACGGCTCCGAAATCGCCCGCAGCGAAGTTCACCGAAGGCTACGTGTTGTTTAAGGAACGTCGCTACGCGGCCGCGGTCAAGGCTTTGGAGATGGCGTTGGCCACCAAGAAACTCGGTGTCGATCGCCAGAATGCGCTGCTCTACTTGGGCAAATCGCTGCATCAGGACAAGCGCGATGAACAGGCCATCCCGATCCTGGAAGCGTTGGCAGCGGAGGGCACTGGCAGTACGTTCGAGGCCGCGGCGACGCATACACTTGGGCACATCTACAACCCTGATCACGGCCACGCGCCCATGAGTCTTCCGCCGCCGATCCGTTAGCACGGTTGGAGTGAAGAGGCTGCTGCTCGCCGTCGTTCTGGCGTTATCCAGTGGTGCCGTCGCTCAAGGCCATGAAGGCTTGGCGACGCTGCGCAGCTTCGAAGTTCATGCTGGTCACTGTGGGGTCTAAGACCAAGCAGTTGGGCGGCCTACTTGGCGCCGGTGTTGCCCTTGCCCGTGTTACCAGCCCCGGTGTTGCCTTTGCCGGTGTTGCCCTTGCCGGTGTTGCCAGCCTTGTTGTTGTTGCGACGGTTGTTCCGGCTAGGGAGCTTCTTGTCGCCGCGCGCCGGCAGGCGAAGATTTTCGAGCAGCTTCTCTTCTGCCGTTAGCGCCTTATCTTCGAGCTTGGTTGCGGCAGCGATGGCCTTCTCAGCTTTCTTGGCCTTGGACTTGTCGTTGCCGGCCTTGGTCTGATCTTGTTCGGCTTGGGTCTTCGCCTTCAGCGCCTTCTCAAGATCCGTGATGATCTTGCCATACTTCTTGGTGATCGTTTTGATCGAGGGCTTGTAGGCGCCGGTGCTGGCTTGATCGATCAGTGCTTCGAGCTTGCCCGCCTTGGCTTTGTAGCCCGACATCGAAACCGCTTTGAGCTCCTTGCCGGTCTTATCGAAGGCGATGAATATCGGCACGTCCTTCTCATAGCGGTTCTTCATCGCCGGGGACTTGCTGATGTCAATCTGGCCGCAGTGGAACATGCGCAGCTTCAAGCCGAGTTGGTCGCCTGACTTGTCGGTCCGGAACAGAGCGCCTTCGAACTGCTGCACAATACGCTTCTCGGCTTCGCTGTCGTGCAGGTAGAGCACGGTGACCTGGTTGGCGGCGGCCGCCGCGCGCACGAGGTCGATCGAGTTGAACGGCGCGATCTTGTCCCCTTGGGTGGCCGGCGCGTCGATCTCGCTGAAGTAAGCCGCGATCCGGTTGGTGATTTCCGCTGGACGGCGTGCCATACGACCGCCGCCACCACGGCGTTGGGCTTCGAGGTTGTCGGCAACGAATAGGGCGACACAAAGGGTCGCAAGCAAGGTGCTGGTGCGCATAGTTCGAGTATTGGGCCGCCGGAACTTCGGGGCGGAGGCAATGCTGGTTACGGCTAGCATTGTCGTTAGACCACATGCCGGTGACACTTAGAGTGCATCACGTCTGTATCAGATAGTCACCAATCGGCCAGCCAGGGGCGCACACTAGAGGGACGCGCACTTTCTAGGGGGCTGCCGCAGGCGCTGCGGTGGCCGTAACCATGCTGGCACAGGCCAGTTTGGCCAAGCGAGTAGGTTGCCCGGACCATGCTGGCAGGCTTGTCTTTGAGCTGCTCGGCCACCTGCCCGACAACAAGGTCTCCGGTAGCGCGTGCGAAGGCATCGAATCCGACGTGACTCTCTCTGCCGTGTCCAGGATTCGCGCTCGCTGAGTTACCGCGACGAGCGGCCTTACTTGGGGCGAATTTGCGAAGTTCGCGGCAGCAGAGAGCGCGGTTGCTGCGAAGAAATGCCGATCGGGTTGCCGCGTAACGTGATCGTGCCGTGCATACCGGTAGACCAAAGATCCGCGCCAAACTTTCGCGCGACGTCGCCCTGTAGCGTCTGGCCATCGCCGGCGGTTGCTGATGCCAGACACGCATGCGGTCGCGTGCGCTGAAGCAAGTGTGGTGCGTTGGCATTCCGGCGACCGTGATGGGGCAGGAGCAGCACATCGCAGCGAGTGACGAAGCCGCTCGCAATCGCCGCGGCGGTGCCGAGTTCTTGCGCGTCGCCTGTCAGTAAGATGTTGCAGTCGTGGATCTGCAACTGCAGCCACAAGCTCAGGTCGTTGTCACTTGCGCCGGCCGGGAGGTCGGGGGCAAGCACGTGAACCGCAGGCAGTGGCTGGGACTGTCCGCCCGGCTTCAGCAAGATGATCTCGCTGCCGTGTTCGAGCAGCATCGTGTGTAGTTCTGTGCCGCGTAGAGATGCCGGCATGATTGCCTGCCGCACGTGCAATCGTTGCAGCAAGAATGGCACGCCGTTGTGGTGGTCGGTGTCCGCGTGTGTGATCACCAACAAGTCGATTGAGCAGCGAGTCAACGCCCCAGCAACCAGCCTGGCCGCCCGGGAGCCGCCCTGCAAACTGCCACAGTCGATGACAATCTGGTGCTGCTGCTCGGTGTTGGCCAGCGCTGCTTGGCCGTGGCCAACGGCAAACAGTGTGAAGTGCGGTTCGTCGCGATGGTGCAGCGGCAAGAACCATAAGGTCACGATCCCGAGCACCGCGATTACAACGCTGCGCTTGCGCGGCACGGCGCGCACAAACGCGACGCAGATCGTTCCGACCAAAGCGATTGCCCACGGCGGCGGGCGATACCAAGCCGGAATCGGCGTGCCTGGTAGATGGTCGGCAGTGTGCACTAACCACGCGTAGGTGCTTGCCATTGTGTGCAGCGGCCACGCCAAGACATCGGCAAGCCCCGGCGACGCCATGGCGAGGCTTGCGGCGATTAGGCCGATCAGCAGCATCATCGCGACTAATGGTGCGCACAGCGGAGTCAGTAAAATCGTCCACGGCGCGAGCTGACCGAAGAATCCTAGTGTTAGGGGGGCTGTCAGTAGCGTCGCCCAAAACGATGCGCGCAGGCCGTCGAAGAGCCATTCACCGAGGGTCTCCGGTGGTCGCCCGCGCAGCGCCATCGCTAGCCCGATCACGGCGGCGTAGCTCAGTAAGAAACTTGGGCCGAGCAGCGATTCTGGTTCGACCAGGCACGTGATCCAAGCTGGCACCAACAATCCGGTCGCAATGCCAAACGGTCGCCCGATGCGCGCCGCGATCGCGGCCAAGGTATACGCCACGACAGCGCGCAATACCGGCGGTTCTGCGCCCGCGATGCTGCCGTAGATTAATAAGATCGTCAGCACGAGCGCCGAGCGCGTGCGTCCAGCACCGAGGTGTCGCCCGCGACTCGACAGCCCCAGCAAGAACGCCAACATCGCTGCATGCGCGCCACTGACTGCCAGTAAGTGACTCAACCCGGTGGCGCGGTGCGCGGCAGCAAGGTCGGGGTCGGGACGCGTGGCCCGGCCGAGCACCAGTGTCGCTAGCATCGCGCCGTGTTCGCCCGGCACGAGTCGCAGCAGTTCTCGTTCCATCGCGCGCCGAAGTCGCGCGCAGCCACTGCGAAATGACCATGAGCATGGGTCGACTTCCATCGTCGCCGTGATTGCTTGAAACGCGCGCCGCACACCTGGGATGGACGGCTCGCCAACTCGAGCGAGGACTCGCAACTTGTCGCCAGGCACCAACTCGATCTCACCAGGAAAAGCAACGCGGAGGTCTTTGGCCAATTGCACGTAGTTGCGACCGGTGAGCGGCGCGCGCACGACGTCTTGAACTCGACCTTCGATCCACACGGGGCCAGGTTCCGTTGCTGGCAGTGGTGCTGAGGATGAGGGCACTGCCGCCAACAGCACTGGCAAGGCACTCAGCCCCGATCGTCGCCACCGATAGCGCGTGCAGGTGGCCACCAAGATTCCGGCCATCGCGATCGCGGCCGCAGTCGGCAGGCTAATGCTTGCGAGCACAGCGGTTGGTAAGGACCAGGCAATGGCCTCAGCCAGCGAGCGGTATGCAATCGGAGCCACGCCTTAGTAGGGTTCAGCAATCGTCAGCGGTGACAAGCGATTCGGTGATTGCCAGGCATAGCCATCTCGCTTGCGAACGCACTGCTGAGAAGTTCGTTCTTTATGCGGGCGTTTGGTTGCTCGCCGGGCCTGAATCCTCTCGAGCATGGCGCCAGTAGCGCTCGCCACGACACGGTCGGCAATCAGTAGATCGAAGCGGGGTGACCTGGCGAGGCGTGCCGTGCCGTGAGCCTGCTATTGGGGCTTTGCAGGCCGGGAACAATCACAGCTAGGCGCAGCACGTTTGTGATCCGCTCCCGCCACCGGTTACAGTTCTCGCAATGGTCTCGGCCCTCTACCCCGGAAGTTTCGATCCAGTGACGCGCGGCCATCTCGACTTGGTCGAACGCGCGCTGCCCCTGTTTGATCATCTGACGGTGGCTGTCGGCATCAACAGTCAGAAGAGTCCGACCTTCTCGTCCGAGGAGCGCGTTGCCATGCTGCGCGAAGTGCTGCCCGACGATGACCGCCTGTCGGTGGTGACGTTCTCGGGACTGGTCGTCGATTTCTGTCGGAAAGAGAAGATTGGCGCGATCCTTCGCGGCGTCCGTACCATTTCGGACTTCGAATCCGAATACCAGATGGCGTTGACCAATCGCCACTTGGAACCGTCGGTCGAATCCGTCTTTGTTATGCCCAGTGCGCAATACAGCTACGTGTCGTCGTCGTTGATGCGTGAAGTCGTGCGCAACGGCGGCGATGTCAGTAGCTTTCTCCACCCCACGGTCGAGCAACGTCTGCGCGATCGACTGCAATCCAAGTAATCATGACCCTCGAATTCGTGCAAACCGAGAACGCTCCCGCAGCGATCGGTCCCTACAGCCAGGCCGTCAAGGTCGGCAACCTGTTGTTCTGCTCTGGCCAAATCCCGCTCGACCCCAAGACCATGGAGATGGTCGGTGACACGGCTGCGATACAGTGCGAGCAGGTGATGAAGAACCTCACCAACTTGCTGGCAGCGAGTGGTTCATCGCTAGCGCAGGTCGCGCGCACGACGATCTTCCTGGCCAGTATGGACGACTTTGGCTCCGTCAATGAAGTCTACGGCCGTCACTTCGGCGACCACCGTCCGGCGCGTGCGTGCGTCGCGGTTAAGGAACTGCCGAAGGGATCGTTGGTCGAGATTGACTGCATCGCCGTTGTCTGACGCGCAGGCTTGTAGGTTTTAGGCCTGATCTTATTAGGCTTGAAGGTCGCGGCCTAAACGTCCAGATCGCAAACGCTAGATTCGCGTGCTCAGTTCTGTGACGACCAATACTCAGAACGATGGGCTGGGCCGCACACGCTCGCCACTTCGAAGTGCCAACATCGCCGCAGCGTGCTGCAGCTTGCTGGTGTTGTTGTTGCCGTCGCTGGTCGTTTTTGTGTCCGTTGGCACGCCGGCGCAGCCTGACGAACTCGCGCGCTTGCAACGCATTGTCGAGCAACGGCCAGACGCAAGGTGCATCGATACTCGTGGCTCCCGCATGTTCCACTCTGCGGCGATCCCCGAAGTGACTTGGCCGGTCGTTCAAGAAGCGCAGCGTGCGCTAGTTGTTCGGGCACGCCTGATGCAGGTGCTCGGCATCACTGGGCTGGCGTTCTTGACCTACTTGTCGGTGCTGCTCGCGCGCGGCCGACTGCAGGCCTTACTCGCCTGTGGTTTGATCGCGGCGCTGCCCCCGGTAGCGCATGCCGGCTACATCCTGCGTCCCGAGACGCTGGCGACGTTGTTTGCGTTGTTGTCCTTGGTGTTGCTGCAGGTCGCATCGCGTCCCGCGCCACGGCATCGCTCCCGCCGTCCGCGTCGCAGCATGATGGTCGGTGGAGGTTTGATGTTGTGCGCGTCGATCTCTGCTGGCATGGCGTGCGAAGCGTTGCCGTCGGTCGGCGCAACGTTGTTGGTGCCAGCGGTCGTATTGCTCGCGGGAACGCTGCAGTTGGCCGGTCGTGGCATCCGCGGCTTCCGTCGGCGGGCGTTGATCGGCACGCCGATCCGTTCGCTCAATCGCCGTCTTATCCCGTGGACGGCGACTGCGTTGGTCACCCCGGCAATCACTTGGTGGTTGCTCAACAACTCGTTGACGGTGTCGGTGGACGATCTCGCGGTAACCGAACGGGCTAGCTCGCTGCTGCCCACTTCGCCGCTTGGCTATGCCGTGTCGGTCGCCATGCTTGCGGCGGGCCTGATCGTCGGCGTGCTGCGCGTCGGTATTCGCTTCGGCCGCGGCGCACGCATCGGACCAGACCTGATCTTATTGGTGTTCTGCGCCGTGTTCTTGATCACTTCGCTGACCGGTAAAGGTCTCGCCGATCCGCTGCCGATCTTGCCGGCGATGGCGATCTTGCTCAGCGAAGGTTTGCGCGCATTGTTGGTGTTGGCGCTCGGTCTGCTGGCTCGCCGCCGCGCGGGCTAGCGTAGCGCGCGCTTGATCACCTCAGTCATCTCGGCGCGGCCATCGTTGGTGCCCGCTTGCAGTCCGAGTCCGGCGATCTTGCCGCTCTTGTTGAGCACGTGCACTACCGGGCCTTCGACGAACCAGCGCAGCGCGGAGTCGGTGCCGGGGCCCTTGCCATCGCCGATGACCGGGAAGCGAATGTCGAGAGCTTTGACCGATTTTTTGATCTCGTTGGTGTCGCGATCGAGGCTGATGCCGAGCACCACCAGGTCGTTGTTCTTCGCCTGCAGATCCGCGAGCAACGCCATCAGGCGCGGTGTGTCGTAGTCGGCTGCGGTGTAGAACGCGAGCACGACTGCCTTGCCGAGTTGTGCCTTGGTGGTGAACAATGCGCCGTCGAGGGTCTTGCCGGAGATCGCGATGGGGTTGTCGCCAACCTTCACGCGGGTCGCGCGCAGTCGGTCTTTGGCGACCGAGCCCCAGTATGTCTTTGGCAACGCTTTGGCGAGTTTTTCGAGTTCGTCAAAGCCAGTGTTCTCGGGCAGGTCTTCGCGATCTCGGAGGGCGTCTGCGCGGTGCCACATGACGAACGACTTCTCTTCGTCGTCCTTGGCATTTGCGAGCGCTTTGGTGAACAGCCCTTCGCCGAGTTCAATCTCGCGTAGCACCGTCATCAGCAGGCGCGCCATCGCCATGCGATCGAGCAGCGGTGCGTCCTTGGTGACTGCTTGCTTGATCCAATCGTCTCGCAGTTGCACGAGGTTGAGGTGTTGGGCCATTGTCGCCGCGCTGATTAGCACCATGCCCGGTGCTTGGTTGGCGTCGATCCCTTTTAGGGCCTCGGTGGCTTCTTGGCGCTTGCCGCGCACCATCTCGATCTCGGCTAGCCAAAGACGTCCGTTCCAGCGGTCATCTCCCTTGGCGGATGCCTTCAAGAATGTGCGCAGTTCGGAGACGTGTCGGCTGAACAGTTCGTCTTGTTGCTGCCGCGAGGGAGATTTTGTGTCCAGCTGCTGCATCTCGCCGCGAAAGCGCATCTCAAGCTCTTGTAGAGATTGCTGTGCGGTCAGGCTGGCGAGCACGCAAGTGAAGGCGCACATGGCTGCGATCCGAGTCATGTCGAGAAGCATAGCGAAATCCGTGCCGCATCCTGCCTTTGAGATGCTTGCAGTGACGCTCCCGATTCGGTGCGATGGCATTCCTGTGCAAGCCCTGCTTGAAGTTGCCGACTATTCCCTGAGCGATGGAGGACGCTTTTCGGTGACATTGCCGGAGCTACGGTTGTTCCCCGGGCAAACTGCCGCGCTCTATGGGCCTTCCGGCTGCGGCAAGACCAGCATGCTGATGTCGATCTTCGGATTACTCGAACGGGAGGGCTGGCGGGGGCAAGGTGAGGTCCAGTTTCGCGGTCGATCGCTGCACGAATTGGCGGGAAGTGACCTGCTAAAGCTACGCCGCAAGGAAGTCGCGTTCTTGATGCAGGACGCCCATAACGCGCTTGATCCACTGGTCCGGGTCGGCGAACAGGTTTTTGCCGCGACGGGCGCGGCAACCGATCAGATACACGCGATGCTTGGCCGCCTTGGCGTTGACGATGCGGCGCAGTTGTGCCAGCGGCAACCGCACCGTATTTCTGGCGGGCAGGCCCAGCGCGTGCTGCTGGCGATCGCGTTTTTGCGCGAGCCAACGGTCGTGATCGCGGATGAGCCATCCGCCAGCCTCGATGGTGGTTCGTATGCCGAATTGCTGGCGCGGCTACGTGAATTGGTCGAATCTGGCAGTGCGTTGTTGTTGGCAACTCACGACCACCGCTTGCTCCGCGACATGAACGCCGACATTTACGCGCTGCAAGATGGCGCGTTTTTGCGAGCCGAGCCGGATCAGCTGCCGTGGCCGCCGCGCGCCAAGGAAGTTATTGGTTCGGTGCCGGTGCTGGAAGCCAAGCAAGTCAGCGTTGCCTACGGGGATCGCAAGGTGCTCGACAACGTCGACTTCGTGCTGCGGAGCGGTGAGATCACCGCACTGCTGGGTGAGTCCGGTGCTGGTAAGACCACGTTGCTGCGGGTGCTCGCTGGCCACCGTCCACCCGATTCCGGCTTGGTCAAGCGGCCCGATCGCAAGTCGGCAGTGCAGTTGGTGTGTCAGGATGCGTTGGCGTCGCTGACCCCTGGTCGTCGCTTGCATAGTTTGCTCAACGAGGCGAGTGCGCCATCTTTCGATGCCCTTGCTGGTGCTCGCAGCGTGCAGATGCCTGAGCAACTACTGATGCGTAGCGCCGCGCAGATGTCCGGTGGCGAACATCGACGAGCTGCGTTGTTGCGTTCGATCGCCGTGCAGCCTGAGGTGCTGTTGCTGGACGAGCCGACAGCTTCGTTGGATCGTGCCGCCGCCGTTGCTGTGATTGATAACTTGCTGACGATGCAGCGCAACAGAGCTGTCGCCATCGTTGTCGCAACCCACGATGAAAGCCTTGCCGCGGCCATCGCGCATCGGCAACTTACCGTTCGAGAAGGCCAGCTATGCGAATAATGCTTTGGAGAATCTCTGTTTGGTTGCTCGCGGGACTGCTGCCAGTAGCGCTTCTGGTGGGGTCGCCACTGCAAGCGCAACAGCAATGCGCCTACCTCCATATCGACGGCGCTACCGCGACCGCGATCGGGGTGTTGTGGTCGCATGGTTTCGATGACGACGACGCCCAAGTGGCTGGCCTCGCGCGCGTCGTGACTGCATGTCGACTCGAACGAGTGCGCCGACTTGTGCCGGACACGCTGGCGAGCGGCATGCGCATCGGCAATGACTACTCGTTGGTGTTTGGGGTTGTCACCGCCGGCGATGCGGAACTCGCGTCGCAGTTCTTGTCGACGTTGTTGGCCGAACAATCAGCGGGCGAAATACTGACCGATGATTTTGTCGCGCTAGCAGTTGCCCGTGCGGCACTGGCAGCGGACGACGCGGAGTTTGTCTACCCTGGCGACGTGTTATTGGCCCGGGCGCGTCAGCACTTCGGCCGCGGCACCGCTTTCGCGCGTCCTCCGGCTGGGATCGCGAGTGCCATCGCCAAGCTGACTCCGGCGATGGTGCGCAAAGCAATGCGAGTTGATGTTCCGGTTCGCATGGCCGTTCTTGGCGTTGTGGATGCGGCCTTGATCAATGCCATCCGGCCTTTGGCGCCGACGTTTGCGACGCGGGTTCGCGGCGAGTTCGTTTGTGCGGATCCACGTGCATTGCGCGAGATGACCGAAGATCGCAATGACCGCGCCGATTCGCCCTATGTGTCGGCGGCGTTCGCGTTGCCTGCCGATGTTGATCGCGCCGCCTTGGCTGTCGGGGTTCAGGTTGCGACCAGTCGGGCCTTCCGACGTTGGCGCATGCGCGGCATGGAGCAGCAAGCACGCGCCCCGTTCGTTACTTGGTCCTGGTTGCATGCGGATCCGTTGCTGCGGTTCTGTCGTCGCGGCGAGAACCCTGCCCGGTTGCTGCCTGGCGAGCGGCCGCAGGCGTCGGTGCTCGATGAAGTCCGGGCGACGACCGCTGAGTTGCGGGCGTTATTAGCGGACCTTCGCACGGTGCCACCATCGGAAGCCGAACTCGGCCTGGCGCGCGCCGCGCTGCGTTCGCGTTTGGGCTTGCCGGGACCTGGCCAAAAATCCGCTTGGGCGAGCGAGCCGGCGACGCTGCCAGGTCGGCTGCAAGTGTTGCTTCTTGCCGCACACCACGGCGTTGATGTGTCAAAAATCGACAATGTCGATGCCTCTCAGGTGCATGCGGCCGTCAAATTAGTGCTGAACACCGTGCGTAGCAGCTGGCATGCGCTGCTGCCGGGGCAAGATAATGTGTTCGGCTACCGGCGACGGTGAAGCTGAAGTCGCCTAGCTACCGATAGATAGCTTGCTGCCAGTGGTTGGCCGCAAGGGTAACTACAGATGGGCTTTATAAACGTCGCCGAGCGTACGATTAACGCCAAACTCGTCTACTACGGGGTTGGTGTTGGTGGCAAGACTACCAGTCTGCAGCGGGTGCATGGCATCTTCTGCCCGCGTAACGAAGTCCAGCTGGTATCGATCAATACTGAAGAGGACTCGACGCTGCTGTTCGACTTCTTGCCGATCAACCTCGGCTCGGTCGGCGGCTTCAAGGTGCGCATCCAGGGCTTCACCGTTCCCGGGCAGCCCAAGTACAAGCAGATGCGTAAATACGTACTGCAGGGTGCCGACGCGGTGGTCTTTGTTGTCGACAGCCAACGCAGCCGTCTCGAAGAGAACCTCGAATCGTTGCGCAGCATGCGCGAGCACTTGCGCGAACAGGTTGGCATGTCTGAGGACATCCCGATCATCGTGCAATACAACAAGCGCGATCTCGATGACCTGTTGAGTGAGGAAGAACTCGATCAGCACTTCAAGTTCCGCGACGACATCGTCACATTCCCGTCGGTGGCAACGGAAGGCCACGGCGTGTTCGAAGCGTTCGTTGAAGCGGCGGTCACGCTTGTCGAGCGCAAGGTTGCCCACTACGGCCTAGCGCAGAACGAAGAGGCGCCGTGCGATGTTGCCGAAGAGGTGCGCTCGAAGCTGTGGGATATCTGCGATGAGGTGCGACGCGCTCGCGAGATCGTTCCGGTCGAAGACCTTCCGCAAACGCGCGTAGTGTTGTCCGATGGCGTTCCTGATCCCGTCACGAATTCTATGGGGGATGCGTCCAGCGACCTCGAATTGATGGATTCGGCACCATCTCGTGTGCCTGAAGATGCTGGCGTAGAGTTGCCTCCCGGTGACGAGGAGTTTGATTTCGGCTACGAACTGCGTGAGAGTTCCGGCGTCATCCTCGGTTCGAGTGTGCCGGTAGCCGGTGACGAGGTGTTGGCGAACTCGGTGCTCGGGGATCCTTCAAACGAGGTGCTCTCCGATGAGGATCTCGACCTCGATCTATCTGCGGGCTTGGTCTCGTACCACGGCGAAGCGGTCGAAGAACCGGAGTCGGCGTTGCTTGCCAAGACCGTTCGTTCGAACCTCGAACTCGCGAGTCGTTTTGGCGAACTCGATGAGCAACGGCTACTACTCGAACGCAAGGTCCACGAGTTGGTTGACATCGCGCAATGCACGGTGCACGACCTCAATCGCCCGATTAGTGCTGTGCGCCTAATGCTGTCGACGCTCAACAAGGGCTACTTCGGTGAGATGACCGAGATCCAGAGCCAAGCGGTTGAGAACGGCCTGATGGCGGTTAACCAAATGGAACGTCTGGTGAGCGACCTGCTCGACAGTTCGCGCCTCGACCACGATGGCGTTAGCCTCGACTTTGGCAGTTGCGACCTGACGCCGTTGGTCGCCGAAGTGCTGACTACGCTGCGCTACGAACTCGATGAACATAGCCTGTTGGTCCGCGTCGAACCGCTGCCGGTTGTCATGGCCGACGGCTGGGCGTTGCAAAAGGTGCTGATGAACCTGCTCGGCAACGCGATCTCCTTCCGCGCCATCGAGCGCACGCCGTTGGTGCGGATCTTCTGCGAAGAGAGCGAGGACACCTGGTCACTCGGCGTCAGCGATAACGGCATCGGGATTCCTGAAGTCGATCGCGAACGCCTGTTCCGCCGCTTCGAACGCGGTTCGAACGCTGGCGGCATCAGCGGTACGGGTTTGGGCCTGCACATCGTCAAGGAAATCGTGCACGGCCACGGCGGCACGGTTTCATACGAGAGCGAAGTCGACCAGGGCACCACGTTTTGGCTGCATTTGCCGAAGAACCCGGTGCATGCCGAGCACTCGCCGTTCACCGAGACGGCGGCGCGAGCGGACCTTTAGGGGGGATTCTTGGGGCGCAATTTGCCGCCCAAGCCCACCTGCTGCGGCCGGCTGAGAGTGCTGTCAGGACAGACAATCGGCCGCGAACCATCTGTTTCCAGACTGCTCGCGGCCGTTGCGTTTGGTACCTCCGAAAGGACTTGAACCTTTGACCCGCGGATTAAGAATCCGCTGCTCTACCAGCTGAGCTACGGAGGCCGGTTATGGGGCGCAGAAACTAGCGATCTATGGGGAGCCATGCAAGCTTCGTTCAACTGTCCGTTGAGTCTCCTTGACGCCGGGCTTGGTCGGCGGCAAACTCCTCGCCCCACGACGTCGAGTTCGCTCGGGTGTTGTGCACGGTGGCTATAGCTCAGTCGGTTAGAGCACCAGATTGTGGTTCTGGAAGTCGCGGGTTCGAATCCCGTTAGCCACCCCATTTTTTTCCGCCGGCGCGATGCCGGCTTGGCGAGCCCGCCAGCCTCGAAATAAGGCGGCTCTGCACGGGTTCTCAACACCCATTTCAGAGTCGTTCTCAGGATTCTGAAGCGGGCCGCTGGCCTGGCGTTTGGACAGGCTCTCTGCCGGGGATCAGTTCTTAGGCCCGATCGCTAGAGCGAGCGCAGGAATCGCAGCAAGGCACCCTGGCCGGCCCGCGAACTGGGATGGAACCCAGAGAGCTTCGCGGTCCGTAGCACGGGGCGATTGTTCAGGTGCGGACCGAACGTTGCCATCGCCAGATCCGGGTCGATGTTGCCTAGCGAGTGGACCACCTTCTTGGCGATGCCAGGCGGCACGTCGGGTCCGATGATCAGGTAGCCATGGCCGCCTGAGTTTAAGAACGACGTTCTGGCGGCCCGCAAACTGTCGACTGCATCGACATGTACACCTTTTAGACGCAGCGCTGCGAGCAGCGCTTGCATCGGCGTCGGGTCGGCAAGCAGGGCGAGCACTTCGATGCTTTGCAGGTCTGGTTCGGGCAGTGTCATGAGCGAGTGCGGCACCAGATTCTTCGTCACCGCAGGCGGGTGAGATCAAGCCCGCTTCGAGGCTTGGTCGATGTCTGCCTTGTCATGGTTGTATGCAACGATTGGGGCGTGGCACTTGCCGCGTTGGTTCTGCTCGCGTCCGGCACGGTAGCTCAGGCGCCGTTGCCTGTGCCGGCATCGCACACGGCGATGGAAGGATCGACGAGCACGAACGTCCCGTTCGGTCGCAGCACACCGACGCGCGTGCAGTACGTCTACGATTCGATGCTGTTTGCCGGCCCGGTGACGATCAGCAAGCTTCAGTTCCGTCTCGATGGCGGTGCCGTTGCCTCCAACAAGATCGTCGACTGCGAGATCTCGATGTCGACGCTGCCGTCGCCGTTGATCGGCTTGTCGTCGTCGTTCGCGTTGAACCGTGGCCTCGATGAGCAAACCGTGTTCTCGCGCCAGTTGCTGACCCTTCCGGCGCAAACGGCCGGCATCGTGCCGAATGGCTTCCTGCAGCCAATTACGCTGTCGTCGCCGTTCTCGTTCGACCCTTCGGTTGGCAGCCTGGTTATCGAGATCATCGTTTATGGCCAGCCGCCAGGCGCCTACTCGCTCGATGCGACATACGTCTGTAACAGCCCGCTGATTCCGGTCGGCCCGCTGTCGTGCCCGCAATCGAACGGGATTGCGCTCGGTGTTGAGAGTGCCACGACGCAAGTGCTGTGGGGCCGTCCGTGGGTGGCTCGTGCCTATGACGCCATTCCAAACAGCATTGTCATACTCGCACTCGGCGCGCAGGAGACCGGCTCGTGGGCCGGCATGACGCTACCTCAGGATCTAGGTGTTGTCGGTGCTGCGGGGTGTTTCGTGTCGATTGATGCGACCGCTGTCTACTACGGCGTGGCGTTGCCCAACGGTTCGATCACGTTCCCGTTCCTGATTCCCAACAACCCGGCCGTGCTCGGTGAGTGGCTGCGTTTCCAATCGGCGACGCTCGACGCTGCCGCCAACGCGCTCGGTTTGGTGACCAGTCAGGCGCAGAAGGTGCAGGTGTGCGGTTGGGAGCCGGTTGGTCGCGTCTGGTCGAATGGCACCTCGTCGGCCTTAGGCACTCGGGAGATTGGCGTCTCCGCGGTTGTGCAGTTGACCGTTCAGTAGCGATCGCATCGTCGATCGCGGTGGGGGCAGGCCGGTGGCATCGCGACTTTCTGCGAGGCTTTAAGAAGTCTATTAGGCCAGTCGATGCCAGTAATGCGCGCCGCGTGCTCTCCGGGGGGAGAGTTGAGGCGCTGCGTGAACTGTGCGGGATCAGGAGTTCGCGCACTACAGGTGCAACGGGTGGGGGCCCGGCGCCGGTAGGGCAGCATCGCTGGAGCCATGGGGGTGGCGCTGGTGGTCGGGCGCTCGCGGTGCCTCGCAACACCGTGGGTAGCCTTTTTTTCTCGCGGCAGACCGCGGCCCAGGTACACAGAGGCCATGCGGTTGTCGTCGAGCACGGGTCTGGTGGCCCTTTTGTTGGTCTCGTGCCAAGCGGTCGATCCCGGTTTACCACCAGCGCAAGTTACCGGTCTGCCATGGGGCGCACAGCCCGAAGACCGGTTGTCCTGGTCGGCGCGTCAGGATGTCGAACGTGGCAAGCCGGAGCGCGCCTTGGTGCAGGTCGCGACGATCCTGTCGAAGAAGCCGCGTCACGTCGATGCCAATCGCTTGCGTCAGGACTTGCTGCGCGAGCGCGGCCGGCGCGGTCGACTGTTGATTGAGGCGAAGCAGCGGGTGCACGATTGGCCTGATGATGGGCACGCGCACTACCTGTTGGCTCGCATCCTCGACGATCCGAAGGCCAAGTTGCGTGGCTTCCAGCGCGCCGCCCGGTTGGCGCCGGACTCGATGTGGCCATGGCTCGGCTTGGCTCACACGCTGCGCGGCGTGGACCGGGCTCGCTCGCTGGCCATCTACGAACGCCTGTTTGCTGCGGCCGCCCAGCATCCGCTGGTTGCCGTGGCGTATGCCTCGGCCTTGCGGGAGTCGAAGCGCTGGGAAGAGGCGGCGACGATCTACCGTTCGATGCGCGGCGACCCGCGCATGCCTGGCGTAGCGGCGCTCGGCTTGGCGCAGGTTGCGTTGTCGTCGGATGACCGTGCGGTTTCGTGGGCGAGTTTGCTCGAGGCGTTGCGGATCCGGCCATTTGACCCGGGTGTGCGGGCGCTGGTTCACGGGTGGCTTGAAACGACGGCGTCGCCCGATCAGGTGCGCCAGGTCGTCGATGTCTTGCGCGAGGATGGTGGGCGCTTGCGGGCGTTTGGCGAGAGCGGTGGCTCGGCGGTGCTGGCCGATTTGTTGGCCAGTCAGGGGCAGTCGCAAGCGGCACGGGCGGTGCTCGAACGGCAGTTGGCAGAGCGGCCATCACCGGCGTTGCGGCGCAGTTACCGGCAACTGTTGTTGTCGCTCGGCGAGGTCGAAGCCTTCCTTCAGCAGATCGTTGCGCACGTTCCGCTACACGTTGTCGATGTCGAAGCAAATCAGGTGCGTGGTCGCTGGTTGCGCTTGCTGCACGGGCCGTGGCATGAAGGCCCGGCTCTGGCGACGCCTGCGCAAACTGCCGACTTGCTTCAGGCTCTGCGCGACGTCGGCTTCCTCGCGGAAGTAGAACTGCTAGCCGAGGTCGCGATACGGCGCTTCCCTAATCAGGTCGCGTTGTGGACTGATCGTCAGGATGAAGTGCGTCGTGAATTGGCGTTCGAGGCGGGCTTGCGGCGAGTGCTCTACCAGGGCTACCAGAAACACGATTCCGCCAACCTGGCAACGGTTGTTAAACGGTTGCGTGAGTTGTCCCAGCGGGTGCTCGGCAGCGATGTAGTCGGCACGTCACCGCAGTTCTCGATCCCGCTGGTCGGCGAAATGCTGAACCCGTTCGTCGGCGGTTTGGCGACGCACTTGTCGCGCTACAACCGTCATCTGGTGTTGGGCCGGCGCTCGGGCGGCACCGCCGAAGGCTTGCTGGTGACGCGCTTGTCGCTTGCTGAGTTGCCGGTTGCCGAGCGGCAGCAACTCGGCAGTCGCTGCTACGAAGTGGTTGGCATGGATCGCAACGTCAAGTCACTTGGCGGCGTGGTTGGCTCGGACCTCGCCGGCGTCGCGTTGCTCAATCACTTCTTGATCGATTACGACGCGGTAGTGGACTGGGCGCTCGGTTTGCGCGATCGCCGCCGCATCGCCCGCCAGGATGGCGAAGCGTTGCGAAGGGACCCTGTGCCCGCCGACGTTGGCATGGCGCCGCTCGATGCTGCATGGCGTTTGGCGCTCGTTTCGGGGGTTGCCGATGCCGACCTCGATGCCGCGGTGCTAGGTATGATCCGTGACCACGAACGGCGCCACCTGGTCGACTCGTCGCACTACATGCCGATGGAGAACAATCTGCTGCGTGGCGCCGGGTTGCTGTTCCAGTTCGGGTTGTCGCCGGCGGCGATCGAGGCCGAGATGGAGCGGCGGGCGGAGCTAGCGGCGCTGGCCTTGTCGCCGCACACCGAACTCGTGTTGGCGCACATCGTCGACTTCTATGGCAATCCACCGCTGCCGTCGCCGCACCATCGCGGCTTCTCCGAGCTATTGGTGCAGGTCCACGACGGGTTGTTGGCGCAGGGCGTGCGGCCTGAGTTGGCGGTGCCGAGCCAGTGGCACCAACTCGACATGTCCTTGATTCGTAAAGCGGCCAGTGTCCTGCTGGCAGAATTGCCCAATTAATCAGGTCGAGGTGGCCAGTTCTCAGGACATGACCCCCATGGCATGGGAGCATTGCCCGCTCGGGCACGAGATTTGATACTCTAGGCCAAACCGAGTGCAGTTGTGTCGCGGACGATACGCAAATTGTGCTGGCCGCCGACTACCGCGTTTGCCGATAACCCCGGGAGAATCCGATGACCACGATATCACCCAAACCTTCTCCGTTCGCAGTCTTGTGCCTGATTGGCGCGCTGATGACACCAGTTGTCATGGCACAGAAGAAGCCTGCCAAGCCAGTGCCGGACAAAGAGGTCGCCGAACAGGTCGCGGAGCTAACCAAGATCGCCAAGAACAAGACGTTCACCGAAGATGCGCGCGGCATCGAAGTGATCGACTTCCTGATGATGAAGCACGAGAAGGGCATGGTCGACAAGGACCGCGCGATGGTCGTCAAGGCTCTCGATGGCGTGCTCAACAAGAACAAGGTGCGACCTGCCGACAACGTGCGCCTCTACAACGCCGCGGCCGAAGCACTCGGTCGTCACGGCAAGGACGGCGCGAAGGCGCTCAAGAAGGCGTTTGAAAACAAGAACCGTTTCAAGGCCAAGCCGAGGTGGGTGCCGATGCGCGCGCTATTGCTGCGCAACATTGGCCGTGCCAAGGATGAGGCCAACGTCAAGTTCCTGACCGATGAGGCGCAACGCAATCCTGAAGCGGCGTTGCAGGCTGCGGCCGGTGATGCGCTCGGCTTCTTCGAAGAATCGAAGCAGAAGGTCCGCAAAGAGGTCGTTAGCAAGTTGCTGATCACGTTCGGCTCATTGTCCGAGCGCGCGTCGCAAGGCGGCACCAGCATTGACGGCCAGAACGCCAAGGATCGCCTCGCGGCGATCAGTGGCAAATGGGTCGCGACGCTGAAGAAACTCACCGGGCAGAAGTTCGATACGTTCCGCGAGTGGCAGACCTGGTACCAGAAGAACAAGAGCAAGAAGTGGTAGGCTCGCTGGCCTGAATGGCCGGTGGCCAGTCTGAATCGTGGCTCTCGTCTTGATGGCCGTAGGCGTCGCACCGAGTGCGTCAGGAGATCGTCCGCAAGCTGCTGATTGCCTTTGGCGCGTTGCCCGAACGTCTGAAGCGGGGTCGTTTTATCAGTGGTGACGATCCCAGGGAGCGCCGGCAGATCCTCAGCGGCCCTTTTGTCACCACTCTTGGGAAGCTCACTGGGCAGAACTTTGCTACCGTCCTGCAGTGGCAGGGCTAGTACAACCAGAACAAGAAAGAGAGTTGGTAGGTCGTCGGTGGGGAAGCTCCCACCCGGATGGCATTCCGCTTGGAAGAACGCACCGCCTATTCCGTCGGATGCCAAGATGAACCGTTGGCCCGCCCGAATCGCCCTCGTCGTCTTATCGGTCAGCGTCGTCGCGCTGGTTCTTGAGACCAAGCGTATGGCCGCTGAGATCGGCGATGCTGAGCGCGCAGCGCAGCAGGCGAACGAGCGGGCACTGCTCGTTGAGAAGCAGTTCGGAGAATCCTCGCTGCCGAGCCTCGATCGGTCGGAACAGGCCAAGTTGACCTCAGCGGGCCAGTTACCTTCAGGCCAATCGAACGCCGCTGAGCCGGCGAGTGCCAGCGATGCTGCGACGTCGCAGGATCCGAAAACGGCGGGTCCCGTTGATCTCGATGCATTCACCAGGCTGCAAGTCGATTTGCACACGACGCGTCAGCAACTTGCTGCTGTCACCAAGTTGCTAGAGCAGCGCAACGCGGAGATTGAACAACGCCGCAAGGTCGCGGCTGAGGGTGCCAGGAACTCGCTGAAGCCGATGCCGGCGGGGGTGCGTTTGTGCCTCGATACGCTCCACGAGTGTCTGCGAAGCGAGGGCTACATCAGCCAGCGGTTCTTGCGCGCAGCCAGCCTCGATGCAGAAGGGCTTCATGACGTGGAGATGCTTGAACCGAGCGCCGATGGTTTGGCGGTGACTTTCATGACCGCGAAACTAATGACCGCGGCGCTCGATCGCGGCACGGGGATCTTGCAGTTGCGGTTCTTCGATGGCCATCGTGCCGAGGCCGGCGAGAGGGCGGTGTTGCCCAAGGACGGCTTCGCGATCACCTTCGAAGAAGTCGAAGGGCCGCTGTTTGAAGGGCGGTTGCCATACCTAGTGCGCGGTAACGGCGCTTACCCAATGCCGGCAATTGAGGCCGGGCGGCCGGCGACCGACGTCGATCCGGGCACGCGGAGGCAGTGGTTGACGCGGCTCGGTTACTTGCTGGGCAAGGCTAAAACCAAGGAGTCGTGGCGGGTTACGCGCATTAAGGGCATGTCCGACGGCTACTTCCTGACGGTCGAATTGATCGGCACCGACGCCAATAATCTGGTCATGTCGAGCGCGCATTGCGACCAACTTGCGGTCGAGATTGATGAGCGGGGTGGGGTGGTTTCGTTGCTCTTGCGAGGCGGCGTCTTGCGCCGAGGCCGCTTGGAGTCGACCATCACCGGGGAAGGCTATCGAATGCTATTACCCGGACTGACCCCTAAGGAGACGATCGATGCAATGCTTGGCATGGTCGTAAAGAAATGACCGAGCGACCATCTGCCGGCGCTTTCAAGGCGTTCGTCAAGAAGCACGCCGAACCCGTTGAGCAGGCGCTGCGTGACTTGCTACCGCTCGCGGCGGTGCAGCCGAACACTCTGCACGAGGCGATGCACTACGCAATGTTCCCCGGCGGCAAGCGTCTGCGGCCGATGCTGACTTTGCTCGGTTGCACGGCGACCGGTGGTGCCTTGGCTGCCGCGATGCGGCCTGGGGCGGCACTCGAGTGCCTGCATACCTACAGCCTCGTGCACGACGACTTGCCGTGCATGGACAACGACGACCTGCGCCGTGGTCGACCGACTTGCCACAAGGTCTACGGCGACGCGATGGCCTTGCTTGCCGGCGATGCGCTGCTGACGTTGGCGTTCGAAGGAGTGTCCGCAGCCGGTGGCGCGGCCGTTCATGCGCTGGCCAAGGCGTCGGGCAGTCTCGGCATGGTCGGCGGCCAGGTCGAAGACCTCGCGGCCGAGGGCGAGACCGACCAACATTCGATCGAGCGTTTAACCTGGATCCACGACCACAAAACTGGGGCGCTGATCACGGCGTCGCTGCTGGTCGGGGCCCATGCCGGGGCCGGTCAGAAGACCCTTCCGGTCGAGATCTTGGACCTCTTGCGTGGCTATGGGGACCGGCTCGGCCGGGCCTTCCAGATTGCCGATGACTGCCTTGACATGACCGCGACGGCGACGGAGCTGGGAAAAAATCCCGGGGTCGACGTCGCTCTGGGCAAATTGACCTGGCCGGCCCTGGTGGGGCTGGAAACCAGCCTGGAAACCGCCCGAAGCCTAGCTGACGAAGCCGCTAGTCTCGCCGAGCAAGTGGTTTCCGCAGCAGCCAGCTGGCGCGGGGTTGCCCGGAGTTCCCTGGACGGCGCGGTGCAACTGCTGCAAGATGTCGCATTCTACGCCGTTGAGCGCCGCACCTGAGAACGGTTTGACCCGTTCAGTGTGGGGCTCGTGCTAACGGTGGTGATGAATCGTCTCTCCGGAGCAGCAATTGGACCAGCAGTCGCAGACGCCATTATTCGATCTGGTAAACAACCCAGCCGACCTCAAGAAGCTCCCGCGTGAGGAGTTGACCGCACTGTGCGCCGAGTTGCGCAAGGTCATCATGGACACCGTGTCGGTGACCGGTGGTCACCTCGGTTCGGGCATGGGAGTGGTCGAACTCACGGTTGCCTTGCACTACCTGTACGACTTCACCGATGACCGCTTGGTCTGGGATGTCGGCCACCAGTGCTACCCGCACAAGTTGCTGACCGAGCGCAAGGATCGCTTCCACACGCTTCGCCAGAAGGGCGGGCTCAGTGGCTTCTCCAACAAGTGGGAAAGCGAATACGACGCCTACCTGATGGGTCACGCTGGCACCGCTGCGTCGGCGGCTCTCGGCATCGCCATGGGCGATCGCATGCAGGGCAAGAAGCGCGATTCGGTCGCTGTCGTTGGCGATGCCGCGATGGGCTGTGGTGTTGCGTTCGAAGCGCTCAACCACGCTGGTTCGCTTGAGAATGACAAACTGCTCGTCATCCTCAACGACAACCGCTGGTCGATCGCCAAGACGGTTGGCGCGCTTTCGCGTCACCTCAACAAGCTGCGTAGCGGCACCTTCTACAACCGCGCCAAGGAATCGATCCATCACCTGATCCAGTCGATCCCTGTTGTTGGCAAGCCACTCGACGCGCGCCTTGGCGACGCGGTCGACATGGTCAAGAACATGGTCGTGCCCGGCCACCTGTTTGAGGAGCTTGGCTTCCGCTACTTCGGTCCCGTCGACGGTCACAACATGACCGAGATGCTCGAAGCGCTGGAGAACGTCAAGAAGCTCGACGGCGTGACCTTGCTGCATGTGCTGACCGAGAAGGGCAAGGGCGTGCCAGGTAGCCAAGATCGCTACGACCGCGCCCACGCTGCCAAGCCTGGTAAACCCAAGGTCGTCAATAAGGAGCCTGAACTGGTTCCGGTTGAGCCGGCCGTTCTGCAACCGATCGTGCCCGAGCGTCCCAAGGGTCGCGCGTGGACCGCATGGTTCGGTGACAGCATTGAGAAGTTGGCCGAGAGCGACGACAAAATCATCGCGATCACCGCAGCGATGCCAGACGGCACCGGCCTGATGAACTTCCGCGAGCGCTTCCCGGATCGCTTCGTTGACGCTGGCATCGCCGAGCAACACGCGATCGCGATGGCGTCCGGCATGGCGACCAGCGGCATGCGCCCGGTCTGCGCGATCTACTCGTCGTTCCTGCAACGCGGCTACGACCAAGTGTTCCAGGAAGTCATCCTGCAGCGCCTGCCGGTCGTGTTCGCGATGGACCGCGCTGGCCTCGTTGGCGAAGACGGCGCAACCCACAACGGTCTCTACGACCTGTCATACCTGCGCTGCTTCCCGGGCATCGTGCTGATGTCGCCGATGGACGGCCCGGAACTGCACGAGATGATGAAGTTGGCGCGCACGCTCAACGTGCCCGTCGGCATTCGCTACCCGCGCGGCAACGCGCCGGAAGCTCACGATCTGGTTGGCTTCGATGGCAACCGCCAGTCGGTGCAACTCGGCAAGGCCCAAGTTCTTCGCAAGGGCGCCGACGGCGCCGTGATGGCCTATGGCCACATGGTGCAGACCGCGCTCGAAGCGGCGGAGTTGCTCGCCAAGCAAGGCATCAACATCGAGGTCGTCAACGCGCGCTTCTGCAAGCCGCTCGACGAGGACTTCGTCATCGACTTGTGCAACCGCCACGATCGCGTCATCACGCTCGAAGACCACGCCCAGGTGGGTGGCTTCGGCAGCACGGTGCTCGAGTGCGTCGCGCAACACGGTGAAGTGCGCGCCACCGTGCAAGTCATGGGTGTGCCCGATGAGATCTTTGAACACATGTCGCGCGCTCAAATCATTGATCACGTCGGCCTGACGGCCAAGCACGTGGCGCAACGATTTCGCGTCGGCAGAGACGTAGCCGTCAATACTTGATGTAAACCATGCCAGCAACCGTTCCTGACTAGGAGCGGCGAGTTGGCGAGATGCCGCCTGTAGGGTTTCAAACAACGGAAACGCGATGGCCAAGCCAGAGATTCAACGCGTGCTACTGGTCGGTGACGCCCGCAAGGGTGGCACTGCCGATCTCGTTGCCCGCTATGCCGCTTGGTTCCGTGCGCGCGGCATCGAGACCGAGGAGATCACGGACCGCGAGATCCCGTTGCACGATCGCTTGGGGGATGTCGTGGTGGTCTGGGGTGGCGATGGTTCGTTGCTGGCAGCGGCCCGCCGCATGGCCGATAACCAGCGGCCGACTCTCGGTATCAACCGTGGCCGACTTGGCTTCCTGACCGCGTTCGAAGACGAGCAAACCGAGGTTGGGCTGGAGGCGTTGTTGGCCGGCGAACTGTGCGAAGAGGACCGCATGATGTTCCGTTGCCGCGTCGATGGTGGCGACAAGTCCGATGTGCCGAGCGCGAGCAATCCGAACAACGTGCTTGGCCTCAACGACGCGGTAATCAGTCGCGCCGGTGCGGGCGGCATGATCATCGTCCGCGTGCGTCGCGGTGACGCTGAGATCGGCACCTATCGTGGCGATGGTGTGATCGCGGCGACGGCGACCGGTTCGACGGCCTATTCGATGGCCGCTGGTGGACCCGTGTTGGCGCCCGACCTGAATGCTGTCGTGTTGACGCCGCTGGCGTCGCACTCGCTGAGTGCGCGCCCGGTGGTGTTGTCGATTGGATCGGGTCTCGAATTCGAAATCATTGAGACCGGCGATACGCCGCATGCCTACTGCGTCGTCGATGGCCAAGTGCAGATCAAGGTGACCGTTGGAGCGAAGATCACGATGTGTGCCGCGCCGATGCGATTCCGTCACCTAGCGCAGAGCCCGAAGCAGTTTTTCGACGTCATGGTCGCGAAGTTCGGCTTCGCTGGCATGGCGCGATCGCGGCCGTAGCGCTGGCGAAGGTCGCGACCCTTGCTGTGACTTCTAGCCGAGTTCGAACTGTCGCTTCGCGTCGACGACATCGCGGTTGATCGCGACGATCGCTTCTTCCAACCGGTGGGTCAGCGACTCCCCCTTGCCGGCCTGTAGTGCGACCTGGCGCATCATCTGGATCGCCATGCGCAGGTTGCGAACGACATCACCAGCAGCGCCGCTGGTCAGATGCTCGAGGTCTTCGATCGAACCGCCCCTGCTCCAGCAATCGACGGCGGCGGCGATGCCCCAGTCCGGTTCCTTGACTGGGTGCAAGACGCCTTGCGCCATCTCGATCTCGCGGAAGCGACGCACTGCATTGTTGGCCTTCTTCATCAGCGGGCCTTCATCTTCCTGCTGGCCGTCCGAGCGCCGACGCTCTTCGAAGATCAACGCCGTGAAGGTGGCTGCGAGTTGGTGCATGTCCATCGCCTCGAGCACACCGCTGAACATCAGTTCGGCGACTTGGATCTCGTAGCCGTTGATGCGTTGTGCGATCTTGCCGCGCGGCATCAAGCCATCGACGTCGATGTATCCAGCTGAGCGCAGCACGTTGACGCGAACCGCTAGCGACGCGTGCGCTGCGGCGCGCTTCTTCTTGCGCGCAGCCGCCGAGCCGCTCATCGCCTGGAAGGCGGCGAAGCTCTTGTCGTAAGCTGCCTGCAAGCCCTTGGTGCCGAGGCGGTCATACAAGTTGAGGATCGTCGAGTATGACAGGTTGAAGCGCGATGTAATCGGCTCGACCTTGCCGCCGTGGTAGCGCGACAATGGCGCGTCGCGCAGGTCTTCATCCTCGAGGATAGAGATCACCAAGCCGCTGGCGTCGAGGCCTTGGCGACCGGCGCGCCCCGCCATCTGCAGGTAATCGCGCGCCTTCATGTAGTTCATCTGCACGCCGTCGTATTTGCGCAGTAGATCGAAGATCGCCGTGCGCGCGGGCATGTTGATGCCGAGCGCAAACGTCTCGGTCGTGAATAGCAATTTCAGTAGGCCGGACGTGAACAAGCGTTCGACGACTTCCTTGTGAATCGGCAGCACCCCGGCGTGGTGGAAGCCGACGCCCGACGTCGCACGGCTGTGGATTGCGGCCAATGCCGGGTCTTCTTTAGGGTCGAGTTCAAAGCGTTCGCAGATGTCGTTGAACAGGTCTTCGATGCCGAGCCGCTCCTTGCGATCGAGCAGCCGTCTTTGCATGCTGCGCTCGGCTTTGATCTCGCACTCCTTGCGCGAGAAGCAGAAGTAGAGCGCTGGCAACAGTTCGCGGTTTTGAATCTCGTCGAGCAGCATCACGTAGGGACGTGGCCCGGTGGGGAAGCGGCGGCCCTTACGGTCATTGCGGTCGCGCTTGCCAAAGCGCCCGCCGCGCTCGGGGCGACCGAACTTGACGCCCTCAGCCTTGTCGCGTTCTGCCGCACGTTCTTGGAGTGCGATTGCGCGCGGGCGCTGTGCTAGTTGGAAGACGCCGGCATCCTTGTGGAACAGTCGGTGCGACAGCGGCACCGGTCGCTTCTTGTGCTCAATGACGGTCAGTTCTTGTGGTCGCACTTCGCGAACCCACTCACCAAACTCGTGCAGGTTGGCGATCGTCGCGGACAAGCCGACGAAGCGGACGTGGTCGGGCGCGAAGATCAGGCTCTCTTCCCAAACCGTGCCGCGATCGACGTCGTCGAGGAAGTGCACTTCATCGAAGATCGCGAAGTCGGTATCGGCGAAGCGCTCTGGATCTTCGAATACCGCATTGCGGAAGATCTCGGTCGTCATGATGACGAGCGGTGCATCCGGGTCGAGCGTCAAGTCGCCGGTCATCAAGCCGACGCGCAGGCCATCGGCTTTGAAGTCGCGGAACTTCTGGTTGCTGAGCGCCTTGATCGGACTCGTGTAGATCGCGCGGCGACCGGCCTTCACGGCTTGTTCGATCGCATACTCGGCAACCAACGTCTTGCCAGCGCCGGTGGGGGCTGCGAGCAGCACGTTGTCGCCAGAGTCAATTGCTTCGGCAGCTTCGACTTGGAACGAGTTGAGCGTGTAGCCCTTGAACTGAATCTGATTTGCCGGGTCTTGATCCGGTTCATTCTGGCGTTTGGGCACGGGTTGCAGCATCGCACAGCGTCTCGACGAACGCGAGAAGTGCTGCGACGGGGGGGCACGCAGTTGTGCGCGAGCGATGGCCGTCGCGGCAATGTACTCACAAGAATTGTGGAAAGTTCCCCACCGGTGAGTTGAGTCATCCCGAAATCACTCACTGGTTTGATGCCGTTGCGTTGCTATGCTCGGCGTTGTTCCGTTAGTCAGACGGAGCATTTCACGCGCGGCTGCGGACTTCGTGCTAGCACACTCTGCTGGCACATCGTCCATACGCAGCCGTTCAGGTCTACAAGCGGTGGGGGTCACCACCGCACTCCCTAAACCAGTCTGCCCATACCGGGCATTGCCCTGGAGCCTACAAATGGAAAACAAGTCCGAAGTCAACGTTGGTAAGTTCGTCGGTCGCCACCTCTCGCAAATCAAACTCATGACGCGCCTGCTCGACCACGAGCTTGAGGCCGCCAAGGGTGCGCGTGAGGTCACGCTCGATCGCGATCTGCTTGAGAACGTTCTCGACACGCTCGAGATCTTCACCGACGACTGCGAGATCGTCAGCGGCGGCTCGCGTGCGCGCGCCAAGGTCGAGAACAAGCCGGTCGTCGCTCGCCTTAACTGATCGTCTTCATTACTGCCGGCCCTATTGCCGCGCGCGGTTGCAACGTTCGTCGTCGCGCCGCCGCGCAGTTGCCTCAATTGTGGCCTCGTAAGAGTGCTTCACCAGAGTGCCTCAGCTAGATGAAGTCGAACCAGTCCACCTGGGCGGTTCGGGTGTTCGTGCTAGTCGCGTTCGCCGTCACCGTCTGGCTCTGCGGGCCAAATGCCGCAGCCGTGCTTGCCGCCAGATTTGGGGGCGAAGCACAACCTGGACCCACGGTCACCCTTGACCATGTGGGGTTCATGGATCGCCCCGATTGGTTGGATGCCGAGATGCTTGTTTCGGTCGCCGAGTCGGTTTCGCCTTGGCTGTCGGATGAAGTTGGCCTGCTCGATGAGGAAACTTCACGTCGCATGCGCGAGGGTCTATTGGGGACGTCGTGGGTGCGCCATGTGCGCGTCGAGCGAGTCTTCCCAGACCGCTTCCGTTTGCATCTGAGTTTGCGTCGCCCGTTACTCTCGGTGCTGACCGCCGATGCTGAGCCGCTTTGCCTGGTCGACGAGGATGGCACCATGCTTCCTTGGGTCGATTGCGAACTGCCGAGTCTGTATTTGTACCGTGAAGGTGGTGCTCCGACGATGGCGGTTCAGTTGGGTCAGGTGAGTGACGAACCACGGGTGCGCGTTGCCGCTGGCATCGCCAAGGAATGGCACGCGCAATTGGCGCCACTGGTCGAACAGTGTCCGCGGTTGCTTGAGATTGACGTGACTAACTTGGGTGAACGTTGGATCCTTGGTCCTGAATACCCCGAGGTTCGGGTGCACGTCCAGCGCATCGATGGTCTGCCGGTGGTGTTCGGTTATGGGCGGCCCGTCGATAGCCCGCTCGCTCGCGTGCCAGTTCGTCGTAAGGCGGAAGTGCTTGGGCAGATCCTCAAACAGCACGAAGGCCTCGAGGAACTGGTCGCCGGCGATCTGCGCTTCTCGCGTCGTTGGGCCGACTACCTGCAGCCGCGCCAACCTGGCGTTCCGGATCCGAATGGTCCGTGGAAGGAACTGCTGCCGCCCGAAGGCCGCTAGCAGAAGACCTGCATGCGAACGTGTTCGGCCTACTGGGCCGCCGCTGCGTGTACATCACGCAGGAATCCATGCAGGTCGAAGCCGCCGCTCTTGGTGCAACCCAGCCGCACAACGATCAGCTCGGCGTTCGGAGAGATCACGCAGTACTGACCTTCATGGCCATCCATGCTGAACAGGTCTGCTGGTAAGCCCGGCCACTTGCGAGCTTTCTCGCCGTCGCCATCAGGGTCGGCGTTGAGCCAGATCTGGTGGCCGTAGCGACCATTGCTCGCGGGCACTGGTGTGGTCGATTGCTTGACCCAGCCCTCTGGCAACAGGCGTTCGCCGAAGAAGACCCCATCTTGTTGGAACAGCAACCCGAGGCGTGCCCAGTCGCGCGCCGACGCGTAGCAATATGAGCTGCCGACGAACGTGCCGCTCGGGTCGGTTTCGAGAATGGCCGTGCTCATGCCTAGCGCGTTGAACAAGCGCGCCGGGTATTGCCAGTAGTCTGCGTCTTTGTCGAACGAGTCGCGCAGCAGTTTGCACAGCAGGTTGCTCGAGCCGCTGGCGTATTGGAACTGTTCGCCTGCGTTGCTGGTCTGGGGTAGCGCGGCGTAGACCGCGGCGTGATCTGCGGAGCCAAACAGCATGTGCAGGGCGTGACTGTTGGGGTCGGCGTAGTCCTCGTCCCACGCAATGCCCGCCGTCATGCTCATCAAGTTGCGGACCGTTGGCGGGCGCATCGAGTTGCTGTGCTGGGCACTGTCATTCTGAACCTTGTCGCGAGCCTGCGCGTCGAGGTCAAACTTGCCGTCGCCAACGCGCATGCCGACGAGCGCGTTGGTTAGCGACTTGCTCATCGACCACCCAGGCAGCGGCATCGCCTGGTCGAAGCCACTGGCATAGCGCTCGGCAACGAGTTGGCCCTTGTGTACGACCACGATCGCGCGCGTGTTGATCGGCTGCTTGGAGTTGTGTTCTGCGAAGGCGCGATCGATCGCCGCGGTGAGCCTCACGTGATCGATTCCGGTCGCTGGCTTCTGGTTGACGGTTTCGTTGCCTGGCCAAGCCGTGCCCTCTGCGCGCACCCGGACCGGCGCCGGTGTCACCCGGAAACTACGACGCGCCTTGCTCGGTGCCGCGGTCGATACCAGCAGCGCGCACCCGAGCGCTGGCATTCGCTGTGCGATCGCCTTTGCCTCGCCAATCCGGCACGTGACCAGTTGGGCTTCGTGGTCGATATCGAATTGCAGCAACGGCTTGATAAGTATTTCGAGTGGGCGAGTCGGTGCGAGTTCCTGAGCGAGAACGGACTCGAGCGTGCGGCCACTGACGAAGATCGCCGATGCGGTGATCTTGGCTGCGTAGGCTGCCGCTACCTGGGCCATCTCCTTACTCGGCATCTGCGCGGCAACCGAGATCGGTGCCAAGCTGATAGCGAGCGGAATCGCGATCGAGATGGGGATTCTGCGCATGCGTGAATGGTAGCCAACGCGCGGCGAAGGTTTACGATGTGCGTCGATGCGCATGTGGATCTTGTCGATGACTTTGCTGCTCGGAGCGTGCAGTGCTTCGGCTGCTTTGGTGGTGCCGGTTATCGTTGTTGGAGATGGCGAGGTCGGCGTCTTGCTGGTCCATGAGGTGCTGCCGGCGAGCGGTGGTG
>CALCZA010000058.1 GCA_937906475.1 uncultured bacterium
CCTGCTGGCCATCCTCATCGACCCGAGGAACGACCCGGTGCCGCAGGCTGGCACCTGGCGCCAACACCCCGTGATACGTCACCAAGTGTCGCCGCGGGCGCGGCACCAAAGCCAGCAACCGCTCAATCAGCACCTGCGGCTCCATCACTACATGCGTCGAGCCGTCGCGCCAGGTCTTCTTCAGCGAGTACGCAACCCGCCCAGTGGCCGCGGTGGCACCATGTCCTGCACGGCCGGCTGTGGCCGTGGTTCCGGTGGTGGTGGCGGTTCGCTCGCCACGCAGGGTGACCCGAACTTCAAGCAGAAGATTGCCGGGTGACTCAAGTGTATATCAAGCTGCTTCGCGATACGAGGAAAAGCGCATCCCATGACATGCCGCTCTAGTGCGCAACGTCTAAGACGTTGCGCCGTGCCATGCTCAGCGGTCGATTGGAATAATTACCTCACCACCTGATTGTGCGTCCAAACGCGTAACCGGGCGCCAAGTCCCGAACTTCGCACCCCGCATCGACAAGCCGAACTGGCCAATCGGAGCCGGGTTGATCGTAATCCAACCCTCAGAGTCACTCTTAAACACGCGGAAGTTACCGCCACGGTCCTCATCTACGCTTAGTTCGACACCCTCGATGCCTTGCCGCGAACTACGACTGATAAGTCGGACTCGAAGTCGACGCAGGGAAATCGTGCAGTTACTAACGATTGTTTGACCGGCCATAACTTGAATGGGCGCAGCGTTGGAGACATCAATCGAGCGACCCTTGGCATCGACAACAGCAAATCGAAGCAAGTAGCTACCCGCCGGCGCTTTCATGGCGAAGGCGCCATCTGCACTGACCGCAACGTGCACGTCCGCTCCTTCGGTGAGTGCAGTTACAGCCCTCACCTTCAGTGTATCATCATTCACAAAGGCGCGCCCCTCGATGCGACCGGGGCGAATGTGTTCTAGGTCAATTGTAGGATATTCCATCACACGCGGTCCTTGGAGGGCAAACTCATCAAGGACAGCAGTGGCGCCTGGGCACCTCAATACAAGGCGGTATTGACCCTTCGGGATTCCTGACACTTCATAGGCGCCCTCCTCAAGCATCTTCGCACGCCTCTGAATCACATCAGGGCCTTGATGACTGCCAAAGGGCACGAGCCACAAGCCGATCTTCGCCGCATCAATGGATGCTTCGGTGATGTATTCTTGGAGCCAGCTCGCAGCATTACTCGGTTTAACAGAGCCTCGGAAGACATGCAGGGGCTCAAGCATGACTTTCAGAGGGGGAAATACGCTTTCTGTTGCAAGAACGATTTCCACGTGCCTTGAATATCCATCAGCCACCACTGTTAATTCGTAGCGCATCATAGGATCGCAAGTAAACTCGAACCTGCCTTGCTTCAATAACTTGGTAGCTACCAAAGGCTTCAGCCGACGCTTGGATGATCTCGCGAGCCCAACCGAACGAGAGCCAGCGCTATCAGACACTGAATCGATCCGAACCATAGACACTTCCGCATTGCCGATGCTTCCACCATCGGTCGTGGTGACGACCCCCACCAAGCTCACCCCACCGATCGTTACTAGTTCCAAAGAACCGCTTCCATCAGAGGCGATGGTAGCCTCACCCTCAACAGGGAGTAAATCCGACTCGGGAACCGCAAGCAGACGAACAACTCCGGTTCCGAGCCTGCTAAGTGTGGCAACTCCAGCGCTTCCAACGACACTCCGTCGTCGTGTCGTGTCACGCCCCCCCCCAATTGCATGCACCACAAAGTCCGGGACCGGACTGCCATCGGCGGTGCGGAACGACAGCCGTAGGACCCCACGAGGCCGGGCTACGATTACTCGGTCCAACACCCCCCACTCAAGCTCAAACGGGATAGGAATGTCTGCGACGCCCGCGTCACCCGTGCGATCCCGCAAAGTACAGACCGGAGGCCCATCGACATCCGGAGTGCGACTAAAGAGGAACCTGCCATTCCCATCAGTTGGGCAAAAGAACTCGACTGTTGCGCGCCCAGGGCTCTCCACAAAGACGTCCGGAACGGTCTCGCCTTCCGATGTGCGCACCACGCCACTGGCGAGATCGGCCCGCGACGCAACGAGCACTGTTATTTCTTGGCTCTCGCCACCCGTCCACGTGACACTACGGACAGGATCCGCGATATAGGGCAATCCAATATGAAGATCGTAGGTCCCCGGTCGGAGAGCCGGAGCTCGATGCAATCCGGGAGCAAATTCCTCAAGCAACACCTTCTCCGGCACCTCAAAACTTCCGATTCGCGGTGACTTTAGCCACAACCGACATCCGAAAAGCCGATCATGCTCATCCGTAACTGTGCGAACCCGCAGAGCGACACCCTGCTGGACGAGCGGCACGACTTCAACCGTGCCAGAATCGCCAGCAGACGCGACTCCGTCGACGGCCACGCGCGCCAAACTCGTGCCGGGGTAGTCCTGACCTCCCCGCGACGCAATTGGTGATTCCGGCACAGCACTTGGGCTAGCTATACTGTCCGGCTCTGAGGCTCCTAGAATCCAGCAAGCGCCTGCTAGCACTCCTAGGAGGAGAGCTAGCAGCAACACCCAACGATCTCTCATATTCCTAAGCACAGTCTCAGGCTGCAGTTAGATCGTCACCATCACCGGCTCCTGTGCCAAACACCTCGGTGTAAGTGGCGCCATTATTAGTGCTCTTCATCTCCGAATTATCCGTCTTGATACGGAACGTGCCACCCGTAGCCACTGGGAACTTCTTCGTCGGCTCTGCGCTCCAATCCCATTCCACTTCAAAGCCGTTGACCCAGATGGTGATTGACGTGCCATTGTAGTTGCTCGCATCAATCTCATAATCACGAGTCCCCGAGAGATCGGGGGCACCAACGTCGTAGGTTGCCTGAGCAGCGACAGGCGCAGCAAAGAGGGCCAATAGAGTGAGGAGAGCGACAAGTGTGGGCATAGGTAGTTCAAACAGCGGCTCGGACCACCCGAACCCCACTCAGCCACT
>CALCZA010000059.1 GCA_937906475.1 uncultured bacterium
TGGGTCCGGCGACGCTGGTCGCGGGGATGCTGGTCGCGGCGATGCTGGTCGCGGCAGCGCTGGGACTATCGACGTTGGACCTGTCGGGGTTGGGCGTCGCGACTGTTAGTAGTGCCGCCACGCGGACTAGCCAGGTGACCAACAGCCTGCGGCAGCGTCGTGAGATACTCAGGAGGTCTATTTCCATGTGTCTGGGCGTGTCGGGAAGGCAGAGTCGAGGTGCGTTCGACTAGAGCCCATGCTTGGCGATGAGCAGAAGGCTCGCCCGCACCAACTACGGCTTGAGGTCCGGCGAGTAGTTCAGTGCGAACTCGAAGAAGCTCGATATCTCAAGGATGTCGTTGCCGACGAAGCGCACCCGGTGCGCGTCGAGCTGTTCGACGTTGGGGAGGTAGGCGAGCAGTTCGGTGGGGCGGTGGTTCTTGAAGGTGAGGTCCATAGTTACTGGACCGCTCAGCACTGACGGCTTGATCTCACGGCGCCGATCGATGGCCCGGCGTGTCGAAGAGCGCAGCACGTCGATTGCATCGGCTGGTGCGAGCGAATTGGCGCTGTGATACGAGATGGCTTGCTTGACGATGGCCGGTTCGCACTGCGGCATGGTCGTTGTGACCTCCTGGCAGATCGCGTCGTCGCCGCTCACCATTAGGATTGGCACGCCGAAGTGTCCGGCGAGGTATGCGCTCAGCTCTGCTTCGCAAACGAGCTTGCCGTTCAGTGCAAGCTCGAACACGTTGGCGCTGGACATCGTATGCGCGCGCACGCCGTGGGGATTGTGTGAGCCCGAGTGGTAACCCAGCAGAATCGCGCCATCGAATGAGTCGTCGATACCTTCCATCATGCCGAGCCGGCGCGGCCAGGATTGGACTAGCCGAACGCCCGGTGGCATTCGATCGATACGCAGGTTGAGGCCGGTGCCATGCGAGTCGCTGACCGTGATGTCTTCGGCGCCGGCATCGCGCAGTTCACTGATCACGGCGAGCACTTCGTCCGTGTAGAGGTCGCATGCGTGGCGCCAGTCGAATCCTTCTGGGCCGAGTTGGGCATCGGTGACGATGCCGGCAACGCCTTCCATGTCCGCAGAGATGTAGATCTTCACGCTTTCAGTCTACGGTTCGGCGGTGGCTACAAGCAGTCGCACAGGGCGATTCCTTGCGTATCTCGCCGCCTTCCGTTACGCGCATCTGATGCCCAAGGCGCGCAGCGCGACTGCTTAATCCCACCACCATTCGAGATACGGGGCAGGAGCAAACTCCATGGCCAGGAAGGCCACTCCGGACGCCAACGCATAGATTCCCAGGTAGCGCAGGCCCGGTCGCATCTTCTCAGTCACGGAACACAGGATGAAGGCGATCGGCCAGGCGAACATGCATCCAATCAACAGGCTTCCGAATGCGAAGCTAGTGAAGCCTTCGTGTCTCAGGACGTCACCTGGGAGACCCGATCTACCGATGTTCCCCGGCCACCCTCCGAGACTCGAATGCATGTGGATTGCGAGCGAGTAAAAAAGGCAAAGTGACGTGAGCGGGTGGAGCACCGCTGCCGCGACGGCCTTGCCATCGAGGGGCTTCGTCGCGGGCATGGCAAAGGTCAAGCCGGCCCCAAGCAGCACGGCTATGACAATTAGGTGCGTTAGAAATGGCGAATGGAACATGAGTCTAAAGTGGTTCCGGGGCCACCTCACGGCCTCGATTCATGCGAGCGCGTGTCAATAATAATTCCTCTTACGCATTCCGCAAGTGGCCCAGTCGATGCGTAACGTTCTCAGTCGGCACGCGGGTGCTTGTTTTGGGCTAGCCCGTAATGACGGGCCACGCTTGCGCGATCCGCGTCAGGGCTTCGTCGAGCACTTCGCTCGTGGTTGCTAGGCTGAGTCGAATGTGGCCAGCGGCACCTGGCCCGAACCAGCGTGGGTTACCGGGCACGACCCGCACCTTGGCGTGCTTAAGCAATTCGTCGGCGATCTGGTCTTGGTCGAGTCCCGTTTTGCGTACGTCGGCGAACAATACGAACGTCGCTTGCGGTACGTATTGGATGGCGATGCCCGGCAGGGCGCGCAGTCGCAGAACGGCGAGATCACGTTGCGATGTGCAGCGTTGTAAGAACGCCGAGCGCCATGGTTCGCCGCGTTCCAAGGCTGCAGTCGCGGCGATCTGGGAGAGTGTTGCGGCGCCTTCGATCGTATGTTCGAAGCCCTGGGCCGTGGCGAACTCTGCCGCGTCTTTACCAGTTGGCGCGATCACGGCGCCGATCCGTAGGCCCGCGAGGCCGTAGCCCTTGGACAGGCCGTAGATGACCCATGGCGCGCACGCCATGTCGGCGTGACGGGCAAAACTCGTGATGGTCGCATGGTCCAGAAGAACGTCGGACCAGACTTCGTCGGACAACAGTGCGATGCCTCGCTCGCTTGCGAAGGCAGCAATCGCTGCGACTTCCGTGCTGCTCCAGAGGGTCCCGAGTGGATTGTGAGGATGACAGACCGACACCATACGAGTGCGCTCGGTCACGGCTTCTCTAAGCCCATCGAGGGTGAAGCGCCCGTTGTCTGTCGCCCACAATCGCAGCGTTGCACCGGCGCGTCGCGCGCTCTCGGCGATTAGGAAGTCGACGGGGTCTTGGATGACGACTTCGTCACCAGGTCGTAGTAAGTGGCTGGCGACGAGCGCGATGGCGTTGGCTGCCGAATTGGTTGCGAGGACCCGTTCTTCAGCCACGTCTGCGTTCTTCTCGTGCGAGAAGTGCTGCGCCACGGCCCTGCGGAAAGCTGGCAGGCCCAGTGGTGGTCCGTAGCTTAGGTGGGGGATGGCGACGTAGTTTTGGATCGCCTCGATGACTTCTTGAGAGATCGCGAGGTCGGGGTCCGCGGCCGTCAGTGGGATCACGCCGTCATCGACCGTTGCCCAGCGAAGGTTGTAGGCGCGAAGCTTGAGCGCGTCGAAGTCTGGGGCGCGTAAAGGATCTGGCTTATTCGGCATGGCTAGACGTGATCCGTTATTGGACCAGCGGCACGGCGGGAGGTTGCAGTCCTAGGGGTTGTAGGAACGCGTCACGTAGCTTGCGCCCCTCAGCGAAAACCTTGTGGTTACGCGGGCGTCGTTGCGCGGAGTAACTCTTAAAAGCTATCCGCAGTTCGTCCGTGTTCTCAACCTTGGCGAGTAACTTTGCCAGCACCGCCGCGTCGGCGAGTGCGCTGTTTGCGCCCTGGCTGGTAAACGGAAGGCATGCGTGCGCCGCGTCGCCGACGAGCACCAAGTTCTCTACGGAGAGATTGTCGAGTGGCAGCAAGTCCCGCGTCGCCCACAGGTAGGACTTGGAGAAGTCCGTCATGCTCACGAGTGCCTGGATGAGCGGTGCGACGCTACTTGTGACGTCTCGCACAAACCGTGACATGCTTATCCTGTCCGACTCGACACCTGCAAATCGTTGCGGGTCGAACTGGACGAACCAGACAACGCGATCCGTACTCTCGGCGAGGAGGCCAATGGCGAGGCCGCCATGCGGATCGTAGTACTTATGAAACGTTCGCCCGAGTCTGTGGGCCAGTTCTGGAGCGGTTACTGAGGAGACGACTTCCTTGACCACGACGGCACTCAATCGTGAGTGCGGGAACATCAGGGAGCGTGCGCGGGAGTTAACGCCGTCACACGCAAAGAACACGTCGCCGGGCAGTCGTTGTCCGCCCTCAAGCACGACGGCGTCGATCACCCCGTCCGCAGTCCGTGAGAAGTCCTCGACTTCCTTGCCATAGAGATGGTGCCCTTCGGCCACCGCCTGCAGCGCATCCAAGAAGCGTTTGCGGCTGACGCAAGTTGCTGACTGCAAGCGTTGCGCAGCGAGCAGGGTGCCGTCCAAGCAGCGCATCTCGATCCGGTCGATCGCCTGCCCCGAAGTTCGAAAGTCGATCCCCGGCGCCAGTTTCTGCAGCGCATCAATGCCGGTAGGCATCAGCAGGAAGCCAAGCCCCGCATGCGTGCCAAGTGGCCGCCGCTCAATCAGAGTTGGCGTGTCCATGCGGGTTTGCTGGAGCGCCGCGGCACATGCAAGGCCTGCGACACCGCCGCCAATAACTACGGGGTGCATGCCAGGTAGATTACAGCGGATTCGCTCGGGTTCATTGGTCAGATATTTGTGGCTCTGTGCTGCTGGTCGCGTTGCTGTGGCCGATTCGCGACTCGAGGTCTGTGCTAGTCGAGACGGCTCCAGTTGCGCCCGGTGCGTTCGTTCCGGCTGACGACTCGGGCATCGTGATCATCGATGCAGATCGGTGCCCGGCAACGCCGGTGAATCGATGGATTCGGCGATGACCCTCGGGTGCAGAACTGCGCGATTGGCACGATCCTGGTGAGTGAATCGAGATTTCAACGGGCTGCTAGCCCTGTCGTCCAACTACTAGAGTTCGGGGTTCGAGACCTTGGCAATCGTCTTCTTAAGGGTGTGCAGGCTGAACGGCTTTGCCAAGGAGGCGCAGAAGCCATTCTCCGCATATTGGCCAAGCACCGAGTCTGTTGAATAACCGCTCACGGCGACCAAGCGGGCATCGGGATACTTAGTCAGCAAGGCACTGGCGGCTTCTTTACCCCCGAGGCCCCCGACAATGGTCAGATCAAACAACCCGATGTCGAATGGGCAACCTTGCTCCACGGAGGCGGTGTAGCTCGCAATCGCTGCGTCACCGTCGTTGACCGCGACGAAATCGTGCCCCAAGTGGGCGATCATCCTGCCAAGCATCTTGCGAATGTCTGGTTCGTCATCCATGACCAGGAAGCGAAGGTGGGTGGGGTTTGCGGTCGGTGATGTCGGCGCATCTTCAGTGACGCGTTCGTGCGATGTGGGCAACAGGAACTCGAACGTTGTTCCGACGTTGATTTCGGAGCGCACGTGGAATGTGCCGCCGTGGCGCGTAATGACGGAGTGCGCTACTGCGAGGCCAAGTCCGGTACTGCCTCGTCCCGAGTAGAACGGCTCGAAGATGCGTTTTGTAACTTCGGGCGTCATGCCCGGTCCGTCGTCCATGACGGTCACAGCGATCCACTCTCCGGGCTGCAGGCCATCACGAACCTCATCAAGCAACTGCGCGCGGACCGTGATATTGCCACCGTTGGGCATCGCCTGACGCGCATTGAGGAACAGGTTGTGCAGGACTTGGGAAATCTGGCCCGGATCGATCTTCGCTGGTGGTAAGCCCGGAGATGCCTCGACGTGGCTGACGATCTGGGAGCCGCTCAACGCGATGGAGATTGCGTCGTCCAACAGTTTGTTGACTGGGATCGAGTCCCGAACTGGCGCGCCGCCAGTTGCGAACGTCAATAACTGCTTGGTCAGCTGCTCCGCGCGTTCGATGCTCGAGCTAGCTAGTTGCACCTGGTCCCGTTGGTCGCTGGATAAGGCTGCCTCGTCTTCTAGCATCGCCAGCGTGCCGAGGATGACCGTCAGGTAGTTGTTGAAGTCATGCGCGATCCCGCCCGCGAGCAATCCGAGTGATTCGAGCCGTTGTCGGTGCGCTAGGTCGCGTTCGTCGGTGATGCGTCGGCGAATATCGCGGAAGGCTACAACCCTGCCTCCGCCTTCACCGAAGAGAGCGATGGACGCTTCGAAATCCCCCTTCTCTTGGGCACCCGACCCCAGACGCAGTCGCGCATTGCCGGGGGACGGCTGCTTTTGTTGAAGTCCGAGCACTTCCTGGAGGTCCTTGCCGATGACGTCGCGTCGCGATAGGCCGGTGTGCTCTGCGGCTGCACGATTCCACAGGAAGATAGCCCCAGATGTATCTGTCGCGGCAACCCCATCCGCGATGCTGTCCATGAGGATCAACAACTGCTCTCGATCTTGGTCGGCAAGTAGCTTTTTGGCTGCACCCAAATGTTGAACCAACAGACCAACGCTCTGGATCAGTTTTCTGACTTCGACGGGTCCGGTTGGCTCCATCTGCATGGGGACGCCGTCGACCGTCGCATCGTTCGCACGCTGCGTCAGCGTTTGCAGGGGGATGAGTGCGCCATTCGAGACGGCTCGCCAAGCAGCCAATATCAGGGCAAAGAAGCCGATGGACGCCACCCAGCCATAGAGGTCGACGGCTTTCTGCTCCCGCTCGGCGCTTTGCATCAGTGTTGCTGCGGATGCTCTGACGCTTTCGACCAATTTTTCCGCGCGTTCCTCAAACAAGAGGATCGAGGGGTCGAGTTCTTCCGGTGAGATCTCAGAACTGCCGGCCACCATGCCTTTTTCGATCAGTTGAGCAAGCGAGTCAAGAGTGCCGGAAAACGCGCGGCATTCTGCACTGATTCCGAGTGGTGAGGGGCGGCTCTCGCAGGTGGTGATAAAAGCCTTGAGCTCTCTTAGGTGCACGAGGGCTTCGGCCAGCAGGTGTGTTGAGTTGTTTATTAAGCCCGGCTTGGTCTCTTGTGAGTAAGCCAAGTCCATCATGCGAACTGCGACCTGGGCTTGGCGCCTCATGTCCTCAGCGCTGTTGACCAATAATGAAATCTGCCCCTGTTCTGCCCGGATCAGAGTGACTGATTCGTTCCGTGACCAATAGTAAGACACCAGCAAGAAGCCCAGCGCACAAGTGCCGAAGAGAATGCAGCCAATTAGTGCGCGAAACGTCATTATCGAAGCTCGCGAGCTTGCCTCACAATTTTGATCGCCTGGGCCGCGGCGCGTTGCTCTGATTGCTTAGACTTCAGAGCCACCGACTCGCCTCTTAGAATGGCGGCCAGTCTCGCGCTGGTGCTTGCGATTCGGCCGCTGCCAGCGACGCGCAGTCCGCGAATCTTGTCGTCGTTGTCGATGAGCCACCAACTCCATCGCAGTTGCTCGTGGATGCGCGCGGGCAAGAATACGATGATGCCCAGTTGCTTGTTGGCAGCGTTGCTTACCCGGTAGAGCAGAGCGTTATCCCTCTTGGCATTCGCCTCGCCATTCGGGGCTACTCCTAGTGTGCGTTTTGGAGATGCTATTGGTAGGTCGGCGACTATTGCATCCTTGCCGAATGAGGTTTGTGCAATCTTCGTATTGACTGCCTTGAGCATGATGTCGCCCCATCTCTGCCTTGTTGTGGCCAGGGCCGTGATGCCGCTGCGAATGACGCAGGTAAGCAAGTCAGCTTCACTGCGCGCTAATGCAACGAGGCCCTTCGAGAGCCCTCGACTTTCACTATCCAGTGCGTTCTTGAGTTCTGGAATAGAGTAGCCACGGATGAGTTTCTTGATCTCTTCTGATTCGATGCGATGCTTGGCTCGAGATCGGCACCGTTGGAATCGGTAATCTAGAATTTCGCCTGCGGGCGAGATGACCCAGACGATTTCCGTAAGGCCCCAGGCGTAAGGCTCCGTGCGCACATTGACGATTACAATTTCGCCTTGCTTGTTGATGACGCGATAGAGGGTGTGGCGGCCCAGTTCGTCGTAATGCAGGCCGAACCCGACTTCGTTACAGATGTTCTTTCGCTCGCGCGCTTCGATGGTTCGGACAATCGATCGGTAGCTTTGATATTCCGGCAGCAATAACCCCAGCGTTCGCTGGGGGTCGCGTAGGGAACAATAAGTCTGGATCTGCGCCAGTGTCGGTGTGCACAGCGCGAGAATCCAAATGCTTATGTTTAAGCAGGATCTGATTTGTGGGGATGGCATTGATGGGTGATATGTTCGTGTGCTGCGCATCATCTTTAGAAGCGTGTGCGGAACTGTATTTGGAGAAATTGAGCGTGAGGAGTTCCTTGGGGGGGCTCGATGTCGTTAAGGAACTGCAGGCTGATCTGGGTGCTGTCGCTGGTTGCGAAGGCCGCGCCGATGACGGCGCGCGTTGAGGTGTTGGTGTCACCTCCGCGAGCCAGTTCGCCTCCTGTCCATTCGCAACGGACATAGGATGTTATTCTATTGTTATTAGATGAGCACCCTGCTTCCGCTAGCCCGTTCCAACTTTCGATGCCATCTGTTTGCCCCCAGTTGGCTTCGGCCATCAAGTTGAACATCTCAAGCCGCACGACGGCATCTACGCCAGCGCGCCAGCGATTTTGGAGGCCGCCTTTGCCAGGTCTCCGGGCGGAGAATCCTGATAGTCCCAGCACAGTGTTATTTGTGCTCGGCGTTCCGATGCGGCCGCACACCGCGTAGTTGTCACCGAAGTCCCGGTATTCATTGCCAGATCCTCGGAAGACGCCCACTTCGTAGTCGAAGTTCTCTAGTTCTCCGTTGGCGGTCACGCCCCAGTCCAATTTGCTGCCCAGGGTCCTTGCGGTCAGGACCTGCCGAAGGGTGCCGCCTGTGTTGTCGTTCCACTCAAGTCCATATGGATATTCCATATGGCCCGTTCGAATCGAGACCCCTTCAGAGGACCATCCAGTGTAGTTGAACCAAATGCTGCGATACAGAATGGCCCAGTCGTGGTTGTCATCAAACAGGGGCGGCGTCTTAGGCAGGCCATCCGCTCGCATAGCGGAGACTTGAACCACTGCGGTACCGATGTCGCGATGGCCGTTGTTGAACACCTTGTGGCTGTCGATGCCCATGATGGTCAGGAATCCCGACTTGTCCGTCGGGAAGTCGTGAGTGAAGTTGGTCCAGATATCCCCGTTCAAGCGGAGATTGTCGATCAGCGGTTCTTCGGGGGGCAGGTAGAAATTACCCGGGCCAAGGGTCGCAGATGTGCCGCTAGGATCTTGCGCTTGAAGGCTGGCAGCGAAAGCCAGAAAGGCGCAGATTGTGAGAGCATGACACATGATTCTACGTGGACAGATCTTCGTAATCGTCTTCTGTGAAGGCAGCTAGTCAATTGTCGCGTGCGCCAGAGGGTGGCTAGCAGAGTTGGGTTAGGGCATCAGTGTGGCTTTAGTGCGTATTGGGCAGGTCCTCGATGCGAGCCGAGGCCCTGGCAATTTCTTACCTGGAAGCCTCGTGCATCGGAACAGTCTTGCGGCCTAGTTGGCCGTGAGTGACCGCACTAAATCGTATGCATATGCGGCCTGGTAACGTTTATGCATAAATGCCCTAGTAGCGATGCCGAGCAGTCTCAAGATTTGGCAGGTGTTTTCCAGTTTGGCGCCGGCTACCGACGGGGTCGGCCAGCGGGATCGGCCAGCGGGATGTGTCCGGCCTCATTGGCCAGTCCTTGTGGGCACTGCTAGCGGGGGGTGGCGGCGCGACTTGGGCCTCCCGGCCCGACTGCGATGGTCGCAACTCCGGCTTGCAGGCGTTCGATCTCCCGGCCCCGAACACGCGCGCGAGCATCACCAACTTTGCGCATCGCCAGCAACCAGTTGCGGAAGAGGTTTGCTCGTCAGGGTCGCGGTGCATGATGTAGTCATGAGCAGAAGTGAAGTGGCTACCGCAGTCCGTTGGCCAAGTGTGGCAGTCGTATTGCTTGTGCTGTGCGTAGTGTGTGGTTGCACACTGCCTGGCTCCGCGCCAGAGGTTCCTCCGCAGCGCACGCTGATGGTTGGCAATAGCTTCACGTTCTGGAATGGTGGCTTGTGGTTTCCACTCCAAGACATGCTCGGTGGTAATGAGGAGGGCGTCGTGGTGCGTCCTTCGGTGCAGGGCGGCGCGTCCCTGGCTACGCATGCTGCGCGGCGTCGCCTTGGCCGCCAACTAGATGAGGGCGACTACGATCTAGTGATCTTGCAAGGGGACATTCCAGAGAGCACGGTCGAGGCATTTGAACAGAATGCAGCAGCCTTGATCGCGCGAGTTCGGGACGCGGGAGCGGTGCCATTGTTGTTCATGGCTTGGGATTACGAGCGTCTAGGTTGGCTTTCGCTGCAAGACATCGTCGCGGCCCATCGTCGCGTTGCGGACGCTTCTGGGGTGCAGTTGGCGCCTGTTGGTAGTGCATTCTTGCGAGTGCGCGACCGTCGTCCAGATCTTGATCTCTACGACGAAGATCGAGAGCACCCGAGCTTGCTCGGCAGCTATCTGGCCCTTGTGATCCTGCATGCAACCATCATGGGGTCCGACCCTCGAGCCAATGAGTCGATGCCGCGAGCGTTCCGCCGTGTGGACAGTGTTACGGCGAAAGACCTGCGGCAGATTGCGTGGACGGTAATGCGAGACGAGCGCGAGCGCAGGCTCCAGCAGTAATGAGCACTGTCACGTGATCTGGGGGCATCTGATCGCGTGAACTCAAGCCTTGCCGGTGCTGTGGCTTGGTGAGGTTTGATCGCACCAGCCAGGTCGAGGTGGGTTCACCGCCGGCATGCCTGGGTGTGAGGCTGGGGATCGGGTGGGATTGCCGGTCGTTGGCTTTGTCTAATGTCGAGCAGCGGCCAGAGGACAGTAATTACCGACCACTTCCAGCAAGCGGTCACGTCTGATTGGCTTGCTGAGTACCTCGTTGAACCCGTCCGGATCACTCGTCAAGGGAACTTGATCCAGTGTGTTGGCGGTTAACGCCAGAATCGGTAGTGGGAACCGCGAGTCAGGGTGTAGTCCACCGGCATTCTCAAGCACGCGGAGTTCGCGCATCGACTCCGTGCCTCCCATTACGGGCATCTGTAGGTCCATCAAGACTAGGCCGAATGCCGTCGTCGTTGCGCATTGCAAGGCTGCGCGACCGTCGTCAGCGACCGTCACCTCGTAGCCCGAAGCCTCTAGCATTCTGCGGGCGACTATTTGATTTATCACATTGTCGTCAACGACTAGGACTCGGCTGCAGGTGTCCGAATCGCCACGCGTTGTCGTCGCTTCGCTTGAAGTAGCCGCGTGTTTCGGTGTGACTTGATCCGCTGACGGGGGCGTGTCTGCCGTAATTGCGCCGTCTGGCGAATAAGGGAGCAATACTGAGAACTTGCTGCCTACATCGGGCGTGCTCTCGACCTCGATGCGTCCCCCGAACAGGCTGATTAACCGTTGACTGATTGTCAATCCTAGGCCAGTTCCGCCGTGGCGACGGGTTGTGCTGCTGTCTGCTTGCGCAAATGGCTGGAATATCTTCTCTACGTTAGATGGCGATATACCAATGCCCGTGTCGCAAATGTGGAATTGAATCAAGCCGATCGTATCGGGGGCGTCTTGGACCTCTACAATGATTTTTACGTGGCCTTCATTGGTAAATTTGATGGCGTTGCCGACGAGGTTGAACAGCACTTGGCGAAGCCTTAGCGGGTCACTGCTGATCGTCGCTGGGACATCTGGCGATATTTCGGATGTTAGCAGCACCGACTTGCTAGCCGCGATGGGGTGCATGCAACTTACGATTTCTTTGATCAACGCATCGATGTTTACGGGGACGCACTCAAGTTGCATTCGACCCGCCACGATTTTGGTGATGTCTAGTATGTCGTCGACTAGGCGCTTGAGGTGGTGGCTCGACGCAGCAGCTATCTGCGCAACCTCTTGCTGTGCAGCCGGCAGCGGTTCGCATGTAAGCATGTCGAGCATGCCAATCACCCCATTTAACGGTGTCCGTAGCTCGTGAGTGACCGTTGCAAGGAACTCATCTTTTGCGCTGTCGGCGGCGACTAATTCACTCGTGCGTATCCTCACGATTTCTTCTACGCGCTGATTCTCAGAGCGCAATCGGTCGAATAGCTTTGAGATAGACACGGTCATGCGCTGGGTTTCTTTGGGGCCAGACGGTGTCACGCCGAGTGAACCCTGCTGGAGGCGCGCTCGCTCAGTTGCGATCGAGAGTTCGACCACCGGATCCACAAGGGCTCGGACCTGGAAGCGCCAGATTAGGAGCAGCATTAGCAGGTAGGCGATGAAGCTCCATGTCATCCTGCTATGCATCTCTTCCTGTTCATCGTCGAACGTTTGTTCGCGCTGCATGGCGACGATCGATAGATCCTGCTTTAGGTGCTTAAGCTCATCGATTAGTTTGGCAGCTGAGTAATCAAGCTGACTGAGGAGTTGGTTGAGTTGAGCCTCTCTATCTGAGCCGTCAGTAGACGCCGCCTTCTGGACGGTTTGGTCAATCTGCCGAAACAGTTTGCCTAGCGACTCGATGCTAGTGCCGAAGCCTCGGGCTAGTTGTGTGAGGATGATCGAATCGAGCACTCGCAGCGCTAACTCGCATTGCTCGTGGTTTCCCTCGGCTAGGAAGGATTCGCCGCTCCCGACAACCAAATCCGCCGTGAGCAGAAACTGACCACCGAGATCTTGCAGTCGCACTGCCTGCTGATGCGTAATCGAATCAGGGCCAATCTGCTGGCGACGCTCATTGTAATCCCTGAAACTAGCTGCAATCCAGCCAGTCAGAAAAATGCCGCCTGCGCACACCAGTATGAGTACTAATGCACATTGAACCCGGATCGACATTCTCACTGGTCATAAGCGGCTAGCGTCGCGCGCTTCCGTGCATCGAGTTTACTGGTCGGCTTAGACTCCGCCATGGGGGCGGCGGCCACGATGTTCTGTTGCGGTCGGGGTAGAGTCGATTCAAATAGCACGCGACGGTCTGTGTCGAAGACGATCATCCGGCCTGCTGAAACCTGGTTCGCATCTTCTAAGACTCGCACCGCGCGCCCGACTTCTTTACCTGTCTTGTTCAGTCCGATAACGACGCATTCGTGTTCTCTCCGCAGGTGGGTTTTAAATCGCTCGGCGCCGCAAGTAGTTGCAAGCAGTGAAGTCAAGCGTCGCTCCGCGATGTTCGTGCCCCAGGCTAGGTCTGTGACCGCGATGGCCTTGAGAGCAGATCGGATAATCGTGACTGCGAGGCGTTCTTCGCCGGCGAATCGCTTCCTGTGTTTCGCTGACAGGACCAGTCCTCGGTCATCAAGCGCATCCAACAGGTCTGTGAATGATTGGCCCTCGATCCAATTGTGGAAGGACTCTGATTCGAAACGCGGTCGTCCAGGAGCACGGCATCTCTGAAAGCGAAACGCACGCACGTGGAGATTCTCGTCAAGCGACCACACAACCTCGACCATGCCCCAAGGCGAAGCCTCGGATCGAGCGTGCAGGTAGCCATTGGGGCTGCCTTTTTCGGTCAGGACGTAGAGTGTGTGTCTGCCCAGTTCGCGAGCGTGAAGAGTGAAAGGCAGTAGTTCGGAGACCGCGCCCCGAACGCTTTCGTCAATCTTCGCTACGAGCGACCGATACTCGGTCGGTCGTTCGTGCATTAGTTTGATGTGCCGCACTGGATCGCGCAGCGCGCAAAACGCTTGTGCTTTCAGCGAGATTGCGGTGGCGAACGTGGTGGCGACGCCAAGCATCACATGCATAAACATGGTGCGCATCTGTGGGATCCGATGATTAGAAGCGGTAGCGAACTTGCGCCACCAATGTGAAGACGCGCTCAGCGTCTGGAAAGACTTCAAGGTCTTGGCGCAGTTCTGCACTCAGGTCCCAATTGTTGTCCGGCCGATACTGCGCGCCGAGCGCTAGTCGGTTTAGGCTGTCGGTGTTGCCTGATGACTCTCGCCATCGGCCAATATCTTGCAGGTAGACCATGAGCGTCTCGTCGTTGTTGACCCAGTTCAACTCGGCGATGGCTTGTGTCCGCGCGTCATCGTTATCGTCGCCTACCGAAAGCTCGCCAAGCAACGTCCACGCCCCAAGCTGGCGCTGAACATCGACGCCGACGCGCGTGCGATTGACTAGTGGGCCCGGCGAAATGACATCGCCGTGGAAGGCTGACAGCCCCATTACTAGTTGGCGGTCGCTAGGCGTGCCGACGCGTCCGCAGACCGCGTAGGAGTCGCCAATGTCTCGGATCTCCATGCCAATGCCGCGCGTCACTGAGACCTCGTATTCGAAATCTGGGAGCACACCATTCACGCTGACACCCCAGTCTGCTTTCAGGCCAAGGTTCGGGCTCAGTTGATAATCGCGAAGCGTGCCATTCGAGTCGAATGTCCACTCTAGGCCATATGGCATCTCTAAATGACCGGCCTTGATGTTCAGCCAGCCATCGGTGAGTGCTGTGTAGTTGAACGTCAGGATGCGCCAGGTCCAGTCCCAGTCGTCGGGGCCCTCGGCAAATCCTGGCCGCATATTCGCGTTATCAAATCGAAGTAGATAACCCTGCGCAGTCACCGTTCCGACGTCGCGCGTGGCGGTTGAGACCACGTGGTGGAGGTCAAACCCAAGTGCACCGAGCCCCATTGGCTTGCCAGTGACAGATGGCAGCGTGCCGCGATAAGATAAGTCTAATGCAAAGCGGGTGTTGCCGCCGAGCCAGTCGGCGACAGGATTCTGCGACCATTGTGTCGAGGCCCCCTGTGCCAAGGCTGGCGCAGCTATGGCAGCGATGGCAAAGGCGCTAGGCGTGATCCTGAAGAGCCACGATGTCATTATGTCTACATTGATCGACGAGGCGCGCTTCGCAACTCAAGACCCCCCGGGAGAAAGGTCGTTGTCGGAGCGGCCATCTCTGCCGTCCGGCCGGTCTTATCGGCCCTAGCCATGCCGCAGCTATTGGCATGGACTCGGCTGCATGGGTTGCGGTGCTGCGGTGAGATTCGCCATCGCCGTGGTCCTGCGGCGTCCTGTGGAGGTCTTGCCGGTCAATGACTCAGCGACGTGCCGCGCACAATCACCGTGGCAGTGCTGATGTGTCTGCGTTGCTGTGGTGTTAGCCGGTGGCCCGCAGCGATCCAGGTGCCGGGCTCGATCGCGCCTGTGTGGCATGCGGCGGGGCAGGCGGCCGAGCACCTGCGAAGGCCGTTCCAAGCCGCAGTCAGAGATCAATAGAGGCACGGCACCATGGCCGCCCCGTGCGCTCTGGCATCTCATCGTTGTCGATCAGTATCGGCCCGATGGTGCAGCCCGGCTTGCCTCGGCTGATGAGCCAAGGCAAGCAGTGGAGAGGCCGTTAGCCGGCGGCAGTCACAGCCTCAAGGGCTGCGAAGACCATTTGCCTACTGGCGGACTAGGGATGGCCGACGATCCAATCGACGCCGTTGCTAACGATGACTGCAAACGCATTTTGGCCAGGCGCAAAGCAATAGGCCTGGGTGTAGAAATGCAGGCCAAGCAGGAGTGTGTCGTTTGGAATGGCGATGCCAAACTGCAGCACCGTGCCGAGATTGGGCGTCAACGCCAATCCAAGAGCCTCACCGCTTTGCAGCAAATGGCAGCCAGGCATGCCGAGGCTGGTAAGGTCCATTGGCAGGCTGCTGCCGCCGATGCTTGTGGTGTTACTGTAGCCAAGCGCGACTGCGCCAATGGTCTGAGGACCTGGAGCGTTCTGGATCGCTGCCGATGCCATTCCGCCGATTGCGGGCATCCCGGTTGGCGTCATCACTAGTGCTGGAGAACCACAGCCCGTGCCGTAGGAGTTCGCGTTAGCCGACGGAATCTTCTCAAGGCTTCCCAGCGCGTAGGAGTGCACGTAGAGATCGCCATTGCTGGTGTAAGCCATACCAGTCGGCAGCATCAAGCCACTCGCGATCGCTTGCGGCCCCGTGCTGGTGAGCTTAGTGATCGTTCCCGTGAAGGGGAGGAAGCCATTGTTCAAATCAAACTGCCCCCAACTGAGCACGACTAAGTTGCCATCCGTCGGGTCGATCGCCATGTCCACCAAGGTGGTGAAGCCTGTTTGGATTGGAACCACAACCCCGGCAGAGTCGACGTGGAAGACGCTCGCGACCCCAGCGAAGAACGGGCCACCCGTCAGGTTGCAGACCCAGAACCCACCGGCACCATCCCAGAGGATCTTGGTCGGAACGGCTTGCTGGCCAACGAAAGGAGGGCCAAGCACCGGAAAGTTAGGGAACTGCGCAAAGATCGACATCACGCCCGTGGTGTCGACTTTGATAATGGCGTTGGCGCCCGCATCTACGACGTAGTGATCGCCTGCGGCATCCACTGCCACGGAGTAGATGTTGGAGTCCGGTTGTCCGGCACCCGTCGGCAAGCCCTGCGCCAGCGAATAGCTTCTGATGTCGAAATCTTGGCCGGGCATCAGCGTTCCGGTGCTCACGTCCCAGGTCTGCAGATGGCCATTCGTGCCACCCATCGCAATGTTGAGAGCGTGGACATTGCTAGGGTCCCACGCAAGGTGGTGCACACCCGTTGGCTGCCCCTCATGTAACTCGGAGGGAAAGCCTGATAGTTCGACCTGCAAAATACCAGTGGCCGGGTGGTATCGAGAGACCTGTCCGGTGGTGCCAGTGCCATCTCCTGATTCACTGATCCACAATTTGTCGTGGTGATCAGCGATGATGCCAATGGGAGATGCTAGCGAGCCAGGCGGCAACACAACCTGCGCCGAAGCTGTGCCAATAAGCAGCGAGAGCGAAGTCAGGGCCGGCGTAAATAGCGAAGAGAGGCTATTGGGCAAGATGTAGGAGTATGAGCGCATAGGTCTGGATTGGTTGCTCTTGCGCCCCTGCGTAGTGTCTCGCGTCGCACGGGAGATAATCATCACTGAGGTCGGCAAGAAATCGGCGAGATTTCCAAGCGGACAATATCCATTGGGCGTGAACTAACAAGTTCGCGCCGAGGAATGCGTGATGCACTTAGGAGGCAGTGTCAAGGCGATGAGGTCACACTCCGTGACCTTCCAGCCGGCGAGCCACACCCCGCCCTGGGGGGCAATGCCATTAACCTTACCCCTTGCCTGTTGAAGTCCATCGCGGACCAGGCTTGA
>CALCZA010000060.1 GCA_937906475.1 uncultured bacterium
GCACACTAGAACGGGATGTCGCCATACTCTTCCTGAGCCTTGGGGGTGGCCTGGCGCTTTGGTGCCTGCTCGCTGCGTTCGCCGTCGCTCAGGAACTGGAAGTTCTCGACCACCACCGACAACTTGCTGCGCTTGCCGCCGCCGTCTTTGGCTTCCCATGTGGAGAACTCGAGCCGCCCCTCGACGAACAGCGGGCTACCCTTGCGAACGTATCGGTGCAGCAGCTCGGCAGACTTGTCGAACGCCGTGCAGTCAACGAAGCAGGTCGTCTCCCGGGTTCCGCCGAGCTGCGACGCCACCTTGCGGTTGATCGCCAGGCCGAACTTGGCGACATGCATACCTTCCTGAGTTGCCCGCATTTCGATGTCGCGGGTTAGGTTGCCGATGAGTGTGACGCGGTTGTAGTTTGCCATGTGTTATCCCTCGAACTGAGCCAGTCGCTCGTTCATTGCCTCGATCAGATTGTCGCGGTCTATGCCGGTGTAGCCGGAAGCCCGCACTCGTGGTGTCCAGATGTTGACGCTGCCCTTGTCGGCGCATCGTCCCAGTGATTCTAGCGCGTGCTCGACGCTGTCGAACGGTTGCGGCTTCGGTAAGCCTGCTGGCTTTGCCTTCTTCTTCACAGGTGGCCGCACGGCAGACTCGCCGTCGTCGTCGTCGTCGCTGGGTGCCACGCCACAGATTGCTGCGAGCGCATACCGGCGGGCGTAGGTGATCGCTGACCCCATCGCCTGCGGGTCATTCGACTTGGCGCAGATCACCGGGCACCTGCTTTCGATACTGCCGCCACCAGTGTGGGCCAGCACCGTCCGCACGAACGTGCCAGCGTCGTCGTAGTCGATCATCTGCGTCGCCACGATGCCCGCGTCGTGCAGGCATGGGCGCACCGCATCGGCGACGCCCTTGAGACTGACGAACTTCGAGCGGAAGTGCGGGTTGGTCGTGTCCTTGCATGGGTCGCGCATCGACTTTTGCGCGGCCAGAAATGCCTTCCAGAATGCTTGCATGTGTTCCATTAGATTGCTCCCTCTGCCCACTCGGGGATGTGTCCTGTCTTCGCTTGCCAACACGCTAGCTGGCCTCTGAACATAGCCAAACCGCGTTGCAGTCCTGGCTCCGGCACCTCGACGAATGATGTCAGGCCGGGGTGGTCGCGGCTGACGTAGAGGATCGCGCACCGCAGCTCGGGGGCGATACATGCGCGGGTTGCGCCGAGCTGCATCGCGTGCCCCTCGTAGGTGTTCATCGGCACGTTGTCGGGTCCGAAGTCCTTGCCCTTGAAGTCTACGAGCCAGCCGTTCTTCTCGCTCACGCAGTCGGCCTTAGTTGCGAACCCCCAGCGATGGACGACGCCCCGCTCTGGTAGCCATGCGGCATCGGGTCCACAGTTCGCATCGAGCGCAGCAACCACGCCGTCAACGTGCGGTTGATATTGCGGGTCGTACGCCTCGCCGCGCATGTGCATCTCGATGGCTGCATGTATGCGCGTGCCCTCCTCGGCTGCCTGGCGCCCGTGCGTGTTGGCGTCGGCAGCTACCCGCGCCAGATATGACGCATCCGACTCGTCGGGTTGACGGTCCAGGGTCAGAGCTGCCAGCGTGTGCTGATTGATGCGCCACCGCACCAGTTGCTCCGCGTGCATGAGCTTGATGACTGTCGTCACGCCACAGACCAGCCCCAGCTTGCGGGCGTGCCTGAGTGTGGGCGTTGTCCAGTCTTTGCCGTTCGCCATCTGGACACGCTGCACGAGCTCGCCGTGCTGGTTGTACCAGTGACCCGACTCGCTGCCGAACTTGGCGATCTTGGTGTCTGGGTCGCTCATCAGATCACCCCCATGAGCAGAATGCCGCCATAGATAGTCACCACGAGCATCACGCACGCGCCGATCTGCTCCATCACGGATAGCCCATCGGCGGGCTTGATGTCCCGCTTGATGCTCAGTTTGTAGTAGCCCTGCTTCATCGCTTCGCCTCCTCAATCTCCACCGCAACTTCGGCGGCCCATTGAATCACGTGTTCCTCGATCGCCAGTGCGGCTTCATCGGCCTCGATCTGCGCCACGACCACGGCACTGCGAGCGTCTCGCATCCATTCAAGCTGGGCGTTGATGGTTGCCGCCAACTCCTCAAGGTTACGGAAAATCTCCTCGGCAGAGATCGAGGTCACGCCAACGATGCGAGCGAATGC
>CALCZA010000061.1 GCA_937906475.1 uncultured bacterium
GGCCGCGCATCAGGTTCAGTCCAAGCAGACTATATACTGCTAGGGCCACCCAGGCTGACCTATCCCTCGTTTGATGGACGCACCCCGAGCGCGCCATGTGGCGCTGGCATGGCCCGTTTGAGTGGTTACTTCGAACTTTCGCTCAAGGAAGGGTTGGAAATATTCTGCGGCTTGCCTGCCGAGCACTGGCAGCATCTGCGAACTAGGACTCCGATCGAGTCGATGTTTGCGGGGGTCGGAGTTTGCGTCACCGACGGACCAGCGGATCCTGCTGATGCGGATGCAGGCTCCGATCCGAGTGGCGGCGAGTAGTTGTTACTCGTGCCTTGACGCGGCCGCAGTGTGGCGCGTGGCGGCGTTCGGGTGCGGCGAGTCGCAGTTTGAATGACCCATGCTCCGAAGTAGGGGAGCGTATCCCAGCCGATACTCGGTACTGTCTCGGCATGCTGGCTCCAGATGACGCTCGAACGTGCATCGTCTTCGACTTCGAGACCACCGGACTCTCGCCTGCTCAAGGAGACCGCTCCATCGAAATTGGAGCTGTACGCCTCCAAGGCGGCGTCGTCGTCGACCGCTTCCAGTCCCTGATGCATCCTGGCAGGCGTATCTCCTCCTTCATCGAGAACTACACCGGCATCAGTAACTCGATGCTCGCGGATGCCGAGCCCTGCGAACTCGTCATGCAGCGCTTCTTTGACTTCGCCGGGGATTCAAATCTCGTTGCGCACAACGCCACCTTCGATCGGCGATTCCTGGAGGCGGAATACGATCGCATCGGGCGCCAGCACACCGGCGGCTTGGCCTGTTCCATGCTCGCTGCGCGACGTCTCTGTCCTAACGCTCCGAATCACCGGCTAGGCACCTTGGTGGAATACCTCGCTCTCCCCAATGACGGCACGTTCCACCGAGCGCTCGCGGATGCCGAAATGACCGCCTCACTCTGGCTTCAGCTTCTCGACGTCCTGGGCGAACGCGGACCCAGCAACGTCAGTTTCGCTGCTATGGTGGGCCTTTGCCGGACGAGCAAGGCTGCGCTGGGCAAGCTCGTCGAGCGACTCTGCTAGGCATAGTGTGGCGAGCTTGTATTCGCTCCGCCGCGGGCCTGGCAAGATCAGTGATCGGTGTGATGTCTTGACTGGTTTATGCAGACAAAAACATACAGATTGCAAACAGTTCGTAGGGCTAAGGAATCTGGATAGATTTGTCGTGAGTAGCTCGAAGCCTGTGCTTTGCAAGTTCGATGATTAGTTAGCGGCACTAACGTCAACTGCGCATGGGCCTTTTTTTGCCATCGCTTGGGGTGATAAAGCCGAGGCCTCTCTTTCTGGTCCGAGCCATACGTTGTTCTCCTGCAGTCTTGATCTGACCGGGCATGCGGCGACAATCGCCGCCGGCTAGCGCCGCCTCCTCTTCGCGTTCGCTGCCGCACACGTCTTCCCCGATGCTCTGGCGCAAGATTCTGCTCGCGGTCGCGACCTTCCTCGTGGCCCTCGAACTGCTGCTCCAACTCGGCGCGGTCATTGTCAGCACCGTTACCGTCAGCACCACGGCGGCGATGCCGACCTTGACCGCCGGTCCGAGCGTGGTCTGCCTCGGCGACAGCTACACTGCCGGCATCGGCGCGACGTCACCCGAGCAGAGCTACCCGGCGCAGTTGCAACTCCGTCTGCGCGAACTCGGCCACGGCGACATCAAGGTGGTCAACGGCGGCTGCGCAGGCAAGGACAGCGCTTTCATGATGCGGCGGCTGCCGGGTCTGTTGCAACCCGAGACCAAGGTGCTGTGTCTGCTGATGGCCTTCAACGATACCTGGTCGCGACCGGCGCCGGTCGACGTGAGCGAGTTCGACGTTGCGGTCGAAGTTGGCAGCACCTTCGAGTGGCGGTGGCGCACGGGGCGCCTGCTGGCCTTGTGCTTTGGCTTCGGCGACAACTCGTGGCATCGCACCAGCGAGGAACTGGGTAACCCACCGCCGGCTGCCAGCAACGGCCTCGGCGAGCACAGTCTGCTCGATGTCGAGGCCGGCTTCGCCCTGCTCGAGGAGCTTGGCCTCGTGGCGGCCGACGAGCCGCCGCCGGCGCTGGCGCCGCTGCCCACGGGAGAACTGCAGCGCCGCATCGACGAGATCGAACGAGGTCTGCTGGCCGGCGACAACAAGGCCGCGCTCGCCAAGTCAGCGGCGTTGGTGCGTGACTACCCCGACAGTGCGCCAGCGCACAAGACACTCGCGGTCGCAGCCAACGCTGCCGGCGAGCCGGAGCAGTCGCAGGCGGCGCTGACGACACTCGCGGCCATGGCAGCCGCTGCCGACCCGGCGGGCTGCGAGAATCACATCATTGCGTTACTGGCCACGGGCAACGCCGAGCGGGCCCTGGCCGCCGCCAACACCTACATCGAGATCGAACCGCGCTCGGTGACGGCTTGGTTGGTCGCGCAGGAGGCCGCCTTCGTGCTCGGTCAGTTCGCCGACTTCCGCCGCGCCGCGCGGCCGACCTTGCGCCTCGCCGGCCGGTTGCTGCCTCCGCAATCCGCCACCATTGCACGGCGCTACGCCGGGGTCCTCAAAAGCCAGGACGGCGACCAGGCCGCCAAGCTAATGGTCGCCGCGGCGCTGCTCGACGGTAACCGCGCGTTGACGCGGGCCCGGATCGCAGCGGTGCGCAAGGCAGTGACGTGGGCGCAATTCACCGCGGCGATCGATGCCGCCAGGGTTACCGACGACGCTGTCCGCGGCGCGTTGCACGTCGTGTTTCGCGCCGCCTATGACGATGACGGTAGCGCCGCTCCCTGGGCCGCGACCATGCAGCAGCACATGCTCGAGATCGGACGCATCTGCGCCGAACGCGGTATCAAGGTCGTCGTCCTCGACTACCCCTTTCCGCACCCCGGCCTGGAACGCATTCAACGCGAGGTCGCGCAGCGCCTTGGCGCTCCCCTGGTGGCGGTGCGCGCCCGCTTCGACCGTGAACTGAAGACACGGGCGCGCACAGAACTGTTCGTGCGCAACGGTCACTGCAACGACGCCGGCTATGCGATCGTTGCCGAACTGGCCGCGACTGCGATCGCCCCACTGCTGCGACCATAGCGCCCGGCCCCGGGATCAGTCCGCGATCGAACCGAGCAACGAGCCGACGAGTTACTGCAACCCGAAGGCGACGGCCGCCGCGACCGTGAGAATAGTGAGCGCTTGCGGATCGCACTTTTGACTGGCGCACCGGTAACAGGCTCGCCCAGCCGGGGAGTGAACAGTAATCTAGTCACGAGCACATGGCTGACACCCCTCCTCCTCGCGGTAAGGATCTACTGCCGCGCATCGCCTTCCTGTTCTCTGGACTCTTTCTCGCAGTCCTCTACGGATTCTGCGCGGCGCGATACCAGTGGTTTCCACACACGTTGTTGGCGCCGGCCCTCGAAGAATACGAACGCAAGGATAAGGATGCTCCCGACCTGAGTTTGAATCATGTGCATCGCGCGCGGCATGACTTGGAAGGCGTGTCCGTCGCGGAGGGGCAGCGGCGCAAGCAGGATGTCGTGTTGGTGACCAGTTTCTGGTCCGGCGGTGACGAGATTCCCGGCGTGCGCGTCATCGACCGTGCTGGCAAAACGCTCCATAAGTGGGACGTGAACCCGGAAGAACTCTGGCCCGTATCGCCGCACCAGGATTCTGGCCGCGGCATCTTCAACACGAGTTCGAACTACATCCACGGCAGTTACCTGTTCGAGAATGGCGACGTGCTGTTCAATATTGAATACCTCGGCTTGGTTCGGCTTGACTCAGTTGGCAACGTGGTCTGGCAGGTTAATCGACGCACTCATCACTCGGTCACTCGTGATGACGCCGGCAACTTCTGGGTGTGCGAGGTTATCTGGGTTGATAACGAGAGCCAGCGCAATGGCCGCTTCGCCGGCTTGGACCTGCCGTTGGCTGAAGACTGCGCACTGCAAGTTTCACCCGATGGTGAGATCCTGCAGTCCGTCAGCATGCTCGAGACCGTGCATGATTCAGAGCTTCGCGATTTGCTTTGGCGAGTCGGCAAGCTTCGGCAGTGGGACGTTCTACACATGAACGATGTTGAGCCATTGTCAGCGACCATGGCGGCTCAGTTCCCGATGTTCACGGCTGGCGATTTGCTCGTGTCGTTGCGGCACATCGACGCCGTCTTGGTTGTCGACCCAAAGACCAAGAAGGTCAAATGGTCAGCGCACGCGCCGTTCATGAACCAGCACGACCCGGACTTCCAGGCCGATGGCTGGATCTCGGTGTTTGACAATCACAATGATGGTTCCCTCGACGGCAGATTCCTCGGCGGCAGCAGGCTGTGGACTCTCAAACCGGGCACGGATCAAGTGCGTCAGATATATCCGGTGCCTGGCAGTGAGGGGCAAGCGGGGGAGCGCGAGTTCTACACTCAGATGGGTGGCAAGGCGCAGTTGCTCTCCGATGGCCATTGGTTGCTCACCGAAGCTCAATGCGGCCGCATCTTCGAAATCGATCGTCAGGGTCGCACGGTCTGGGAGTGGGGGCACAAACGCCGTCCAGGTGGCGTGACGATCTCCGAGGTGCTTGAGGGAACAAGCTACCCGCTAACCCCAGCGCAGGTCGGTAAGTGGCAATCGCGCTGAGCGGCAATCGCTAGCCGATCACCAGGCGG
>CALCZA010000062.1 GCA_937906475.1 uncultured bacterium
CCCTCAACACTAAACACAACACGAACTCGTGTCTCACTCATGTTGGCACGGAGGGATCGCTGGCAATCATCACGGCATCGAAGTGCCGCACGACTTTGATGGCGACGCATTGCGTCGCCTGGTTGAGGTGCTGGAGTCATGCTGACCTTTGGCGGCGGCGCGCGCATCTATCTTGCAGCAGGCGTGACTGACATGCGCAAGTCGTTCAATAGTTTGAGCGGCATCGTGCGCGAACGCTTGCAGAAGGACCCGATGTCTCGCCACCTGTTCCTCGGCCGCGTAACTCGACCGTCCACCAAACCGGGGAAGGTCAATCGGTGGTTGCGTGTTATGCATTGCGCCGATACGATTGGGCCTCACTAGGGTTTGGAGAGATCCAGGAGCCTTCTCCTGGCAATCGACGCCTCATATAGGACGGTAGCTATGACAGTGCGATCAAGAGTCTTGCTCGGTTCGGTAGTTCTGACTGTCGTCTTGATCGTCGCACTAGGCGGTAGCGATGATCCCAAGCCTGCTCCTGCGGAGAGCGATCCCGTAGGCTCATCAAACCCAGCCAAGTCTGAAAGAGCCGAACAGGATCCACAGAGATCGCAAGTGCCCGGTAAGGAGGTCCAAGTGAGGAAGGCCGGGCCGAACCCCGACCTGATGCTTGCCAGGTTCGAACCTGTCAGGCGGTCGATGTCGTCACTTGCACGGGCCAATGGATTGGAGCTTCCGCCAGTAAACGACTTGCCATACTCAAAATGGAAGTCCATCGAATCGCTGTTTCGGTCGACGACCAAAATTGTGGAAGTGCTCAGCGCAATACGATCGGAGATGCTCTTAGAGGTAATGGAGGAGCGGCGGTCGAAGGGGCAAATGGAACGAGTGGCGACCGCAAGGTTAGACGACCTCAAGAAGCTCACCCCGGGCGAGATAAGAGATCTTGATTTACTAGCTAAACCAAGGTTTCTCGGTCAGTTGGTCAGTAGCAGCTACACCGACGAAGGACACTATGTCTGCCGCGTCAATCCCGGCGACCATGCGGGCATCGACTCGTACTCGGATCAAATCAGAACACACGTAACGCTCATGGTTGTGGGCGTCACCCAGATCGTAGAGTCATCGGCGGAAGCCGTATCAAAGGAAGATAGGTAGACCAATGAAGAGCGTTTTTACTCCGTTCATCGCCTTTCTGGCGATCCCCTTCGGTTTCAGTCCTGAAGTAGTGCCGTCGATGGAGGAGCCTGTGTCCGTTGAATCGATGCCCGTTGAGGATTGCGAATGCTTGCTGCTCCGTTTCCCAGGCCCGAACGTTGGCGCGGGTGGTGGGTCGTGGGGCTTGACGATCTTGGAAGACCTTGACGGTGAGTGCCTCGAACTTCCAAATGGCACGTGCCCCGAGTCAACGACGCCGTGCAAGATCTCTATCAAGTTGGCGTGGACGCCTCCCGCTCAGGGCGGCGTTTGCCCTGGTGGTCCATATAGCGGGTGTAGGTTCGAATCCGGGCAACTCACGCGGCCTTCGTGATGGTGCTCCACA
>CALCZA010000063.1 GCA_937906475.1 uncultured bacterium
ACGCGCGGTGACCGGGCGGGTGACCTGAGGTGCCACCTGTTCTTCCCGACCCCAAAGCTTGAGTATGCGGGCAAGGGCAAGAAGGTCTTGGGGCAGGTTTGCTGTCGCGGTCCTCGCCGCGGCAACTCGGCTAAGTCGCTACTCAATCCAGCGCGCGGCGGCCCGCAGTCGTTCGACGGCCGTCGCGTCTGGGTCGTAGCCGCGGCGATCGCCGAACTTCTGTTCGAGCGCGCCGATCGCGGTCGCGCGCGCGGTGGCATCGTCGCTAGTCAGTAGTGCTACCAGATCGGTGCGCGCGTCTTCGTTGCCGAGCATCAGGCGAGTTCGTGCCGAAGCTGCGATCAGTGGATCGCCACTTGGGATGTTTGCGGGCAGTTTGCCGAGTTGGGCAGTCTGGCGAACGCGGGCTTCGAAGCGGCGCAGGCCTGGTAGACAGTCCTTGTCACCGACTTGCTCGAGGGTCGAGGCGGCCCAGTGGGCGACACCGAAGACCGGGTCGCGCAGGATCGGCAGCACGAACGCGGCGGCCCGGCGGTCGCCGAGGCGTTGCAAGGTCGCGAGGATCGAGGCGCGCTTGCCAGCGAAGCCAGGTGGGTACTTGAGGCCGCGGATCAGCGCGGGCAAGGCATCGGTGCCGTGCGCGAGGATGCGATCGATGGTGGCCTGATCGTCTTTGGCTGCTGGGATCAAGCCGGCACCGCCGCCCAGTGTCTTCACTAGGTGGAATGCTTCGCGGTCGGTCGCAACGTCGGGCCGTGGCCAGCTGCGCAGTTGGAAGCTCGGGCCGTCCTTGAGCCACCATCCTTGTAGTCGCCCGATCGCATCGAGTCGGCGCTCGCGCAGATCCATGAGTTCGTAGCCCATGTGTTGGCCGGTGATGCGCACGAACTGTTCGAAGCACAGTTCGCGGATCAAGTCGTCCTCGTAATCTAGGTTGGCGAGCAAGAGTGGCACGCCGGCGGTCGAGCCGAGTTGCGCCAGGACTCCGGCGAGGTCGATGTGTATTTCGACGAACGTGCTGCGACGCATCGCGGCTTCGATCGCGACGATGCTGTCGCGGTCATCAAGTTCGGCGAGCGCCATCGCGGCGACGCGTACGATATCTGGATCGAACTCGCTGAGAAGGGCGCGGATCGCAGGCGCTTGATCGCGAGCAAGTAGGCGCCCTAGCAGTGTGATGGTCGTGGCGCGGTCGAGCGCGTTCTTTGCTGTTAGTCCCTTGGTGACTTCCGCTACGAAGGCGGCCTTGTCGGTGGGCACGGGTAGTTCGCCGAGCAGTTCGCGACTGTGCAGGCGAATGTAGAGGTTGTCGTTGGTGATGGCTTGGCGCAGCAACGGTACAGCCGGGCGGCCAATGCGACGCAGCGTGCTCATCGACTTGCCAAACGTCTTGTTGTCCCAAGAGCCGAGTGCCTCGATCAGCGCGGGCACAGCCGGCTTGCCAATCTCAACCAGGCGGTTCATCGCCTTGCGGTTGGCTTCGGGCATCTGAAAGTTGAACAAGGTGACGAGCTCTTGAATGACTTCTGGCGAGTCGCCTTCGGGGATCACGAACTTGACCGTGCCTTTCACCGTTTTGGCGAGTTCGCCCAAGTCACTTGGGCTCGCTTGCCGCGCGCTAATGCCTTCTGGCGTGGCAACGAGTGGGTAGTAGTCCGACTCGACCTTCGCCATGTTCGGCGTGATGTCGGTGAACACTAACTGCCGCTTCTCGAGGCGCCTTGCCAGCTCGGGGTGGTTGTCTTCGATCGGGAAGTAGAACTTGTAGTGCAGTTCGCACTCGACGGTGCCGTTGGCGATGCCCAGCGGCACGCGGTGCACACGTTCTTCACCGCTTGGAATCTGGGTGTTGGTTGGCAGCGTCATGCCATACGGGCGGCGGTAGGGATCGCGGAAGACCTTGCGCGACCGCGCGATCTCGTTGCCTTCGGGATCGCGCACGATGATCAGCGACTCAACCGAGCGCTGGCGCAACTCGGTTGGGAAGTTGTGGCCCGCGCCACTGTTGGCGATGATGACTACGGCAACGTTCCCGTCGACCTTCGCTTCGTAGTCGTAGGCGCGCTTGACGTGTGCTTCATCGCGGGCACCCGGGAAGCGGTGCGAGTAGACGCGTCGCACCGGTCCGCCGACGGCGATCGGGCGCTCGATGCGCGGCATGTGGCAGCTGATGCAAGTGCGGCCAGCGGCCTTGCCGTTCGGTGACTTTTCCCATTGGTAGGGCGTCCCGTGGTTTTTGTGGCAGACGGCGCATGCATCCACTTCGCCGACCCGCGGATCGAACGCCGACATGCAGTCGGGACCGCCGACGAACTGTGAGTAGTCGGTGTCCTGCTGCCAGTGACACGTCATGCAAGAGTTGCCGTCTTCGAGGCCGTAATGGCGGCGCTGTGGGTTGTTGCCGATGCCGGTTTCGAAGATCGGTCGCGGTGTGTGGCACTGGATGCAGCTGGCGGTTTGGAAGTGGCCGGTCGCCATGCGCACTTCTGGATCGGTGTAGGCCCGGCCGTGAGTGTTGAGTTCGTGTTCGGCGTAGATCGCCGGATGGCAACTCGCACAGAATGCACTCGACATCACCTTGTCGTAGTGCGCCTGCGTTCCCATGGTCGTCATCGCGCTCGTGGTACCGGAGGCGGTGAGACTGTTACGGGCACGTAGCGATTGGCTTGAACGTGTCTGTAGGCAGGAACTAAGGGTGGTGATCGCAATCGTTAGCACAATTGCGAGCGGGGCCAGGAGGCGGACGTTCATGGCGCGGGCGGGGATAGGCATCGAACGGGGGAGAACCGGTTTGGGGGAACTTACTGCACCGGTGTGTAGCAAAGTGCGGGCCGTTGCTTCAGAAGGCCAGCGGTATTCGCTTTGTCTGCGACCTCGGGGGTTTACGGAGGTCGATTGGGCTCCGGGCTGTTTTGAATGTTGCCGGGCGTATCGGTGCTGGTCGGTGTGCAAGGCACGGCGTGAGTGTGGCCACGAGTTGGGCTTCGCTGCCGCTCGCGCGCCGCTTATTGGCCGATTTCGAGGAGGACCGACGCGACACTGCTGGGGTCGAGTCGTTCGCTCAGCGATTCGTAGATCGCCAGGGCCGTGCGCGTGACTTTGCCTTCGAAGACCTGTTTGCCGTTGCGCGTGACGGTGATCACTTCGTTTAGATCCAATAGGTCGTCACTGAGTCGCAAGCGAACGTGTTGGACGCCCTCGGTTTCCACGGTGATCGTTTGGCCGACAACTTCGGCGCGGATTGTCTGACCGTTTTTGGCGTGCCCGGTCGGCACCGACAACCAATAGAAGCGGTCGTGCACGCGACCAGTCTGGTGCCACACGACCTTTTTTGGCCATGCGTTGCGCGTGCGCTTCGCCATCCACGGTATCGACGCCGCGTCCTCGAGATTCATCCAGTGGCCTTTGCCGGCGACGATGTGCGTTTCGTGTTCGTAGCCGCCCGGATCGTCTGCGGCCAATGCCTCGAGTTTCTTGCCCCAGAGTGCAGCCATCTCATTGCGCTTATAGGCGCCGTCCTTGGCTCCCATCCAGATCATGAACGGAAGGTTGCGCACGCTCAGCATTGAGACGCCGTTGGGGTGGCCTGCCATCATCGATGCCGCGGCGAAGCGGTCCGCCATGCGCGGGGCCAGTTGGTAGACGCCATCGCCGCCGGCGGAGTAGCCCATCAAGTAGATGCGGTCCGGATTGACGCCGCGTTCGATGACGTAGTTGGCGATCAAGCGATCGAATAGGTCATCGATGTGACCTTGGTGCCAGAGATTCCACGTGTTGGTTGGCGCGCGCGGTGCGACGTAGATGCCTTCCTTGGGCTTGTAGAGTTGAATCTGGTTGCGCCATTGGCCGTCGTTCGTCTTGGCGGTTGTGCCGCCGCCACCGTGCATCGAAATCCAGAGGCTGTGGCCATTCTTGGGCGCCTTGCCGAAGGTGCGTTCGAGCACCTTCATCTCTCTGTCGGCGACCTTTACCGTCAGCAGTTTCACCGCTCCATCCTTGGCCATATCCTTGCGCGCGAACTCATCCTTGCGAGCGGCGAGCGCCTCCTTCTTTAGTGTCGTCCATACCGCCTTCGTGACGGCCGCGATCGATGCCTTCGGTAGCGGTTGTTGTGGCGCGTGACGTTGGCGTTGCTCTGGTGGTTTCTTTAGCCACTTAGCAACGTCGACCGCAATCGTGGCGGTCGGTTCTTGCGGGGGGGAGTTGGCCGCTAGCGCCGTCAGAGTTAGCCAGGCCGCACAGACACATGGGAGGGGTTTCACGTGGGCAGAATAGGTGCAAGGCAGCGTCTGCGCACGTGCGACGTCAGCGTGTCTACTGCTTGCGAGCGCGTTGTACTTCCGGATGACCGAGCAGGAAGGCGCGTCGTTGTGCGGCGAAGCCCTTGATCGTTGTTGCGGGCAACGTCAAATATCGTTCGGTGGGGCGGGTGCCGTGAACGCCGGTCGTGAAGGCTTCGGTGGTGTCGAGTTTGCGGGTTTCGCGGGCGACGTCCTTGGCGATCAGTTGCTGGTGCTTCGCTACGATTTGGCCCAGGTGGTCCCAATCGAGCCACTTCTCCGCGATGTCGCCGACATACGACAGGTAGCGGCGGCGCAGTTCCGGGACGGCGAGCAGTTTATGGCGCAACGCCTTGTTGGGGTCGTCACATGCCGTCAGCGGGTCCGGTTGGGAACCATCACTTCGCGGGCGCACGCGGAAGCCTTCGTTGGCATCGTGCGGTGTCGCAAGAAAGCGACCGTTGGCGTTGCGGTAGACATAGAAGTCCGCGCCATCGCGCCAGTAGCCGTCGTAGTTGAGCAGCGCCATGTCGATCGCGAGGTAGCGGAGCACAGCGTCAACTTCCCAGTGCTCTTCTAGCGCCGCTTCGAGTTGTTCGGCCGGCGTCTCGCAAAGCGTTCTGGTTGCTTCGCGAAGGGCGCGCCAAGCGGACTTCTTGTTGCGTCCCTTGATCTCATACCACCGCTTGTAGAGATCGAGATCCTCGCCAAGGAATCTCATGCCGCCACCGGTCGAGTTGTTCGGTGACTTCCAGCGTGTGCCCGGTCCAGCCAAGGCATGCTTCTCGAACTCGCGGCTAAACGTCTCTTGGTTGACGTAGATGCCCCATAGTTCGCCATTGATGACTACGCGTATGAAGTTGGCGCGGACCGCGGGAATGTAGTCACGCGCGACTTCGAGGTAGAGCACCGTGCGCAGGAAGGTCGGGTCTTCGTTCGAATTCAGCAGGTTGATTGAGCGTTGGCCGAGCAGGTCTTGCTCATGCGCAAAGTGCATCTTCAATGACAGCGATCGCTTCAGTCCGGCGGGTACACCCGTGAACGAGTTGTTGCCGCGAAAACTGACGCCGACGTCGTGGTAGGTCTTGCCATCCACAGTGAGGTTCGCGGCGACCAGAACATCGGTGTGCCAGAACGCGGCGAGATCTTCTTCCCAATCGTCTTGCTCAAACTCGAAGAATAGCGTTCGCAAACAGTCCGGTGCGAACAGGCCGGTGGTTGCCGGGTAGCTCTTGACGTCCTTCGGTGTGACGCGTGGTCCTTTGGATCCGGTGACCTTCGGTGACCGCCCCTTGCGTGCCGGCCGGCGCAACTCTGGATGGGCGAGAATGTAGGCGCGAGCCTGCTTGCGTTCGCCTCGATCGAGTCGTTCGTTGTCGTCGCGGTCGAATCGCTTGACGAGTTCGATATCAGGCTCGGCGCCTTGCGGAATCTGTGCTCGCAGGGCTGACACTGTTCCGATGGTCGCTACCGCAAAGGTCACGAGCCGTAGGCTCCGGAGGATCGCCATCATGCCCACGATCTTCCGGCTTTCTTCGTCCGCAGGGAAGCGCAGATCGTTCGCGTGCTCGGCTATTCCGGCAGCGGTGTATTCGGTTTGACCGAGTCCCTTGGGCGAGGGTTGTTCACGCCATACACGAGTAACTGTTCGCGCTTCTCGGCCGTGAACAACGACTCGTCGACTCTGCCCGCTTCGTTGTGCACGCGGGTGATGTCGAGGCGCAGGTGCTTGGCGAGGAACGGATAGGCGGCTAGCCGCTTCGAAATGCCGTAGTCGTGCTGTTCTTTTGCGAAGTGCGCGTTCTGGACCTGGTCGGCTTTGCCGTGTAGTTCGTAGATGAACTTCACGAACGGGAACTCGGTCTTCTCCGTGTGACTGGTCCAGTCGCCGCCGTTGGACACCATCAGCATCGGTCTTGGTGCCGCCATCGCCGCGATCTCGACGTTGTTGGTCTTGTGATCGCGACTCCAGTGGATCGGCATGCCACTTTCGCAGACGCAGCCACCAAAGAAGTGCGCCGAGATCTGGCACACCGGGACCGACACCGAGACACGGTCGTCGATTGCCGTCAGCAAGAACGTCTGCGTGGCACCGCCCGAGCAGCCAGTCATGCCGAGTCGTTTGCTGTCGACGTTCGGTAGTGACTCAAGGAAGTCCATGGCGCGCATGCTGTTCCACGTCTGTAGACGCAAGACCTCTGGCGTGTCCCGATGCGACCATCCAGCTTCCTTCCAATCGCCGTAGCCGACCATGTCGTAGGACAACACGGCCGCGCCCATGCGCGCGAGCACCGCACATCGCGCTTGCCGACCGGGTGCGAAACGGCCGGCGTGGCCGTGCGCACTCAGGATGCCGGCCAGCGATCCTTCGTGCTGGGTGGGGCGGTAGAGCGTGCCGGTGACGTAGAAGCCGGGCGCGCTTTGGAACGCGACGCTTTCGACGACGTAGCCGTCGTAGTTGCGCTTGTTCGTTAGCTCAGGTTTGAGTGCTGTGCGTTCGGGCAGTGTGGTTAGGCCAGCCCCGGCGAGCATGGCTGTCAAAAGGCGCTGCTTGCGCGCGTTCCAGGCGTCAAGATTGCGCAGCGAGGCCTTGGTAGCAGTTAACTCCGCCGCAGCAGATTTAGGTGTCTGCGCATGCCCAACGCGGAGTTGTGGTTGTTGAGGACTCGCAGTGCACGTGAGTGCCAAGCACAGAATGGCGGAGATCGCTGCATGGTTCATCGGTGTTGCCTCGGCTACATGCTACTGCGTCGTTGGATCTCGAGAGTGTCTGCTACCTGTTCTCTTGTTCGAGTTCTGTGTCGATCCGCTACAACACTTCACATGTGCCACTTCCGAATCAGGTCGCTCCTGTGTCCCGCCGTGCTGTCCGGACTGCTCGCCACGGTTGTGGCACAAGATGCGCCCCTGCCTGAGGGCTTCACCAAGCAAGATCGGCTGCGTGGCTCGGTTTCGCCCGAACGCGAGTGGTGGGATGTGCAGCACTATGCGTTGTCGCTCGAGGTCTTCCCTGAGTCGAAGAGTATCAAGGGTTCGAACCTGATCACGTTCAAGGCGTTGACCGGTGGCGATCGCATGCAGATCGATCTGCAACCGCCATTGCAGATCACGAGCATTGTGCACGGCGGCAGCGAGGTGAAGTTCGAACGTGAAGGCAACGTCTATTGGGTGCAGTTGGACAAGGGTGTCGCCGCCGGCGCTGAAGACAAAGTGCAGGTGTTCTACGAAGGCCGTCCCCGCCAGAGTACGCGCCCGCCATGGAGCGGTGGTTTCTCGTGGCGCAAGGATGAGAAGGGCAACCCGTTCATCGCGACGACGTGCCAGGGTATTGGCGCGAGCATCTGGTGGCCGAACAAGGATCACGGCTATGACGAACCGAACCGTGGCATGGATATCCGGGTGACAGTTCCGGAGGCGTTGACTGCCGTCGCGAACGGCCGGTTGAAGAAGAACGAGCACAACGCCGACAAGAAGACGCGCACGTTCCATTGGCAGGTCACGAACCCGATCAACAACTACGGCGTCAACGTCAACATCGGCAAATACGTCGTGATGCCGTCGACGTTCGAGGGTGAGGGCGGCCAACTCGACCTCGAATACTGGGTGTTAGAGCATCAGCAGGAGAAGGCACGTAAGCAGTTCCGCGAGGTGCCGCGCACCTTGAAGGCCTTCGAACATTGGTTCGGCAAATATCCGTTCTACGAAGACAGCTACAAGATCTGTGTTGTTCCCGTATCTCGGCATGGAGCACCAAAGTTCGGTGACCTACGGCAATGGCTTTCAGAATGGCTACAAGGGCCGCGACCTGAGCAATACGGGCGTCGGTATGAAGTTCGACTTCATCGTTGTGCACGAATCGGCGCACGAATGGTGGGGCAACAACATCTCGATGAAGGATGCCGCCGACATGTGGATCCACGAGAGCTTTGCGAACTACGCCGAGAACCTATTCGTCGAGTACCACTTCACGCAGGAGGAGGCGCAGGACTACGTCATTGGGTGCCGCGCGTTGATTGGCAACAAGGAGCCGATCATCGGCACCTATGGCGTCAACAAGTCTGGTTCGGGCGACATGTACTATAAGGGCGGCAACATGCTGCACACGATGCGGCACATGCTGCGCGACGACGAAGCGTGGCGCAAAGTGTTGCGCGGGCTCAATAGTGAGTTCTGGCACAAGACCATCGGCACGGCTGAGTTTGAGGCTTACATGAGTCGCGAGTGCGGTTTGGACTTCAGCCTCGTCTTCGATCAATACTTGCGCACGACGAAGATCCCAGAGATCCACTACGAGGTCAGTGCCGGCAAGATCACGGTGTGGTTTGAGAACGTTGTGCCTGGCTTCAAGGCGCCGGTCGACTTCAAGATTAATGGCAACGACCTACGGCACCGAGTCTCGGAGCAGCACACCGACATTGTGACCGGCGATGAGAAGCTTGAGTCGTTCCAGCTCGACCGCAACTACTACATGTCGCTGAAGAAAGCCGAGAAGAAGTAGCCGCTCGCCCGCGCTACTTGATGACGGCTTCCCGCGCAGAATTGGCCGGCGCGTCGGCCTAAAGCCGACCAGCGCCTGCTCGTGGCGTGGCTCAGATAGCGTGGGCTACTTAGTATTCGCGAGGATCAGCAGTGCCATGGCGGTGCCGTAACTGCGGCCCAGTTCTTCGCTGTCCAGGAACGTTCCGTCGATCTCCGGATACTGCAGGAGACGTTCGCGCATCTTTTTGCGTTCGGTGTTGGCGCGCTCTTCGGGCAGCAGGCGCATGGCTTCGCTGGTGTGGTAGAGCGAGTGCAAGAACATGAACCCGGCGATTTGGCCATCGGAGTGGAAGTCTGTGTGCCGCACACCTTCGATCGTTTGGTAGTGCTGCCAGAAGTTGTCGAACGCGAACTGCAAGCGTTCTTCGTTGCTGGCGCCGAGCGTGAATAGGGCTGCTTCGCACATCGGCATGCGCGTGCTAGCGTTCTTTAGGCCGGTGGCGGACGTCTTGCCGCGCGCGGCACCGCCATACGAGAATGCACCGTCCTTGCTGCGTGCCGATGCGAGCGCCGTCGTCGCTTGCGAAAGCATGTCGGCGGGGATGTCGATGCCGACTTCCTTGGCGGCGAGCAGGCCTTGAACCATCGCGGCTGTGCAGAACGCGTTCGAGTATTCGTGCGCCCAGAAACCGCCGTTCTTCTGTCGCTGACGCGCCGCGGCAACGATCTGCTTCATCGCGTTGGCGAGGCGTTCACGCTGCGCAGTCTCCCTCGCATCCGTCCAGCGATGACTCAGATACATCAAGCGATACGAGTCGGAATACACGTCTTCGTTGCGGCCGCGGTTCATCTGGTTGGGGTCCAGCATATAGGCCTCGCCGCGCCTCAGCGCCGCGTCGATCAACTCAGGTTCGGCAAATTGGTCGCGGTGGCGATGCAATGCTTGGCAGCAGATCGCCGTGATCGCGACCCAGACGTTCGGCGTGATGCGCGCATCCGGGCAATACGCGTAACGGCTGTCAGTCCAGCCCCCGTGGCTACGTTGCTGCGCCAGCAACGCGCGCACGCAGTTGTCGACGATCTGGGCGTCAGTCAATGGTTCGGCGGGCCAGTGGGTGTTGGCGGCCAATTTGGTGAACGCGCCGTCCGGCAGCCAGGCGAGGCGTTGGTAACCAAACATTGGCGCGCCAAGTGACAGGCCGTCGTCGATACCGACGCGCATGTTTACCTCGGCACGATGCGCGTAAAGGTCGTCGGGGTCGTCTTGCGCGAGTCGTTGGAAACGACGCAGAGCGCCCGATTCGTCGCCGCCGCGCAGGCGCAGTAGCGCCAGTCGATAGCGCGCTTCGGCCCGGCGACTCGGGCCTTCGCCCCACGCCTCGGGCCGCGCGTCGGCAGCCTTCATGAGTGGTGTGACCGCTTTGTCGAACCGCGCCATCTTGATCAGCACGGCGCCGCGTTCGGCAGCGATTTCTAGATCGAGTTGCTGCAGTGCCTGGGGCAGGCGGGGGCGACGGCGGCGGCGCTGCGGTTGTTCGGCGGCAGGCTTCTTGGCAGCAGTCGCTTCTGCTTGCAGTCGGTCGGATGCGGTGTCGAGAGCTGCGAGTGCGGCTTTGCCGCGACGAAGACGGCGCAGCATCGTGGCTTGCTCATAGGCGCCACGTGCCGACGTCGATCCCTGTGCCTCGAGCAGCGCCAATGCCCGCTGCCAGTCGCCGCGGTCCTTGGCCGAATCGATGTCGTCAGCGACTAGCGGACCGTGGGCCTTGTCGAGAACATCGCGCAACACCTGCGCAATCCACGGGGCATCAAATGTGCGGATCGTGCGCAGTTCGTGCAGCAGTTCGCCGGCGGGCGTCAAGAACAGGATCGCTGGTTCGAGGAACGTCAGCGGCCGTACTGAGAACCGTTCGCAGATGGCGTCGTCGAAGACCGTGCGAACCGGCACGAACGACTGCGTGACCATGCGTTCGATATCAGGATCGCTCCAGATCAGTTGCCGCATGTAGACGTCGAGCACGGGCGCGCGGATCATTTGGCGGCCGCTCTTGCTCTTCTCACTGATCTTGTAGACGTAGACTAGGACCGGCTTCTGCACTTGCTTGGCGCGCGCGAGCGCGTCGTCAATCAGCTTGGTGCGATCGAAGGCACGTTCGTCCTTCGTCATCGATGTCTTGAAGCGTTTGCGGTCGAGGAACTCGGATCCGTCCGTCATCCACTCGATCGATTCGAGCTGCAAGCCGCGGGCAGGGTGCGGTGCTTGCTGCGCTCGCAGTGTGCCCAGCGTGAGTGTGCTCAGTGTGAGAGCGGCCGCGATCAGAAGGAGAATGGCCGGGAGCCAGCGAGTAGGGGTGGGCTGCATGAGGTTCCTGCGCAGTCGCGCGAGTGCGCGTTGGGCAGGCGAGCGTAGCAGTCCGAGTGGCAGCGATTGCGTCGGCTAGTGCTGTCGCGTGCATCATCTCAGTAACGTCGGGTGCGAAGTCTGCGCCCCACGGATTCAGGGAGGCGAGAGATCAGCGTTCGCCGATCCGTGCATCCGGATCAGCGTTC
>CALCZA010000064.1 GCA_937906475.1 uncultured bacterium
AGGTCGCCCCTCTGGGAAGGCCTCAAGGATGATCTTTGCGGCGACCGTTAGGGGGACGGAAAGCAACATGCCAACTGGACCAAGCACCCATCCCCAGAATAGCAGTGACAAGAAGACCACGAGGTTTGATAGGTCTAGTCCTCGCCCCATGATTCGCGGTTCAAGCACGCTGCCGATTACGATGTTGATCAGAGCGAATCCGACTGCGACCACCAGAGCCGATCCGTCGCCCAATTCTGGCTGTACGAGCGCAAGCAATATGGCCGGTATTGCAGCGAGGAAAGAGCCGATGTTCGGGACGAAGTTGAGCAGGAAGGCGAGGAACGCCCATAGGGCAGGGTGGTCGACCCCGACTACCCAGAGCAGCGTGTACACCAAGACTCCAGTCAGAAAGCTGACAGCAATCTTGATAGAGAAGTACTTGTTGATTCCGCGATTGATGCCTTCGATGCGAGCGATCGCATCGTTGGGGTCATGTGAATTTTCACGTAGTTTACTCCCCAGGGTGCCCGCCTCGGCCAGCAGGAAAGCAACCATGAGCAGGATCACGAAGACGTTGCTCATCAACGCACCGATTTGGCTTGCGGCTTGCCCGATATATGCAAGCAAGGCTTGCGGGTCGATTGCCGAGTGCACTTCGTCCGACACATCAACAAAGCGCGCCAGCCAAGACCTGGCTCGATTGTAGAGCACGCGCAAGCTGTCGCTGTATTCACTGAATTCGTTTTCGAATCCAGCTAGCGAAGACCCGATTACAATGAGGATGATGCCGGCGAGCGTGACCATGCCTGCCAGCACCAGGATCAGCGCCAGGCTGCCGGGTAACCCAATGCGACCGAGCCAACGCAGTAGCGGAAGGCTTAGCACAGCCAAAAAGACCGCGCAGAGGAATGGGACCACGAGGACTGCCGCGGCCTTTATGCCCGCAACAACTACGACGCTACTGGCAATCAGGACGATTAAGCGTCCAAGGGATGGCTCTGCTGGCTTACTCATGCGAACCGCTCCGATTTAAGAAGTGCTGGAGTGATAAGGTGCAAACCTGCGAGGTTGCGATCTGATTGTCAAGTTGCGTAGCCAGGGCGCACCGCAGCGGTAAGGATTTCGAAGAGTCCTAACTCGTCACCCTAACTCGTCAATGGTGAAGTGGGATGGCGGTGTCTGGTCCGGTGCCTGGCAGCCGGTTGCAGAGGTGCTTTGCTCGACTGGGTCGCGATCATCGATGCCGGTCGGTGCGCGGCAACGCCGATGAATCGATGGATGTGGCGATGTCCTTCGCGTGCCAAGCGGCGCGATTGGCGCGGGCATGGTGAGGGCATGGAAGTTTTGACTGGCTGCTAGATCACTCTGAAATCCTGTTGCCCGACCCGTGAAGGGATGAGCAGGCGGTGGTTTCGAGGCTGCGGCGAGTGCCGAGGCTGCGGTCCACGCGCTTATCGTAGACAGCCCATGTTCCGTGCCATCATGCGCATGCGCTGGAGGGTCGCTCGGGCTGCGGGTTCTGAGTCCAAGTCCAAGATTTCCGCCAAGATGTGGCCTTGCAAGGGCGCCACAACGCTTCTATTTGGCTGGTTGGGTCGTTCGTGGGCAGAGGTGCCGACAGCCGCTTGTGAGCTGCTGTAAATTGTTCGTGAAAATCTGTGTGCGGTGTGTTTCGTTACCGCCTGCAAAGGCCTTTTCGCCGCGAGTGACGGTTCGGATTCTCGGTACGTTCAGAAGTTGTGGAACCAGTGAGTAAGTCTCGGGATCGGATTGTTTGCGGGTGCCTGGAAGTAAGTCGTCGCGACATCGAGGACGGCATGGCTGCTGGCTGTGCGACCGCTGACGAAATCTCTGCCAGCACTGGTGCGGCATCTTATTGCGGGTCCTGCATCCAGGCGCTGACAACTCTCACGGGCGACCCTGGTGGCACTCCGGTTGTTGCTGAAATTGAGCGCATCGGCGGCGATTTGTTGGTGGTGACCCTGAAGCCAATCGACGGTGCGAACTTTCCGCAGCGGCATGTGTCTGGGGGGCATGTCGTGCTATCCATCAAAGACGAGAAGGGTTGGGTCTCTCGCCCCTACACCATCACTTCGCCGCCTGAAGAAGTTGATCGTCGCGTGTTGGTTGTTCGCTGCCTGACCAGCGGTCGCATGGGTCGAGTTCTGGCGCGAAGCCACGGCAACGCCAGGGCGCGAATCGGTACCCCTCGCGGCGATGCATTTGCCCGACTGAAGCGACGTCGCGCAACTGCTTTTCTCGTCGCTGGCGTTGGACTAACGCCCGCTCTAGCGGCACTGCGCGCTAAAAATGGTCCACCAGTCGCGTTCGTTCACGCGTCCTTTCGTGAGCAGGAACCTGGTCTCGAGCGCGTCCTTGCTGATGCATGCGCGCCGCGCAATGTGCCGATCACCGTCCTCAACTGCAAAGTTGTGGGGCTGCAATCAGCTTCCGATTTCACGACGTTGGCACGCAAGCATCCAGGTATCGATTGGTTCATTTGCGGCCCTGTTGGTTACGAGAAGGCTGTGCGAATTGGGCTACGCGCAGCAGGGGTTTCCTCGGCACGGGTTCATGCGGAGCAGTTCGTCGCGTCGTCATTACCTGGCGATTCTCCGCCGGCACGCATTCGGACGCAGGCCGAAAATAACTGGGCCAAGACGGGACTGTGGTTGGTTGCGGCGTGGTGCGCGTGGGCTGTGTTGCCGCCTTACGAGGCCTGGAGTGAATGGCAGTCTTCAGACGCATGGCGCACGACCACCGGTTTGATTCTGATTGCGCTTATCGCTTGGCAGTGGGTCTTCCCATCACTCCGCGGGAGAGGGGGGCTCGGCCGGGCTCGACGCCTGGAACTCTGGCATCGTGCCATCGGGGCACTGTCCCCAATCGCACTCCTGCTTCACCAGCGTGACCTCGCGCATGGCCTGCTGTGCACCCTGAGCATCCTGTTTGTCGCAAACACGATTGTCGGGAGTCTTGACAAGACTTGCGTATCTGATGCATCGCATCGCGAGCGATACATGAAGTTCTGGCTACCTACCCATGTAGCCACTTCATGCCTGATCACGGCGCTTAGTGTCTGGCACGTCATCATGGTCGTCACCTACCGGGGTGGTGCATCATGACTCGGCTGATATTCACACGCGCACGAAAACGTGCATATGGTGCGGCTGTCATCGCACTGCTGGCGTTGCTGTCGCTCTTGATGTGGCCTGATGCTGCCTGGCTGCAAGCCGCCGGGAAGCCAACCCCAGGCCATGAGAATCTGCAATGCTCCGCATGTCATATGGCTGCTCCCGGCGAGTTGAGGCAGCAACTACAGGCGTCCTTTCGCTACCTATTGGGGTTGCGCGCTTCACCAGCGCCGATCGGGAATGCTGAAGTCGCGAACTCGGCATGCTACGCATGTCATGAGCGGCCTACTGAGCATCATCCGCTGTCGCTAATGGGCGAGTTGCGCTTTCTGGATGTTCAGACCGAACACGGCGTTCATAACTGCACTGGCTGCCATCAAGAGCACCATGGTGTTCGTGTTACCGCATCGCCGACCATTTGCAGCAACTGTCACAGCGATGATCTCGTGGTGAACGACCCCATCACTCCAGATCACGCCGCGTTGTTCGCTAGCGGCAAGTGGGATTCTTGCTTGAGGTGCCACGACTTCCATGGCAATCACCAGATGAAAACTGGTGACTACAATTACCCATCAACTCTAGAACAGGGTGTCGCGAGCCAGGATGTGCTCGACCATTTAGGGGCTGGGAAAAGCGCTTACGGTCCCGTCTTGCATCCTGCCAAACAGGGAGTTTCCCCGAAATGAAGGCCTCCCGATTAGTCGCTCCGTTAGTGCTCCTTGTCGTGGCCATCTATTTGGTCGCAACGGCTCCAGAGGCTCTTGCGGCGAGTTCGAAAACAGAGCGATCCCTGACGACGAGATCGCTCTTCATGGTGCTCGCGAATGAGAATGACATCGCGCGCAGTCTCTACACTGAGGAAATCGTTGGGCCAGGCAAGAAGATCGGGCTGGCCTTCAGTGAAGACTGGGCGGATCCAGCCGTGCTGGCCGGGCCATTGCCGGCGGTATTCCTGCGTTGCTGTGCCGAGATCATCAGTAAGAAGAGCTCTATCAAGCTCCGTCTAGCTTCAGATTATCCAATCGAACTCCGCAACCAACTGGTCGGCACGGAACTCAAACGCTTCCAAGAGATGAAGGATCGCGGTGTCCCGGTGTTCTACGTCAACGAGGACGCAAAACGTCAAGTGGCGATGTTTCCTGACATTGCCGTTTCGATGGCATGCGTTGCGTGCCACAACAGCCATGAGCATAGCGCTAAGTCAGACTGGGCCTTGAATGACGTGATGGGGGCAACTACTTGGTCATGGCCGACGGAACGCATCTCGCACAAAGAAGCGCTTAAGATTGTTAATGACTTCCGTGGAGCCGTGCGGACGGTCTACTCGAGTTTCGTCGATAAAATCAGGGGCGTCAAAGGAATGCCAGGCATTGGACTGGGCTGGCCTGCAGATTGCATATCGCTACCCGATCCAGATCAATTCCTCGCCGAGTGCGTGAAGAGAGCCTCCGGGAAGACGCTCAATATCCTCATGGCAGACGAGTCCTGGAAGTAGGCCCCAGGGGCCCGCGCGCGGTCCACCGGCAGAGGCTTCGAGGTGGTGCCCGCAAAACGCCCCTGCCGCGCTCTTAGCCGTCGTAGAGCGGCGCGGTGTCGGCGGCGCTTGGCTGCGCCTTGAGCGATGGTTGCACGCCTACAGGCTCGCGGCGACCAGCAATGTGGTCTGCTGGGAACTGCCTTCGTGGAGGCACACGATCTGAACCATCATGCCTCCGTTCTTGAACATGAAGACGAACTCGAACGTCTCTCGCGCATCAGTCCGATTGGCTTGAAGCTTGGCCACCCGTCCGGCGAACTCCTGGACGTTGGTGCAAGGAGCGACCTCGAAGAAGTTCTGGCCGATCACGGTCGCGGCGTCGTATCCGCTGATCGCCGATTCAGCAGAGTTGTAATTGAGGATGGTGCCCTGACGATCCAAGACGATCGCGCCGAAGAGGAGTAGGTTCACATCCGATTGTGCGAGGTCCAGGATCTCCTCGGAAGGCAACAGTTCAAACCGGTGGGTGCACGGCAGGCACACGCCGTGCGAGACCATGGATGCATCTGAGTTGGACGTTGGACGAAGCAGAGTGTGGAGATGACCGAATGTCGATGCCACACCAAGCGCAAATCGTTCGCATAGTTTTGCTTTGTAGCTGAGCGATGGGTCAAGCCAATGGCTGATCACAACCTTCCGTGGATTTCTGGTCGGCTAGGCAGTCAGCGACATCTCGGGGCGGGCCCGTTCTTGGGTCGTACGCCCTCAGTGACCAGTAGATATAGAGCGGTAATTAATCCCGATCGTGATCACGGATGGAGGAGGGCGCGGCATGTGGGCGCGGCGGAGGCGTAGCGCCTGGCTGCCGCGCGCCCGCAAACGGCAGTCCACAATCACGGGCAAGCCTCGAGCCCAATGCATCGTGGAGTTGCTGCCCGAAGATAAATGGCATGACGGGAATCTCGCACCAAGCGTTGCGGGCCTGCTGCTCACGACAATGGATGAACGCTTGAGACGCAGCTCGGCTAGCGTAACCTGCAACAGTGGCGACCAAAATCCAAGTCGCGCCAACCAACTAGATGCACACGACTACCAACTGTCGCCGGTCTTTTTTGATCGTCCTGCTATCAGCCTCAGCTATGGGGCAGGACCAATCCTCGCACGGCTTGCTGCCTATTCGCACGCACGGCGGAGCACTGACTGAGCGCGCCTTTTTGACCGGCGATTGGGGCGGTGTGCGCGACCGGTTGGTGGATCGAGGGATCCGCTATGACTTGCTCTGGACACAGACGATGCAAGACGTAACCAGCGGAGGGAGGGAGCGAGGCGCTGAATACGGCGGCAAGTTCGAGATGCTCTTCAACTTTGACCTCGATCGCATGGAGTTGCTGCGAGGAGGCCTCGTGACGATGCGCACGGAGTCGAGATACGGCGATTCCGTCAATCAAAACTCCGGCGCGTTACTCGCAGTTAACGACGTCATGTTCTTCCCGGACACAGACGGCGCAGACGACGACCTGTTCATGGCCGTGACCGAGCTTCGCTACACGCAGTTCTTGTCCAAGCACCTGGGCGTGTTTCTCGGCAAGATCATCACGCTAGGTGGCGACGTCAACGAGTTTGCATCAGGGCGCGGCGACACGCAGTTCTTGAGCCACTCGTTTCTCGCATCTTCGGTTACGGCGCTGGTAAACCCATACAGCGCCCTCGGTGCAGGCGTGGTTTGGATGCCGTCACCGGACATCACGGTCACGAGTTCGATCTTCACCCGCAATGATGCCTCGACCACAACAGGCACCAATGAACTCGGTGATGGGCTCACGTGGTCCACTGCAGCTCGTATGCAATACGAACTCAGTGAACTTCCCGGGGGCATGAACCTGGCGTTTCAGTACAGCTTCGACAGTGACTTCACCAACTTCGAAGGTCAGTTTGTCGACAGCGGCGCATGGACCATTCCACAGAAAGAGCAAAGCTGGAACTCGTTCTGGAACATGTGGCAATACATGTCCGTGGAAGACCCTTCACATCGCAAGGTCGACGTCACCAACGGTCATACCGATCTACAGGGCTATGGTTTCTTTGCCCGTGCAGGCATCGCGGACCGCGACACCAACCCGGTCTCTTGGTCACTCAGCGCAGGAGTCGGCGGACGCGGCATGTTCGATGGCCGCGACGATGACACGTTTGGGGTCGGCTTCGCCAGCTCTAAGCTGCGTGAGAACCTGCTGACATCCTCCACTCTAATAGATGATTCAGCGAGTCGCTGGGAAGCCTATTACGACTTCGCCATTACACCCGCCGTCAGCCTGACTCTCGACGTGCAATACGCGGACACGCTGTTGAGCAATGTCGACGCCGCGACAGTCCTTGGCGTCAGAATGCGCGTCTCACTCTAGGTCCACCTACCAGCAGCTTTTCATGTGCAAGTTACCCGTACACTTCGTCGCCCTCGCCGTTTTCCTAGCCGTGGTGTCAGCCTGCGGAAAGCAAGGCGCTACCACTAAGTCAGCACAACAAGATCCAGCGCAGCTTGGCGTCACCCTACCGTTGCCAGCCACGCCGACTGCCAGCATTGCCAAGCGGCGACTGCAAGATTCGGAACACCATACGCGGGTTGATCCGGCTCGATTGGCGAAAGACGCGCCGAACGTGCTGATCATCATGATCGATGATTGTGGCTTTGGCACACCCAGCACGTTTGGCGGATTCGCGCAGACACCCAACCTGAGCAAGCTCTCGACCCAAGGAATCAGCTACAACCGATTCCACACGACTTCGATCTGCTCTCCTACGCGTGCGTGCCTTCTTACGGGACGTAATCACCAGCGGGTTGGCTCCGGCACGATCGCCGAGCGTGCCGTCGATTGGGACGGGTATACCGGCATCATCCCCAAGTCGGCAGCGACCTTGGCCGAGGTGTTGCGTCAGTACGGTTACAAGACCTCTGCCTTCGGCAAATGGCATAACACGCCGGCCGACCAGACTACCGCGATGGGGCCATTTGACTTTTGGCCGACCGGCTACGGCTTCGATTACTTCTACGGCTTCCTGGCCGGCGAGACGTCGCAATGGGAGCCACGACTCGTCGAGAACACGACGCAAATCGAACCGCCGCATGGCCCACACTTCACCGAGTTGATGGCGGACCGAGCCATCTCCTGGCTGAGTCAGCATCGCGCCTATTCACCAGACAAGCCCTTCTTCATGTATTGGGCCCCGGGTGGCGTGCACGGGCCTCATCAGGTCGCGACGGAGTGGTCCGACAAGTACAAGGGCAAGTTCGATCAGGGCTGGGATGTTCTGCGCGAGGACATCTTCGAGCGTCAGAAGAACCTGAAATGGATCCCAGCAGAAACCCGACTGACGGAGCGCGCCAAGAGCATGGCATCCTGGGCGAGCATCCCTGAATCCCAGCGAGCGTTTCAGTCGCGCCTGATGGAAATCTATGCGGGCTACATCGAACACACCGACGCCCAGGTCGGTCGACTAATCGATTCGCTCGAGGAGCGAGGCGTGCGAGACAATACTCTCATCTTCTACATCTGGGGTGACAATGGTTCGTCGTCCGAGGGGCAGAACGGCTCGATCAGCGAACTGCTCGCGCAGAACCAAATTCCGAACACGGTCGACCAACAATTGGCGGCGCTCGAAGAACTCGGCGGACTCGAGGCCCTCGGGACGTCGGCAACCGACAGCATGTATCACGCGGGCTGGGCGTGGGCTGGCAGCACCCCTTTCAAGCACACGAAGCTTGTCGCGTCACACTTCGGCGGTACCCGCAACCCGCTCGTTGTCTCGTGGCCTGCCAAGATCAAGCCGGACGCAACGGTTCGTTCGCAATTCCATCACGTCAATGACGTCGCGCCGACTGTCTACGACGTGCTCGCGATACGCCACCCGACTTCCGTTAACGGAGTGGCTCAAGACCCCATTGATGGAGTCAGCATGGCTGCGACGTTCTCCGACGCCAAGGCTCCCGAGAACAAGCACACACAGTACTTCTCGAACAATGGCAGTCGCGGCATCTACCACGACGGTTGGTATGCGTGCACTTTCGGACCGCTCATCCCATGGGTGAACGCGCAATCGGGACTCGAAAATTGGGACGCCAACGACGACATCTGGGAACTCTACGACCTTGGTCAGGACTTCTCCCAAGCCAACGACCTCGCCCAAGATCAGCCGGAGCGGTTGGCAAAGATGCAGGCGCGCTTCCTTGTCGAGGCCGAGGCCAATCAGGTGTTCCCGATCGGTGCAGGCATCTGGCTGCGATTGCATCCTGAAGATGCCAAAGGCTCGACGTACACGAGTTGGGTCTTTGACAGCACGACTGTGCGCATGCCCGAGTTCAGCGCGCCTCCGATTGGCAAAAAGAGCAATAAGATCACGATCGAAGCCGAGTTCGGTGACGATGCCAGTGGCGTCCTCTACGCCATGGGTGGCAGCGGCGGCGGCTTGAGTTGCTACATGGACAAGGGCTATCTGTGCTTCGAGTACAACCTGATGATCCTCTACCGATCGCTTGCCAAGTCGGAGCAGAAGATCACAAAGGGCAAGCACACCATCGTGGTGACCACCACGCTGCGTCAGCAGAAGCCCGGATCCCCAGCCGACATTGTGCTGGCCGTCGACGGCAAGGAAGTCGCCCGTACCTCGGTCAAGATGACCGTCCCTGGCTTGTTCAGTGCCAGTGAGAGTTTCGACGTAGGAGTCGATCTCGGTTCGGCAGTGGCGCGTGATTACTTCGAGCGCGCGCCATTCCGCTTCGATGGCACGATCAGTACCGTCAAAGTCGGACTCCAATAACCTCACGCCTGCCCTTATTCACGATTGACATGATACGCAACGTAACCTTGATCATCGCTGCGGCGCTCGCCTTCGGCTTCTCCGTCTCTGCGCAGACATTCGATCGCAGCATCCGGACCGCTGAAAACTTCGAACCTGCAATCCCACGAGTCGCGCAGGGCTCGGCCGCTGCCAAGAAACTCGCCGCACTCAAAGAGCGCACCGGCAAGAAGCCAAACATCCTCTGGATCATCATCGACGACATGGGCTACGGCGACCCGGGGTGCTATGGCGGTGGAGGCGCTGCCGGTGCCGCGACGCCAAATATCGATCGACTCGCGCGGCAAGGTCTGAGGTTGACGTCGTGCTACGCACAGCAGACATGCACCCCAACGCGATCCGCGATCCTCACCGGCCGCCTACCAGTCAGGACCGGGCTTACCCGCCCCATTCTGGCTGGTGACAAGATCACCAAGAATCCCTGGGCGGATGAAGTCAGTCTGCCGAAGTTGCTCGGCACCGCAGGCTACCAGACACTTCTAACCGGCAAGTGGCATGTGGGCGAAGCAGAGGGCATGCGTCCGCATGACGTCGGCTTCGATGAGTTCTACGGCTTCTACCCAGCGCAAAAAGAGATCTCGCAGCGCGTCGATGCACGGCGCTATCCGAGTCTCATACACGACAAAGAAATGATGGCCGCATTCGAGGGCCTTGGCATCGGCCATCATCTCGTGCACGGCTGGAAGGGCGGCCGTACAGAAAACGTCAGCTCCGTCAATTCTACGGAAGACATGAGCCGCGCAGATCAGGTCCTCGCCGACTTCACGGTCAAGAAGATTCAGGAGATGGCTAAGGGTGACAAGCCGTTCTTCATCGAACACTGCTTCATGAAGGTCCACTGTGACAACTTCGCGCATCCGGACTTCCAGGGCAGTAGCGCCAGCAAGTATCCCTACAAGGACGCCGTGGTCGAAGTAGACCACCACGTTGGCGTGATCGTCGCAGCACTGGAGAAGGCGGGAGTGCTCGACAACACCTTCGTGTTCGTCACCTCCGACAATGGTCCCCAAATGGACGGCTGGCCGGATGCCGGCTACACACCGTTTCGTGGCGCCAAGGGCACAACCTTTGAAGGTGGCATACGTGTTCCCGGCATCGCGTATTGGCGAGGCATGATCTCGCCGGCACGAGAAAGCGACGACATCTTCGATCTGATGGACCTGTTCGGAACGGCCCTGCATCTAGCAGGTGTCTCGACCGACGTGCTGCCTCAAGACCGCTACTACGACTTCATCAACCAGGCGTCGTTCTTGCTTGCAGACACCGGTAAATCGAAGCGAGAAGCCGCTTACTTCTGGTGGGGCAAAGAACTGATGGCCTGCCGGATGCGCCAGTACAAAGCGCACATCAAGGTGGTCCTGCCATCGGTAATGCACTCATACATCGACCAGGCGACTGTGCAAGACGTCGGGTTGTCTCCGTGGTTCTTTGATCTCTACCTAGATCCCAAGGAAGAGGCGTCTGTCGGTCACAGACTCAGCCCTTGGTTAGCCTCGGTCGGCAGCAAGCTAAAAGCGCATGGAGCGTTGCTGAGGAAATACCCGCCGAAGAACATCGGCCTCTAGCAGCCTCGCACTGGGGCCCTCATGCCGGTTGCCGCAATCTCGTCAGCTATGCACACCACCTTACTCAGTTGGTGACTGTAAGTGTGGTCGGCAACGTCAGTCGGTAACTGCCGCTGTTGCTCAGCCCCAGGCATTGAAAAGCAACCTGCGTTCCGATCAGTTGCACATCGTTCGGGATGGTCAATGGCACGGAGGAGAATCGTGCGTTCGTCGCGATCGCCGTGTAGGCGACAAACATGCTGGCAGGATCGAGTAGCAAGTTGCCAAACGGCGTCGCGATTGGGCCAGCGGTGGCTGCTGCAGCCCCATAGACAACGACTCCCGGTTCGGAGGAAGTCTCGATCTGTACGGTTTGTCCAATCGACGGCTGGCCCTTCAGCCAGACATCGGGAGCCTCTACTTCGACATAGATCGCGCTGAGCCGTGGTTCCGCCAATGCTGTTGTGCCGATCACCTCGTCAAGTTGCGCGACATCGTCCATGAGATATCGATCAAAGAAACCCGTCATCACCCGTCGACTGCGTTGCCAAACCGCGGAGTCGCCCGAGGTAACCACGAAGAGGCCGGGGACGTTGTTGTGGCCGCCTGAGAAGCCAAACAAGTAGAACGCCTTGAGGCCTGAGAAGTTGGTTGCCTCGTTGAACATCGGTAGGCCGGTCAGTGACCAGATCAGCACGAAGTCGCCCGTGCCTTGGATGATGCCCAGTGGCACGTCTACCTGGTTGGTGGTAGCCGCACCGGGATAGATCGGCGCGAAGCAGAGCCCAGCCTTGTAGCCCGGATTTGATGCCAACACCGTGACGGTATTGCCGGCACCTACGGAGTGCCCGCAGAGACCCGCACGGTTCATGTCGAGGGCTCCCTGCAGCACGTGGCCCGACTGTCCGTTTGCCACGATCAGTGCGTGGTATAGCGCGGCGCCATCATCCGCTTGCAGAGAGGGACTGAATTGACCCGTCTCGTTCATGATGGCGATATACCCATTTTTTGCGAGGTGCTTCCCCAGACGCGAGTAGGCACTGCCTACCTGGAATAGGCCGTGCAGAAAAACCACCGTTGCATAGCCCGCCGCTGGCGGAGTCACCATGGGGGCGTTCTGACCAGCCGCCAACGCCGGGTAGTAGGCCCTCACCGGCAGCGAAGCGGATCCCTGCGATGTTGGATTAAGTAGGGTCAGATTACGGTAGCCGGCCACCTGCGAAGGCAGGTCGCAGCAAGCGGCGAGAGCAAAGCAACTGCCAACTAGGTTGCGGAGCATGGTGAGGGTTGCGAATGGGAGCTGCTGCTGAGAGGCTCGGGCCGGCAGCGCTGGGCGAGTGTCTATCGATACAATAGTAGTCATCATCCGGTCGCCTGCGCGGATGCGCAATGGCCCTGCGTTGCCTGCGGCACGGCTCAGGACTCTGCCGACTGTGGTTGGGGCAGCGGATTCTGGGTGCTCGGCGCGGCCAGAAGGCTACGCCGCGTTCTGGCGCCATGTGATGCGGTCGAGCTGCCGATGTGGCCGTTTGGGGCGACCAGGTTGGTGCCAAGCCTCTCGGCGCCGGCGAGCGCCATGAGCCAGGCGGGATCGTGAAAATAAGCATGCAATGGACCCGGGAAAAAAGACGCACACGCGGGCATAATTGTGTGGTGCCCCCTGGGGGTTTCAAGGGCCGAGCGCCTTTGCAGCCGCTCTGAGATGGCGGTTGACGCGAGCCTCATTTCGAAAAGCCTGCACCCCGGCCCGCGTCGTGCTAGGGTAGTTCGCCCAAGGACGCAAGCGGCCGCGGTTCCCCGCGGCGCATCTCGCCTGCCGCTGCGTTCTAAGGCGTTATGGCCCTAGATATCGACCCCCTGAAACACGTTGCTGACCTCTTCACCCGAATCCTCCTAGAGCGTCAGGCTCAGGAGGCTCGCCAGCCGGTGGTGCCTCCTAGTGACCCCGGGACGCTGCGCGAGATCCTGGATCTCGAACTGCCCGACAAGGGGCTGGACCTTGAGACCGTGGGACAGCGTCTCCACGAACTAGTTCGGCACACGCCAACTACGGCTTCCGGCAGCTTCTTCAACCAGCTCTTCGGCGGCCGCGAGCCCGCGTCCCTGCTGGGCGAGACCGTGGCGGCGGCCCTGAACAACTCGATGTTTACCTACAAGGTCGCCGGGGCCCAGGTGCTGGTCGAACTGGAACTCATCAAGGAGATGGGGCTACGGGTTGGCTTCGAGGACGCCGACGGCGTTTTTACTCCTGGCGGGTCGCTCTCCAACCTGACTGGCATGCTGCTGGCTCGGGATCGGGCGCGGCCGCGCCTGCGTGCGGAGGGCTTTAGTGGCCCGCGCTTGCGGGTTTACAGCTCCTCGGACTGCCACTATTCGGTCGCTAAAGCGGTCTCCGTGCTCGGCCTCGGCATAGATAACCTCGTGTATGTCGACGTTGACGATCGCGGGCGCATGGACCCAGCCGCCCTCGATCGGGCGATCCGTGCCGACCTTCTAGCCGGGCACCAGCCGATGATGGTCAACGCCACGGCCGGTACCACCGTCTTGGGCGCGTTCGATCCGCTGGACGAGTTGGCTGACGTCTGTGACGAGCACGGCGGCGTTTGGCTGCACGTGGACGGGGCCTTCGGCGGCTCGGTCGCACTCGACCCTGCCCAAGCACACCTCCTGTCGGGATGTCACCGGGCGGACTCAATGGCGTGGGACGCTCACAAGGTGATGGGAGCCCAACTCTGCTGCTCGGTGGTCCTGGTGCGCGAGCGCGGCCTCCTGGCTGGCAGCCTCGACGAGAATGCCAGCTACTTGTTCCAGGGTGACGGCCAAGAGCTGAATCCAGGCACGCGCTCGCTGCAGTGCGGGCGCCGCAACGATGCCTTGAAGCTCTGGACCCTCTGGCAGAACCTGGGGAACGAGGGCTTGGCCCGACGAGTCGCGCGCCTTCGAGGCCTAGCCACGCGTGCGGCCGAGTTGGTGCGAGAGGCGCCCGGCCTGGAGTTGGTGCGCGAGCCCGAGTTCCTCAATGTTTGCTTCGCGGTCGAGGGCGTCTCGGCTGTTGCGCTCTGCGCCGAGTTGACCGACCGCGGGCTGGCCATGGTCGGCTACGCCTTGGTGGACGACGAGCCGGTTGTGCGCCTGACTTTGGTCAACGCTCAGGTTGGCGATGACGAGCTACGGTTCCTTTTCGAGAGCCTCTGTGAGGTTGCAGATGAACTCCGCGAGGTCGATGTCGCGGTCGATGCCTCGGTCGAGCTCGCCGCCACTTAGGACTGCGGGCTCCTCTTCGGCGCCCATGGACTTGGCCGGCGTGGTTCCACGCAGCCACGAAGGTCCTGCTGGATCCCCGCCTGCTGGCGGTGGTCCGCGCAGTGACCCAGAGCTCGGCCCAGACGATTCGGGATGCCATTTCTTGGCCCGCAGACGTTCTTGCTGGTGGGTGGGTAGCCACCGCCGGACAGCCATTCCGAGTTGCACTGTGTGCGTAGCTCCGCGTTAAGGCCGCGTAGCAATGGCTGGGACAGAGGGCAGACTGGTGCGAGCGTTGCCGGCCCGGGGTTACCCATCGGCGGCACGGCGCGGGTGTCTTGCTCAGTAGCCGAACTCAGCGAGAAGCTTGCCCTGCTCGGCTTGTGCTATCCGCTTCTCGTCTTCGGACAGTTCCTGGTGCCAGCGCCCGATCGATGCCTTGGGGCTTTTGCTAGTGCCGTGGCTGCGGAAGCGTTCTTCGGCTTTGCTCTGCAGTTCTTGGAAGATGTTCTGGTCCACGGATAGGCCCATGAACTGCAGCACTTCGGTGATGGTCTGATCTTGTTTGAGGATCAGGTCTTCGTAGCGAATGCGTAGCACGCTCGAGGCGCCCTTCAGCATGTCTATCAGGTTCTGGTTGATGTTCGTCCAATACTGGCAGATCTCGGGGAACGTCATCGGCGCACCATCGCTGGTGTGTTCCGTGTCGTAGCGTTCGCGATGCAGCACGGTGGAGCGCGCGACGTCGCGGCCGTCGCGGACGATGTAGACGAAGCGCGCTTTCGGAAACACGCGAATCAGATCCGGAACGACTTCGGGGAACTGGAACTTATCGCCCCACACGGTGAACGGCTTGTGGGCAAACTCGGTGCGATACAATTGTCGCCACGCCGCCATCATCCCGTCGAGCAATGGCCCCGCGAAGTTCTTGGCGTACTGTTCGGGGATCAGTCCATGAAATCGGAAGCCACCGATTTCACGGACGGTGAACAGCGGTTGGTACGACAGCGAGTGGGTCAGGCTGATGTAGTGCGCGATGTTTGACTCGTGCGTGATCGCAACATCGGGGTGGCTGTTGAGCGTGTTGGTCAGGTGCGTCGAGCCTGATCGTCCGGCACTGACAACAAACACAGGGGTATCCCACCGAACCGGATCGTTGTCATCAGAGCTAGCTGGTTGGTTGGTCGCTTTCATCGAGACCAGGAACGTAACCCTGGCGCGGCGATAGGGCCAAGTGTGACAGCACAAGGTGTTCGTCTTGTGCGTGATCGCGATCATGGGTTCTGGTTTGCGCCCGCACCTCACCCAGGGGATCTTTCGGCTTGCTGCTGCTCGCGCAATGCCTGCAACCGACTAGGGAGGCGTCCTGTAACTGCGCCCAGCCCACAAAGGCTGCGGCAGCCATGCTGGCCACGATTCTGAGGCTGGCTGCGGATTGAAATGGTCCGGGTAGAGATTCGCAACGGACTAGGCCTTCTCGGCAGTCGCTACCGGAGGCCCTCGCTATTCACGTTGGGTGGCAGTCTCACTGAGCTTGCCCGCCCTCGAAACCTAGCCAGGCTTCCAAGCTTGCGGTGCTAGCGATTCGCTTCGTAGGCGGGTTTGTAGGGCCACGGGATGACATGGCAGCGCTCGGCCCAGACTTCCCACTGGGTTACTAGACGCTTGGTGATCTCCGGGAACGTTGCGGCGACGTTGTTGGCTTCGACGCGGTCCTTCTGCATGTCATACAGTTCCCATTTGCCGCGCGGGCTCTTGGCACAGAGTTTCCATTTGCCGTCGCGAACGGCTCGGTTGCCTTCGTGCTCGAAGTAGATCGGAGCGCGCGTTGGTCGGTCGTTGCCTGCGAACACACTGGCGAGACTGACACCTTCGGGCGGTAGTGTTTCGGTGCCTCTCGATTTGCTTGGATACGTCGCACCGCTGAGTTCGATCGCCGTCGCCATGATGTCTACGAGGTGACCAACTTCGTGGCGGATCGTGCCAGCGCTGTTGATGCCGGCGGGCCAATGTGCGATCAGTGGCGTGGTGATGCCGCCTTCGTGCACCCAGTGCTTATACATGCGAAACGGCGTGTTGCTAACGTTGGCCCAATCGCGCCCATACGCGACATAGGTGTCCGCTGCACCAGGCATCACTCCGTAACCCTGGCGTACTGGATAGCCGTCGCGAGTTTGTTTCGGGATCATGCGATCCTGCAGAGCATCCGCCGCCATAGCTGGCAAGGTCGGTTTGTCGGCGCGCTTGGCAGGTGGTTTGTTTGCGTTCTTGCCACGCCCGTAGCCTTCGGCACACCCGCCATTATCTTGTAGATAGAGGATCAGTGTGTTCTCTAGCTGTCCGGTTTCGCGTAGCGAAGCGACGAGGCGTCCGATGCCTTGGTCCATCGAGTCGACCATTGCTGCGTAGGCTTCCATGCAGCGTTCTTCAAACGCCTGATCGACAACTTTGTCCCAGGATCCAGGCGCTGCTGAAAGTGGCCATTCCTTGTCGATAAGGCCGCGTTCGCGTTGCTTCTTCAGTCGCCGTGCCCTCACTGTCGCAAAGCCTTCCTGGTAGCGGCCGCGATACTTTGCGAGGTCTCGTTCGCGCGCATGCATCGGCCAGTGGGCGGCGGTGTAGGAGACGTAGAGAAAGAACGGTTGCGCATCGTGCTTCTCGTGGTGCTCGCGCACGAACTTCGCCGCGTGGTCGGAGATTGCATCCGTGTAGAAGAACCCATCCTTCGGCTGGTAGTCGGGATCGGCATACGGCGAGATCAACTCGTTGCCGCGCACGAGAGTGTTCGGATCCCACAGGCTGCCGGCACCGTGGATGGTGCCGTAGTAGCGATCGAAGCCGCGTTGCATCGGCCAGTTGTGCTTCTGTAGTTTGCCTTCTGTTCGCTTCAGCGGCGTAACGTGCCATTTGCCGGCTACGTAGTTGCGATAGCCAGCGCCGCGCAAGACTTCTGCGATCGTGACGCATTGGTTGTTCAGGTCGCCCTGGTAACCCTGACTGCCCTTCTTGCTGTCGACCATCCAGCCGATTCCGGTCTGGTGCGCATAGAGTCCGGTTAACAGCGACGCGCGCGTCGGGCAACACCGGGCACCATTGTAGAACTGCGTGAACTGCAGGCCGTCTGCTGCCAGCGCATCGAGCTGCGGAGTTTCGATTTCCGATCCGTAACAACCGATGTCGGAGAACCCCATGTCGTCGGCGAGGATGACGATGATGTTCGGTCGCGCTGGCTGCCGATCCTGTGCCTTTACGAGTGCGAGCAGGCAAGCGATGGCGCTGGTGATACGGCCAAGGTGTGCGAAGGTCATGTTCACAGTGTAGCGATGCTGACCGTAGCGGCGAGAGAGCGATTTGATCGCTGGGGGGTGGCGTTGTGATTGCCGGGTCTGAGCAAGCGGCTATCTGTCGCTATGTCGGCCAAGCATCATGCACAGGCCTCGCCGTTTGCTGGCAAGGACGATGGGTCGGTGTGCTTGGCCGTGTGCGCGCTGCTCGGGGGTGGATCCGTCGCACTTAGCACCGCGTTGGTCGCTGCCGAAAGCAAGCACGGCACGATCGATTGGCAACCTGTTGGCTATCGGTGGCTGTCTCATTGTTGTCCAGTAGTCGCGACAACGTAGCTCGACGAGCAGTTTCCAGCTGCTTGTCGGTCGCATCGCATCCGCCATCATCAGATTAGCCCGCTGGCTCGCGCGGATGACGACACAGCGAGGCCTTCTCGTTAGGGTGTTGCCATGCCGAAGCTCGCGATGCACTGGTGGATTCTGATCGGGCTCGCTGCGGGTGTGGCCTATGGCTACGTCGCCGCGGTGACCGGAAACCCGACCCATGTGTTGGATTACATCGCGCCCATTGGGCGGTTGTTCCTCAACCTGCTGAAGATGATTGCCGTGCCGTTGGTGCTGTTCTCATTGGTCGCAGGCGTGGCCAGCCTCAACGACACTAGCAAACTGGGTCGCATCGGAGGCAAGTCGATAGCTCTCTACTTGGTGACGACCGCGATCGCGATTGCGATTGGGCTGGTCGCCGTCAACATCTTCGGGCCTGGCAAAGGCCTGTCGCAAGCGACGCGCGACAGCTTGATCAAGCAGACCGAGTCACAGACGTCGGAGAAATTGGCGAACGCCGATGTCAGCATCATCGATCAGCTTGTCAACATCGTGCCGACCAACCCGTTTGAGGCGCTGTCCAGTGCGGCGATGCTTCAGGTGGTGTTCTTCGCGCTGATGCTCGGCATTGCGCTGACCAAACTTTCGCGCCGAGTTGAGGGAACCGCGCATGTGATCAAGGTCTTCCAGTTGCTCAGTGACGCGATCATTGAGATGGTGCAGATGATCATGAAGATCGCGCCGTTTGGGGTGTTTGCGATGATGGCTTCCGTTGTCGCGGATCTAGGCAAGGAGCCTGGCCAGTTGGCGGAGTTGATGTCGAGCCTCGGCGGCTACATGGGCACCGTGGTGCTGGCGTTGTTCGTGCACTACCTGCTGGTCTACACCGTGATGCTCAAGGTGTTCACGAGGGTTTCTTGGCGCGACTTTGCCAAGGCAATGATTCCGGCGCAGTTGTTGGCGTTCAGTTCGAGTTCGAGTGCGGCAACGCTTCCGATCACGATTCGCAGCGTCGAGAAGATCGGTGTCGACGAGGAAGTGGCGAGCTTCGTACTGCCATTGGGCGCGACCATCAACATGGATGGCACGGGCCTTTACCAAGGTGTCGCAGCGGTGTTCATCGCCAATGCGCTCGGTATGGACCTCGATCTAGGCCAGCAGTTGACGATCGTGTTGACCGCGGCTTTGGCATCGATCGGAACGGCCGCAGTGCCCGGTGTTGGCATCGTAATGCTGGTGATTGTGCTCAAGGCCGTCGACGTGCCGGAAGCCGGCATTGGCTTAATCCTCGCCGTGGACCGGCCGCTTGACATGTGTCGCACGGTGCTCAACGTGACCGGCGATGCGACGGTCGCTACGGTGGTTGCGAGCAGCGAAGGCCTCATCCACAAAGGCGAGCGGCATCACGCGAAGACTTAGTGGCGAAGCGTTGTGATCGTCATGGCCGCGATCGCGCGCTGGCTAGCTTCCCATCGTGCGCACGTCCTCGCCAGTTGGGTTCTGGAACAGTTCGAGGTCGAACTCATGTACCGAAGCGAGCAGGAAGTCGAACAGGTCGGCCATGATCTCTTCATACGGGCCCCACGCCGTCGTGTTGGTGAACGCGTAGATCTCAAGCGGCAGACCCTGCGGGCCCGGCGGCATTTGCCGCACTAGTAGCGTCATGTCTTGGTGGATATTCGGATGCTGACGAAGCCACTGGTAGACGTAGGCGCGGAACGTGCCGATGTTAGTTAGTCGCCGAACTTCGAGTGGCGGTGTCGACGCTTTTGCTGCCTTGTTCGAATCGGCGAGAGCCGTCTTCTTGCCGGCAATGTAGTCCTTGAGCACCGCCATCGTGCCGAAGCGATCTACTTCCTCCTGTGAGAGGAACCGTACCGATGAGCCGTCCAGGTAGAGCGATCGCTTGATGCGTCGTCCCGCTCCCTCGCTCATGTTGCGCCAGTTCTTGAATGGCTTATTGACCAAGTTGATCGTTGGCACCGTCGAGATCGTGCAGTCGAAGTTCTGGATCTTGACGGTGTGCAACGCCATGTCGACAACGTCGCCGTCGGCACCGCCTGGCACTTCGATCCAGTCCCCGAGGCGGACCATGTCGTTCTGGGTCAGCGTGATCGACGCGACCAGCGACAGGATGGTGTCCTTGAAGATCAACATCAGTACGGCCGTCATGGTGGCGATGCCAGCCAGCAGGCCCGACGGGTCCTTGCCGAATGCCCAGGCAACAGCGGCAACGGTGCCGAGCACGTAGATGAAGATCTTGATCAAGCTGACGTATCCCTTGATCGGTCGTTGTTTGGGGCCGCTCTTACGAGTGTAGATCTCGTGACTCGCATCGATCAACGCGCCAATCGCCAGCGTGCCGCTGATGGTTGTCATCGCTGTCAGTACTTGGCGAACGGCTTGCACGATGGCCTCACTGTTCGGCAGTAGGGGGTGCATGCCGGGGAACTGGCTAACCGTCGCCGCCGCGATAAGAGTTGGCGGTAGGTAGCTGATCCATCGGAAGAACGCCTTGTCGACGAACACATCGTCGAGCGTGTTCTTCGAACGTTTGATGAGCGGCACAATCACGAGCTTTCGCAGCGCTCGTGTGGCCCATGAGACGAGCACGATCACGACGAGCAGGGCTACGATGTCGAGTGTTTGCTCGATCCATAGCTCGGTCCCCTCAGGGAGCCAGAGGTTCTGCTTGGCGGTCGCGAGATCCTCGTCTTGCAGGAGTCTTGCGATCACGGCGGGGTTAGGCCCCCCAGGGTTCTGGCCGGAAAACAGCGTCGTTAGTTGGGACATCATGCGTCCCGCAATCATGCGCCGAAGCTTGCGCAAGATCACTTGGTAGACGGCAAGCTCGGCGATAATGGCGAGTCGAATGCACGCCGTGAGGCTGTGGACTTGCCTCAGGCCCGCTGGCGCGAGAGGTATTCGAGTGCCAAGGTGTCTTGATGCCGCTGCAATTCATCATGCCGCAAGGCGGCGGGCTGCCTTGCCACCTGGCGGTTGATCCCGTGGTGATGGTTCCGTTTGCGGTGCCACCATCGGGAGTTGCGAAGCTGGAATTGGCGCTGCCTGGCGTATTCCATCTCGGTCAGCAGTCGTCGTCGTCGTTGTCGTCGTCGTTCTGCAGCAAGAACAATTGCAGCGGTGCCGTGACGCAGTCGAGGCCCAAGGTGAAAGGCGTGGCGAGTAGTCGCAGTCCGAACAACTCCCAGCTCCATTCAGTTTCTGGGTCGTAGACCATCACACTGTCGGATTCGCTGGTGATGCTGTCGTTCGACCCTTGGAGTTCGAATCCCCACACGGTCATCGTGAAGCAACTCGGCAACGAGCACAGCATGGCCAGTAAGAAGGCTGCGCGTAGATGCTGACGCAAGGCCGGCGATACGGCGCGAAGCTTCGTTGCAGATGGTTGGATGACTTCAGTTGTGGTGGCCATGACGGTGCACCCTAATTGGGAATGCGCCGCGATTCCGACAATCCTGCAAGCAGTGGCGTAGTATTAGGTGCGATGAAGTTGCTGGCTCACGTCCTGTCTGCGGTCTTGTCTGCGTTGCTCTCAGCGCAGAATCAAGGGTTGGAACTCGTGCATGACGTCAACGGTGGCGTTGTCTACCAGTTCGATCTCCGCATGGTTCCGGCAACCGGCTTGACGGTTGAGGCGTGGGTTACCTACGACGATGCGAGCATCCCACTCGATGGCGTTTATCGCTGGCCGACGATCGCGCGTCAAAATATATTGCCCTATCAGGAGAGTTGGAACTTCCGAGTCAATGCCAACAACTCAGGGCAGCGGCGCTTGGCCTTCTTGCTGCGAGCAACCAACAACACCATCTACACCATTGAGTATGCGTTTGCGGCTGGTGAGTTTTCTTCGTGGACGCATGTTGCGGCGACGTTTGATGGGCAAGTCCTGCGGTTGTTCAAGAACGCCGTTGAAGTGCAGAACCTCCAGTTACCGGTCATCTCTGGGGTGCAAGACAATGGCGGCGAGTTGTACGTCGGCGATGGCGACAACTTTGCAAGTGGCTATGAAGTCTGGAGTGGGAGGATCGATGAGTTGCGGATCTGGCCGATGGCGCGCACCTCTGCTGAGATTGCGGCCACGATGACGCAGGAGTTGCATACGATGCAGGGTGAGTTGTTGGCGTTCCCGTTCAACGGTGGCTTGGCGAGCGACGATGGCACCTTGCCGGGAGCCTCGTATGGTTCGCTGCAGTTCGTGCCCTCGCCGGCACTGCAGTTGGTCATACCAGCGTTGTTCTCCGTCGGCCCGCCTTCTTCGACGTGTTCTCGAAAGCCGCATTTGCTCGCGGGCAGCGTGCCGCAACTCGGCAATCACGCCTTCGCGCTGACGTGTGTGCGTGGTCCGCTGCCCGCAGTTTCGCCGTTGTCAGTGCTCTTCATTGGAGCCAGTCCTGTGGTCGGCCTGCCGTCGTTACTAGGCATCGTGCCGAACATTGACCCGCAGAGTCTGTTGGGGTCCGTGGTATTCAATCCTGCCGGTAACATGCTTGGCAATGCGCGGTTTGCTCTCCCGATCCCCAACCAGGCCAGCCTGCTCGGAACGGGATGGGTGTTTCAGTGGATGTTTTACGACCCGGTTTGTGGCCAACAGGGTTTCACCGCGAGCAACGGTTTGCTGGTCGGGATTCAGTAGCGGTCGTTAGCGACCTTCTTACGGGCGGAGCGCGAATGCTAGCGCGGCATCTTGGGGACTTGCTGTCGTGCGGACTCCCTAGCGTTTCGCAGGCGTGCCGGCCACACACATGGCCCGTTACTGGATCAGGGTGTTGATGATGCGTTGCGTTCAGTGCCGGAGATAGCGTCGCGGCAGGCCGCTAGGCTGAGCCGACGTCTTCTTTGATCTCAGTTCCTTGTGCCTGCGCCTCACGCTTAAATACTGGCACCCCGGTTAGCAGATCACGGGCTTTCGTTTGCGATAAGGGTGGCACTACACATGAGCGCAGGACAAGACCTCGTCGATCGCCTGTTGATCCAGCTTGCCCCGCTGCACGTGCGGGCGCGGGCGATGTTTGGTGGCCACTGCATCTACTGCGACGACAAGGTCGTCGCCCTAGTTTGCGACGAGCAGGTGTTCGTCAAGCCAGCGGCAAGCACCTCCGAATGGCACGGCAGACTCGAGTCGGCGTCGCCCTACCCGGGCGCGAAGCCATGTCTGGTGGCTTCGGATACGCTGCTGCAGGACCGCAGGCGCTTGCGGGCACTGGTGCAGGCCACGGCAGATGCTCTGCCGAAGCCGAAGCC
>CALCZA010000065.1 GCA_937906475.1 uncultured bacterium
CAGCAGCCTATTCGGCTGGCTTGCCCTTCGGCGTGCCTGGCCCAGTTGACTTCGGACCCTTCGCGGCAGGCGCCGCGTTGCCTTCGCCATCCGCGTCGCCGTCGCTGGCCTTGGCTTCCTTGTCGCCAAGGATCTTGCCAAAGAACTCCGGCATCTCGATGCCGCCAATGTCCTTCATCATGCTGAGCATCGGCGGCAACGACTGGCCTAGGTTCTGCAAGAACCCGGACGTGCCTTTGCCTTGCTGGCCATCCCAGACAACGATCTTGTCGAACTTGATCTTCGAGATCGCAGTCGCAGCAGTTTCCGACAGCTTGTCCATGTGCTCCAGCATCAACAACTGGAACGCCTGCTGGGCGCCGCCACAACCTGCGACGATACGTTCGAGACCTTCGGCCTTCTTGGCCAGGATCTCAAACTCACCCCGGGCTTGTGCCTCGAGCCGCACATACGCAGCGTGAGCTTCACCGTCGGCGATGATCCGAGTCTGTTGCGCTTGTGCTTCGGCGTCGACGATGTCCTTGGCCTTTTGGGCCTTTGCGACAGCTTCGAGCTCTGCACGTTGCTCTTGTTCCAGCTTCCCTGCCAATGCTTCGGCGGCGCGCGCTTCGGCACCATACTGGGCTTCGAGAACGGCAGCTTCGGCCTCACGCTTCTTGGTTTCACCGGTCTGGTAGGCCTCGGCTTCACGAACCTGCAGTTTGGCGTTGGCCTCGGCGATCGCAGCCTTTGACTGGTTCTCGCCGGTCACTGCTTGAGCATTGGCCGCAGCAACCGCAACACGCATCTCACGTTCGCGATCCTTGACCTGGGCTTCCTGCTCGAACTGCGCCGACTGCTGGCCAACAATCGTGTCACGGCTCAGCGCCGCGACGGTGACCTCGCGGTCACGAACCGCTTGCGCGGTGCCGATGTCTCGGTCCTTCTCAGCGATGGCGACTTCGACGGACTGCACGCGCTTCGCATCGGCAACACCAATGGCGCCCTTCTTCTGCTGATCGGCAACGTCAATCTCAGCCTGTTGGATGGCTTCGGACGCAGCCTTACGGCCGATGGCTTCAATGTAGCCGGACTCATCGGTGATGTCGGTGATGTTGACGTTGATCAGTACCAAGCCGATCTTCATCAGTTCGCCTTCGAGCGACGTTTGGATGTTCTCGAGGAACTTGTCGCGGTCGCGGTTGATGTCCTCAATGCCCATCGAAGCGATGACCTGACGCAATTGGCCGAAGATGATGTCCTCGGCTTGCTTCATGATGTCCTTGGTGCTCAAGCCAAGCAGACGCATGGCAGCGTTCTGCATGACGTGGTTCTCAGTGCCGATGGCGACCGTGAAGACACTTGGGACGTTGACGCGGATGTTCTCGATCGACAGAGCGCCGCGCAGCGGCACTTCAATCTGGATCGGATCGAGTTGCAGGTAGTCGTAGCTCTGCACCAGCGGCATGACGAACGCGCCGCCACCGTGCATACACTTGGCGGACGTGCCGGACTTCACGCGGCCATAAATGACGAGGACCTTATTGCTCGGGCAGCGTTTGTACTGCTTCGCGATCATTAGGAAGAAGATCAACCCGAAGAGGATGATCGCGGCGATGCCGAGAGTCGTCCATCCGCCGATCGTGTCTATGAATCCTTGCAGTAGCATGTAGCTCCTATTGCTTGTGGGAAACTTCGTAAGTGTCTGGCGAGGTCATGCCGTCAACGACGACTTCCGAACCAGTTGGAATGGCGTCACCCTTGGTGACTGCCTTTTTGTTGAGCATGCGGCCGCCAACGATGACGATGATCTTGCCGGTGCCCGTGTGGTTTTCTGGAATGCGTAGGTCGACCTTTGCCGATTGCCCCTTCGCATCCATCAAGTTGATGTTGCCTTGGCTCTGCAACGCCATCATGGCTTGCATGCAGTAGCCGATCATGATGAAGGCGCCCAAACCGGCAGCGAGTGCCACGGCGAGCGTTGCACTGGTGCTGACGTCGCCCTTGGTGCAAGCCATGCCGGCAATGCCGAAGAACGTCACGAATGCGATGACGGCCTTCAGTGACAGTTGGAACAGAACGTACGACGCATCGATCTCACCGACGCTCAATTCCGGCGACGCATCACCGTCGAACTCGCTCTCTCCTCCAGAGATCAACATCATCAACACTTGGAGGATGAGGAAGCCGCCACCGATGGCAGCGCAGTAGAAGTAGACGGTTTCCATGTTGGTTATTGGTGGGAGGGCAACGGGGGCCGATTGCCATGCATACGTGAATGCGCGCCGTTATTTTATGATCAGCATTGCCATGGGGTTGGCATCAGGCGGGAAGCATCGGGCGGGCCGGGAAGCGCTGCACGTCTTCCCCGTCGTGAGTCCGGCAAGCGAGATCCTTGCCATGAATTGCGCCAACCAAAGTAGCCGGCCGAGGCGCAAACCTGTCGCAGTTTTGCAGGATTCTCGATCGCGAGCGTGGCGATTATTGTGAATGCCGGGGGATGCTGCATGAATGCGTTTGCACGGCATTGTGCGTTAGGTGTTTGGGGGACTACACGTGCGCGTGGTTGACGGTTGCTAACCACGTGTGCGCCATCATCGCTTTGCCGGCGTTCGATGGATGCACGCCATCACCGGCCCAGTGTGCTGGCGGTGCGATCTTGGCCGCCTGGTCGAACATGCTTTGGAAGGCGACGAACGTTGCGTGGTGCTGGTCGGCCAGGCGCCGCGCCGCCGCCCGGTATTCATCGAACTCGGGGAACCACGATTCGTCGATCGAACCGCATCGCAGCACGAATGGTTCGCAGATGATCAGCCGAACCTTTGGTAGTTCCTCGCGAGTGCGTGCGAGCAGCGCGTCGTAGTCCTTCTCGTAGATCGCTGGGGTACTGTTGAACTTGCCGTTCTTGCTGTGCCAGATATCGTTGACGCCGATCAGGATGCTGAGCACGTCGGGTTTGAGGTCGACACAGTCGCGCTGCCATCGCTTGTCTAACTGAAGGACCTTGTGGCCGCTGATGCCGCGGTTGAACACGCGCAGTCCAGAGTTCGAAGCGGTGTGCTCAGCATCCGGCGCCGCTTCGCCTGCTGCGCCGTGTTGTACGAGCAACCCCGCCGCCGCGAGCCATGCATAGCCGTTGCCAAGCGCCTTCCTGTCGTTGGCAATGCCGGCGGTCTTGCGGTCGCGACCAGCATCGGTGATCGAGTCGCCCTGGAAGAGCACGGTGTCACCCGGTTGGATCAACGGTTGCTGCGTCGGATGCTCGCGCACGATGGGGGTGGCGCAACTGGTGAGTCCTGCTGCGCTGAGCCCCACGCCGGTCAGTGCCAAGGCAGAGGCTCCGAAAAACTCGCGACGTGCGGGCTTGGCTTCGTTAGTCATGGCAGAACGATAGCTGATGGCGAGGTTTGTTCCAGGTCTCGGGGTTGTCGCAGTACGCTGTCGCGATGCACCGCGTTCACGAACTCTGGCTAGCGGCGATGATTGTCGTTGCAGCGGGCCTCTCACTAGTTGCTCAGGATCGCATCACTGGCATGCCGCATGCGACCCGATCGATCGTCTACGGTCGCAGCGGAGCTGTCGCGACCAGTCATCCGTTGGCAACCCAAGCTGCGCTCGACATTTTAAAGCAGGGCGGCACCGCGGTGGACGCGGCGATCGCTGCCAATGCGATGCTGTGCGTCTGCGAGCCGACTGGCTGCGGCATCGGCGGCGACTTGTTTGCGATCGTTTGGGACGGCAAGACCAAGAAACTGCATGGCTTGAACGCAAGCGGTCGTTCTCCAGCGGGCCTAACGCGCGAGTGGTTTGCGCAGAACGGGCACGAGACGATTCCAAAGTATGGGCCGCTGCCCATCTCGGTTCCGGGCTGCGTTGACGGCTGGTTTGCCTTGCACGAACGGTTTGGCAAGATCGGCATGCTGTCGTTGCTGCGTCCTGCGATTGGCTATGCAAAAGAAGGCGTGCCGGTGCCGCAGACCATCGCCGAGTACTGGCGACTTGGCATTGAGGCGCGCCAGGGCCAGCCGGGGTTCCGTGATGTGTTCATGCCTTGGGGCCGTGGTCCGAACGAAGGTGACATCTACCGAAACGTTGCCTTGGCGAACACTCTGCACACGATTGCGACGGGTGGGCGCGACGCGTTCTACAAGGGGTCGATTGCCTCGATTGCCGCAGCTTTCGTCAAGCAGCATGGCGGCTTCCTGACGGTTGAGGACTTTGCTGCGCATCGCAGCGAGTGGATAGATCCGGTGTCTACCAATTATCGCGGCTACGACGTCTGGGAGTTGCCGCCGAATGGTCAGGGCATTGCCGCACTGCAAATCCTCAATCTGATTGAGCCCTACGATGTTGCTCGCATGGGCTACGGCAGCGCCGACTGGGTGCATTTGTTTGTCGAAGCGAAGAAACTCGCCTATGAAGATCGCGCGAAGTACTACGCCGATCTCGACTTTGCCAAGGTGCCGGTGCAGCACCTGATTTCGAAGGAATACGCCAACGAACGGCGAGCCCTGCTGGATCGCGATAAGGCGAGCGTGGCGCTGCCTGCTGGCGATGACAAACTCCAAAAAGGCGACACCATCTACCTGACCGTAGCCGACCAATACGGGTCGATGGTCAGCCTGATCCAAAGCAACTTTCGCGGCCTTGGTTCGGGTGTGTGTCCGCCCAGCCTTGGCTTTGGGTTTCAGAATCGCGGCGAACTGTTTGATCTGCGGCCGGACCAGAACAACAGCTATGCGCCCGGCAAGCGGCCGTTCCACACGATCATTCCGGCGTTCGTGACCAAAGGCGGTGAGCCGTTCATGAGCTTTGGGGTCATGGGGGGCGCGATGCAGCCACAGGGCCACGTGCAGATCCTCGTCAACATGATCGACTTCGGCATGAACCTGCAGGAAGCAGGCGATGCGGCGCGCATTCGTCATGAGGGTTCGTCGCAGCCGACGGGGACGCGCATGACGGCCGGCGGCACGGTGTTTCTTGAGTCGGCCTACTCGGCCGAAGTCGTTGCTGCGCTTCGTGCCAAGGGTCACACGGTTGCCGTCAAACCCGGGGCGTTTGGTGGCTATCAGGCGATCATGCGGTTGCTGACTCCGGCGAGCTATGCCGCCGCCTCGGAGTCACGCAAGGACGGGCACGCTGCGGGCTACTGATTGCTGGGCCGGGCTATTTGGCCGGCTTCGTCAGTAACACTTGGATCGGGTAGTGATCGGACCAATTTCCGACCGTGTCATCGTTGGTGATGATGGTCGCGGATTGTGATCGCGCTGCGGTGCGCGCGTCGGTGAACACGTAGTCGATGCGACGCCGCGCCGTGTGTACCTCATCCATGTTCTTGCGCCATTGCGGGATCAACGCCGGCGACCCGAACGTGTAGTGCGCGTCTGGGGCATGTTGGTGGGTCACGTCGACGAAGCCGCGCGTCAAGAACGAGTCCGTGATGCGGTAGTCGAAGCGCCGTTGGCCGGCGACCACTTTGCCAAGATGGCCGTGTTCGTGCAGATAGTCCTCGTCGTGTCGGATTGGCGCGTTGAAGTCACCGATGATGAGCACGGGGCGACCTTGATCTCGCAGCTTCTGTGCCAGGTCTGCGATGTGTTCGGGCTCGTGAACCTTGCCGGGCCAGAAGTGCACGACGAACACATCGAAGCCGTGCGTGCGTGCATGCAGGTAGCCGTGATGGAAGCCCTTGGTGCGACGCTCAATGACTTCGATCGGTTCGCTGCTGGTTAGCGCGACAGGGTAGCCAGACTCCTTGTGCATGACGGAGTAGCTGTGTCCCCAAGTTGTAGCGAGTTGCTGCAGCTTGGCATGGTCGCAGTGAAGGACTTCCTGCAGAGCAACGATCGACGGCGCTTGCTCGGCTAGCCATGCGGTTGCCGGGGACAGGTGCTTTTCGTGATCAAACAGGTGGTAGGTATTCCAGTTGATCAGCGCGACCGATGATTGCGCGCAGCTCGCCAGTATGAGCGCGAGTAGCGGCACGCACCAGGCCGTGTGACGGAAGTGAGTGGGCATGAGCAGGTCCTTGGTGCGATGCGAATGATTGTTGCGGATGTTCGCTAGTCACTGCTGCTCGCTAGTTGCTGGCTCTGGCTGCGCAGCTACGTAGAGTCTGCTCCATGGCAGACCATGCAAGAATCCACGTCGGAACGAGTGGCTTCAGCTACGCCGAATGGAAGCCGGCGTTCTATCCAGAGCACGTCAAGAAGGCTGGCATGTTGTTTTTCTATGCCAATCAGTTGCCCAGCGTGGAACTGAATAACACCTTCTACCGTATGCCAAGCGAGAAAATCGTTACGGCCTGGAGTGAACAGGTGCCGGACACGTTTCGGTTTGCGATTAAGGCAACGATGGGGACAACGTGGTCGAACAAGCGTGTCGATTGCGGCGAGCGATTGGCGCGTCTCTTCCAGGTGCTGGCACCGCTCGGCAGCAAGTTAGGTTGTGTGTTTTACCAACTGCCTAAGTCCGTGATGTGCGACTTGCACGTGTTGCGTAAATTCCTTGAGGATCAGCCTGCAGGCATCAAGACTGCGTTCGAGTTTACGCATGACAGTTGGCATAACCCTGCGGTCTTTGAGCTGCTGCATGAGCACGGCGCGACGGTTGTCGCGAGCGACAAAGATGATGCCGATGAGCCTGAATTGACCGTTGGTGCTCCGTGGGTCTATCTGCGTTTGCGCCGATCATTATACGGTGATGACGAATTGCGGCGGTGGCGAGATCGCATCCATAGTGCTGGTGTTGGCGACGCCTTTGTGTTCTTTAAACACGAGGACTCGTGTGCGGGGCCCGCGCTGGCGAGACGTTTCCTAGACCTTTAGTCTCAACAGAATCGCAGGATCACTGCTATCCTGCTGCCGTTCTATTCGGTCACCGGGTCGAGGAATGTCATGGCAGTCCCATTACGAACGTCTTGGAAGGGTTCCTTGAAGCAGAGGTTGGGGCCGGTTAAGGCTCTTTCCGTCAGGTCTCGTGCCATCGTATCTCGTGCCATTTGGCCTCATACCGTCGTGCTTCGTAGCGTCAATTACGTCGAATGGACCGGCCGCGGCAACCTGCGCTCGCCGGTGTTGCAAGGGCTCGTTTCTGGAGTTGCTTCGTGAGAAGCGACGGCGGCAAGGAACGCACGTTTAGTATCGATGAGTTGGCCGAGTTTTGCGGCTTGCCGGTCAGTGTCATCAAGCGTTGGCAAGACCATGAGCTGGTGCAGCCGATGCGGGGCTCGGTGCGTCGCTTCGCGTTCCGGTCGGTCGGCATCGTGGGCACGTTGGCAGAGCTGTGGCGTTCCGGATGGTCGGCGCCGCGTATCGCCCGAGCGTGGCACCAAGCGCGTGCCGTTGTCTCGGACAAAGATGCTGCGCTGGCCGGCTTGTTGGCCAGCATTGGCACCAAGCGCGTCACCGTGCGTGCGCCCGATGGCCGCTTGGTTGAACCAACGGGGCAGATGGTGTTCGACTTCTCTGCTGCGTCGGAGGCTGAGCTCGAACCGTTGCCGCAACTGCGCAGTGCCCATGACTGGTTTGTGCTTGGCATCGAGGCCGAAGCGGCGGGGCGTCTCGAAGATGCGGTTCGCGCCTACGAGCACGCGCTGTCGGTGAGTAGCGCCGAAACTCACTTCAACCTTGGCAACTGCTACTACGAGTTACGTCGCCGCAAGGAAGCCGGCGACCAGTTTGCCGCCGCAATTGCTCGCGCGCCGGACTATGCCGAAGCCTGGAATAACCTAGGCATCGTGCGCGGAGAAGTTGGCGATCGCGATGGTGCCGTCGTGGCGTTGGGGCGTGCGTTGGATATTGTTCCGCACTACGCCGACGCGCACTACAACCTGGCCGAGGCACTGGCCGTGGTTGGGGATCTCGAACGTGCCCGCAAGCACTGGCGTGCCTACCTGACGTTCGACCCGAACTCGCGCTGGGCTGAGCAGGTCCGGCAGCGGTTGCGTAAGAACGGCGGTTCGTAAGGCGTTATTGGGCGACGGCTACCTATTGCCTAAGCAGCGCTTCTTGCGGTGAGCAGATCGCGCCGCGCAGGTCACCTTAGCCGGGAGTGAGGGCGGTGGTTGCTCGCGCGAGTTGTCAGCGCGGTTGCACGAATAATTCGATCGTTGGTGTGATGGCGTTCATCCACGCTTGCTGCCCCTTTGCGGTTATGTGGATGCGGTCGCCTCGCATGTTCTCTTGGTTGCATGTGCCATCGTCGTTGAGGAATAGTGGCCGCAGGTCCAGGTAGCTGGCCCCTGGTTGTGCGGGCAATGGTCCGCGCCCGGCCCATCCATACCTGCGCACGATGCGCGGTAGTTGCGCGTGGATTGCATCGATTGTTTGGCGAATCGCAGAGCCGCGCTCGCCGGCCGGGAAGGGGCCGCAAATGAGGATGTGGGCGCCTCGGTTCTGTTGGCGGAGTGCTGCAACAATTGCTCGCATGCCTCTTACGACCTCGCTCGCAGTGTGCTTGCCGGTGACGATGTTGTTGACGCCGATTTGCAATACGATGACCTTCGCCGCGAGTTGCTTGAGCGCGCCATGCTGGATGCGATACAGGATGTGTTCGGTGCGGTCGCCGCTAAGGCCCAGCGAGATCGCTCCCAACGATGCGAACGCCTTGTCGATGGCGCGCGTGCCGCTTGCTTTGGTCAAGCGTTCGCGGCTGCCGGTCAGACCTTGGCTGATCGAGTCGCCGAGAAACACGATCGGCACGTCGTGATGTTCCTTGGCGAGTGCGCGCATCTTGTTGACTTGGGTGCGCCACGAGTCCCCATGCCAGCCAGCGCCGCTGCGATATTCGACCGACGGACTGGGCGTCACCGTGATGTCTTGCGCGAACCCCGTCGCGCGAAGGATTGCACGCAGCAGCGGGTCGACAGGATGCAGGCCATGCGGGTGGTGGCCGTTACTCGGTTTGTGCCACACTTCGACTTGGCCGCCTGCCTTTGCATAGCGTGCGGCGAGTAGGTTGCCGTTCTCCGCGATCGGCACGACTTTGTCATCTGTGCCGAGCACTAGCATCATTGGGATGCTTTCGAGGGCTAGTGGCTTGAGGCGTGAGACCGCAACTGGCTCGAACCTCTTGGCGGACGTTTCGTCGAGTCCATAAGCCTCTAGGCAGCGCTGCCAGTCGGCGTCGGAGCGCTTGCCTGAATTGCCGCCCGGCCAGGAACGGATGTCGACGACCGGGTTGTCGCCATAGATCGCTGCGACGCGACCCGGGTAGGTCGTGGCCCAATTGACGATCTGCAGGCCGCCGCGGCTCATGCCTTCCAATACGGCGCGTTGGTGGAAGCCGGCGTCTTCTAGTAGCGAATGCAGTTCGAAGTAGCGGTCGATGGCCGACTGCGAGCCGTAGAGGTTGCTGACGTCGCAGTAGGCGAGGTGAAAGCCTCGTTCGAGTAGGGCAAGGTCGAGTGCCGGTTGATGGCCAAAGAAGCGTGCGCGCAGAATCCATGGCGTGCCCTTGGCGGTTCCCTTTGGCAAGAACACGCGACATGAAGCCGAAGTTTGTGGCAGTTGGAAGGCGACGCCGTCAAAGCCGTGGAACGAATCTGGTTTGCTGGTGATGCCTCGTTCCTTTAACTGCTTGCTCAACTTGTTGCGTTGCAGGTCGCTCGCCACGAGTGGCGAGTTGATTGCTTCGGCAATGCGACGCGCTATGCGTTCGGCGCCGAATGCAGTCGGGTGCACGCCATCGCTGACGTGGCCTGCAGTGAGTGTATTGCGCAGTTCGAGGTACTCGACGTTGGTGGTCGTGCGCGCGACTTTCTGCATCGCTTGCGCGCACGCGGCCAGCCGTTTACCCCGCGTTTCGAGGTCGGCCTTGCGTTCGGGCTTGAGTCCGCGCTTGTTGGCGAACATTGGTGTTGGCGAGCACAGCACGATGCGCATGTCGGCGTGCGCAGCGTGTAGTGATGCAACGATTCGTTTGGCATCGACGACGAGCGAGTCGGCGTGTCGCCAGTTGTGGCGCCGGTCGTTCTCGCATGTGTCGTTGGTGCCGAGGATGATGAACGCAATATCCGGTTGCCAATCGAGCGCTTCGCGAAACGCTTTGGTCTTCGCATACGGTCGGTCTGCTTCGTACAGCAACGTTGCGCCGCCGACGCCGAAGTTGCGCACCTGGTAGGAGGGCGCGAGGAAGTCGTGGAGCCAACCCGGATACGAACTGTGGTCACGGTCGGCGATGCGCGCGCCGAAGGTGATCGAGTCGCCCAGGCAGGCGACGCGCACTTGCGCGCCAAGCACCGTCCCCATCAGGCAGCACGCGAGTGCGATGGCCGTTGCGGGGAACCATGCGAACGAACCGAAGCGCAGCGAGGATTGCATGGTCGGGGACGCTACCGCGATTGTCTTCTGGGTGGAGCATCTTCGTTTTCGGTGAAGAACCACCGCTATCGATTCGGGTCTGAGCGAGCACGAACGCCACCGCTGAGCCGGTGCGTGAGCGCTCCCGCACGTCGTGCGGTTTCGCACGGGCGGCAGCTAGGATTTGTGTATAGTGACGTAAGTCACTGTATCAATTGACCTAACGGTATGATCTTGAGTTCGAGCCCCGAGGCCGTGGGGCGGTTGGCTGAGAAAGTTGTGGGAGGCGCGCCTTTGGCATCGCGTTTGCATCGTTGCAGATCTCCGGGCGTTCGAGCCGGCCCTTGCTATGCGGAGTTCGCTTGCATGGAACTGTAAGCGAAGTAACGTTCTACGGCTTCTGGCTCGACTCGTTCCGGAGTAGACCCCGCCGCCCTTGTCCAGGGCGGAACCCATCTAATGAAAGCCACCCCTACGCATCGGTCGCGACCGGCTTCTCCCGCCGTTCGCACCTTCTCCACGTTCGCGGTTGTCGGCCTCATCGCTTTTGCGATGGGCGCCAGCGGTTGTAGCGGCGGTAGCAAGGGCGACCCTGATAATCGCGGCGACTTCCTAGTTACTGGAATTAGCACCGGCTCAGGCAGCGTCTATCCCTACCGCATTCGCGCTACAGACTCGTTCGGCAATCCCACGTCGACGGTCATCAATATCGAAAGCGATGCCACCCTCAAGCAGTTCGTTAACGGCAACAACGGTGTGCTCCCAGTAGCCACGTTGCCGACGGACGCAGTGCTGCCAAACGGTGATCCGGGTAACCACTTCCTGCACTTCTCGTTCAGCCACAAACTCAACGCCGATTCGATCCTCAGCAACTTGCTTGCGGACCAGTCGAACTCCGGTATGTCGGGTGCGTTGAACGTGCTCTCTTACGATCCATCGACGGAGACGACGGTTGTGATTAAGGGGCGTGGCTTCGTCAACGGCTGGACCTACTACAATGAAGGTGGCTCGCTGGTGAAGGTGCGTGCGGTTGAGGCGGACGGTAACTCCGTTGTGATTCTCGACTCGCGCGCCAATGGCTTCCCGACCTATCCCGGTTCGGCCCAGCTCGTGTCGAAAAAGTCGTTCACGTTCGTTGCGGATAGCAATGGCGACCTGACGGCTCCGTTCGAGACGTTCCCCGCCGACCGTTTGCTGCGGTTGATCGTCACCAACGCGGTGCGCGATTCCGAGAACGATATCCTCGAGCAGGAAGTCGGTGTCGCAACGACCGTTGGTGCGGATGATCATCCGCCGGAAGTGCTCGGTTACTCGACTCAGCCGCTGGTGCCGCAGATTAGCCCCGGCAACGGCCAGACGGGCGTCGACCCGACCGGCACGATCCTGATCAAGTTCAACAAGCCGGTGCAACCGGGTGAGGTCGGAGCGTTCTTCGATTCGTCGCTATTCACTCCGCCGACTGGTGGTGTCTCGCTGCAGGTGACCTCGTCGGCTTCGACGTTCCCGGTCATCTACTACGCGGACCCGGTCAGCTACGGCGACCTGATGAATTACATCGTCCGCCCGGCATACAACCTGCCTGGTCAGTCGCAGGTCGACGTCCTGGTGCAGGCCACGACGATCACCAGTCTCAATGGTGACTTGATCTTCACGCCGGTGTCGACGTCCTACACGACGGGCACCGGGCCGGGCTTGATCAACGCGCCGGTTTCGCCGGAAGTCATTTACTTCGGCATCGGTGGTTCAGAGCCGGGTGTTAGTGTTCTCGACCTCAATGGCTATGGCCAAGGCACGGGCGACATCAACAACACGCGCTGGCCGCTGAGCCCGAACATTGGTGTTCCTGGCATCACTCCGTCGATGGCCCCGGGCACGTCGAACCTCGATGCTGGTGGTGCTGGTGTGCTCACGCTCACGCAAGACACCAACGGCAGCACGCGCTTGCTGAGAGATCCGATCGTTAGTGACGTCACCGATATCCACATCGGCGCGCCGCTCGACCTGATCTTCAACAACGAAAACATCAACCGGAACGCCAGCCGTTCCAACCAGATCAACGAAGCGCTCGGCCTCGTGCAGTCGGGTAACACGATTACCCAGCCGCCGATCCCGAACCCGCCGCGGTTGATCTTCCCGCCGCCAAACCCGAACCGCGCCATCTTTGGTGAAGAGCCGGCCGTCAAGTCGTCACTCGGTCCCCCGGGTGCTCTGATCACCGGCGGCCCTCCTGCGACCTGCCTCGCTGTTGGTCTGAACCTGCTCGTCACCGGCAACCCGTTCTCTTCGGTTCAGAACGAACTGGGTGTCTACGGCACGTCCTTCATGGGTGTGTTCGTTGGCCCGCAGCCGCCGCCGGCTTCGCCGCCGCCGCCGCCGCCGTTCTGCCCGTTCACGTCGCGTCAGCAGGTCGGTCACTTCCTCTACGTGCTCGATCGTGACAACCGTCAGGTGGTCATCGTGAACAGCAACCGTTTCACGGTGCTCGATACGATCCAACTGTCGGACCCGGTCAGCATGGCCATGTCGCCGAACATGACTCGTCTGGCGGTCACGAACTTCGCAAGCTCGACGGTCACGTTTATCGACATCGACCCGACCAGTTCGTCGTTCCATACGATCGTCGCTGAGACTCGCGTCGAAAGCGGTCCGACCGGTATTGCATGGCAACCGGATGGCGAAGACATCATTGCGGTGTCGACTGAAGCCAACCAACTGACTGTCATCAGTGCGCTGGACTTCACGGTTCGTCGCACGCTCGGAGGCTTCCTTAACGGTCCTATCGACGTAGTCTGCACGGAGCGCTACGCCGCCACTGGCAACCTTTCGGGTTGCTACCATGCCTACATCCTGAACTCGAATGGCACGGTCGCTATCTACGAGTCGGGCCCTGACGGCGTCAACGGCATTGGCTTCAACGACATCATTGGCTCGGTGACGAACGTTTCGTTCCCGCGCTCCAAGTCGATGTTGTTCGACTTCAACTCTGGCCAGGGCGGCGTCCTGATCGGTCACATCGATGAGTCGGGTCTCGGTCAGGTTTCGCGCCTGTCGTTGACCAGTTCACCGACTGGCGTGTTGCCGCTGAACCCATCTTCGGGTGGCTTCATCTTGCCGCCGACCTACCGCCAGAAGGAATGGACAGTAGTGCAGAGGATTGGTGGCACGCCGGCGCCCGGATCGTTTGTTGACCAGATGTCGGGTAACTCGATCATCGACTTGGCCTACGACGACTTGATCAACGGAGGCTCGACCGCAGGTCAGTCGACGATCTACGCGCCGAACTTCTCGACAACGCCTTACTTCCACTCGGGTAAGCACGTGATCAAGAACAACGCCGGAGCCCTTGGGTTCGCTAGCGTCCCACGCTTGCTGTTTGTCGCGCTCTCCGATGTCGGCAACGTCGACGTCTTCGAGATCGGGACGGGCACTCGAATCGCAACGATCTCTGTGCCGGGCGTGCGGGTGGTCTCGAACTACTGGCGCCAATAAGGCGTTCGACAATCGCAGCCCGGCAGTCTGCCCTGTGCAGCACGCTGGGAGGCAGCAAGACGCCCGCCGCGACTGAGTTGCGACGGGCGTTTTGAATTCCTGGGTAGATCGATTTTGTTGGCCGGCTAGAGCGTTGCGTAGCTGGAGTCACGCCAGTTTGGCGTGTTATTAGCCATTCCAAGCCTAGCTCTCGCGACGATTCGTTGAGCTTGGTGCCTAGTTGGCGCAGAATCCGCCTGCCGATGCCCGACGCAACTACCATCCAACAGATGTTCGCCGAAGTAGCCCCTGGCTACGACCGCGCGAACCGTGCGTTGTCGATGGGCATCGACGTCATGTGGCGCAAGCGCACCGTGCGCATCGTTGACGTGCAGGCTGGCGAACGTGGCCTCGATGTCTGCTCCGGTACAGGCGACCTGTGCTTCGCGCTGCAACGCGCTGGCGCCATCATGACGGGGGCCGACTTCTGTGCCCCGATGCTGGCCCACACGCACAAGAAGCAGCCGCAAGATGGCCAGCGCGCTGACTTTTTGGCTGCCGATGCGATGAACCTGCCGTTCGGCGACGATCGCTTCGACTTCACGACCGTTGCCTTCGGCATCCGAAACGTCGCAGATCCGGTCGTCGCCTTGCGGGAGATGGCGCGCGTCGTGCGTCCAGGTGGGCGAGTTGTCGTGCTTGAGTTCTGCAAACCGCGAGTGCCGGTGTTCGCGTCGCTATACGCCTTCTACTTCAGCAAAGTGTTGCCGCGCCTTGGCAAGTGGATCAGTGGCACTAAGAACGACGCCTATCGCTACCTGCACGACTCCGTGCAGGCTTTCCCAGAACGTTCTGCGTTCCTCGACCTGATGCAGGAAGCCGGCTTGCAGTCGTCTCGCCAGCGTTTGCTTACTGGTGGCATTGCCGCTATCTACCGTGGCGAAGTCCCGCGCGCCTGACGAAGACGGCGTAGCCGAGGCCGAACGGCCGAGCGGCTACTTCCATTGGTCACGCGAAGCCTCAATGGGTTTGTTCGCGGTGATGCCGTTGTGGCTGTGCTACTTGGTCATGCGTTGGCAGTTGGCCCCCGACGAACGCAATGGCGCGGAACTATTTTTGCTGCAGCAGATTGGTCGGCTTGGAGAGAGCGCTCATCTCTACGCCAGCGCCGCGTTCGTGTTGATGACCGCGGTCGCTGCTCGCTCGCTGATCAAGCACAAGATCCCGTGGTCACGCGTGGCTGCGGTAATTGCTCTCGAAGGTTTGGTCTATGGCGTGATGCTCGGTCCGATCGCTTCTGCGATGACTTCGTCTGCCAACCGGTTGCTGTCGACGGCCCCTCAAGCTAACTCGATGGTTGCTAACCTGGTTGGTTCGATGGGCGCCGGGATCTTCGAAGAGTTGGTGTTCCGACTTGGTCTGATGTCGGCACTAGTGTGGCTCGGCATGCGAGCAGTTCGCGGTTGGGCATTGCCGCGTTGGGTCGCTGGCGTGTTTGCGATCGTCGTCAGCGCGCTGGTGTTCTCATGGTTCCACCATCTGTGTGGGGAGCCGTTTGATCGTAGCAGGTTCGTCTTCCGCACCATGGCGGGCGTCTTGCTTGGGCTATTGATGTGGGTGCGCGGATACGGCGTCTGCGTTTACACCCATACCGTTTACAATATGTACTTCTACCTGCGGCCCTGACTGGTGGCTGCGTCGAATCCATGGGCATAGGCGATACTGACGTTAGCAATGCGACTGACCGGCGCAGCTATGCCGTCTGCTGGTCTGGTGGTAGCGGTAGCCGTTACGGCCGCCGACTCGTTGAAGTGCTGTTGACGTCGGGCCACACCGTGCACCTATGCGCGACCGGCGCGGCGTTGCGCGTGCTCAAGCACGAAGAGGGCGAAGCGATGGATTTCGACTCGCCGGACCTCGCGTCGCTGTTTGATGCCAACCTGCGCAGCAATTTGCACGTACACGATTTGCAAGCGGTTGAGGCGACGCCAGCCTCAGGCAGTGCCGGGCTGGCCGCGACCATCGTGGTCCCCTGCAGTATGGGAACGTTGGCGCGTGTTGCGCATGGCTTCTCCAGCAACCTAGTCGAACGCGCAGCCGACGTCGCCCTCAAGGAAGGGCGTCCGTTGGTCGTTGTGCCACGCGAAACTCCGTTGTCGGAACTGCACCTCGAGAACATGCTGAAGCTGGCTCGTATGGGCGTGATCGTGTTGCCGGCTATGCCAGGTTTCTATCAACGGCCGCAGACGATTGCTGACTTGGTCGACTTCGTCGTTGGCAAGATTCTCGATCGCCTCGGCATCGAACATCAGTTGGTGCAGCGTTGGCAGACACCTCCGGCCGATTCGCCGTGGGACGAAGGAGAGGTTGTGTGAGTAACGCTGTTTTGCAACGAACGCAGGCCTACGCCGGCTTGGTTAAGCTGTCGCACTCCGTGTTTGCGATGCCGTTTGCGCTGTTGTCGTTACTGGTAGCGACAGACGGCACGCCGCCGCTTCGGCTGGTGGCTTTGGTTGTTCTCGCGGTTGTCTGCGCGCGCACCGCCGCGATGGCGTTCAACCGCTACGCCGATCGTCATCTCGATGCTGCCAACCCGCGCACCCAGAACCGCGAGATCCCGAGCGGCGTCGTCTCCGCGCGCAGCGCGCTGTCGTTGACGGTTGCGTCTGGCGCAGCGTTCTTGGTGATTTGCTGGCTGTTGTCCGTGCCATGCTTGTGGCTCGGCATCCCGACCCTGGCCTGGCTATTGGGCTATAGCTACGCCAAGCGCTTCTCATCGTTGTGTCACTTGTGGCTGGGCGTTGCCCTGGGCATCTCTCCGATCGCTGCTTGGTTTGCCGTCGATGGGGCCTTTAGCCCGCGGCTCTACGCGCCGCTTGTGCTAGGCGCTTCAGTGGCCTTGTGGGTTGCCGGCTTCGACGTCTTGTATGCCTGTCAGGACGATGAGTTCGACCGCGAGCGTGGCTTGCGGTCGTTGCCAGTGCTGCTCGGCCGACGCTCCGCCATGTGGGTGAGCCGTTTGCTGCACATGTTGGCACCCGTCGGGTTCGCGGCGTTCGGGTGGATGGTGGGGCTGCGCCAGGTCTACCTTGGCGGCGTTGTGCTCGCCGCTGGCCTGCTGATCTGGCAGCACCGATTATTGCGCCCAAGCGACTTGTCGCGCATCCAAGCCGCGTTCTTTACCGCCAACGGCACCTTGGCCGTGGTGATGTTCGCAGCGGGCTGCTTCGACCTGTATCTGTAGAGCTGTGGCTGCTCCCAACCCCAGCATCGAATTCAGCCGGCTCGACAAACTCGTGCGTGCCGGATTGCCGTCGATCGTGATGATTACCGGCGAGAGCGACTTCTTCCGCGGCAAGGCGATGGAGCGTCTACTCAAGGCAGTGCCGAAGGACGCCGAGTTGCGCAATGTCGATGGTGCCGACCTCAAGGTCACGACTGGTGATGACGGCGACGATGCCGGCGCGACTGGTGCTGATTTCGCTCCCGAATTGCAGGACCTGCGCGGTGGCGGCCTGTTTGCCAAATCCTCATTCGTCGTGGTTCGCCGTGGTGCCAATTGGTGGAAAAAGCACTCAGCTTCAATTGCGGGCCTCGCCGAGAAGATCTCCGCTGGGTCTGGTCTGTTGCTCGAATCGGCCAAAATCGATAAGCGCAAGAAGGTCGCGGCGGCGTTGGTTAAACAGTTGGTGGCTTTGGGCCAAGTGTTCGAGTTCCGCGAACTCTACGAACTGCCTTACGATCGTGACCGCGGTCCGATGGATGGCGAACTGTGCAAGTGGGTGCTGCAGGTCAGCAAGAAGCTTGGCGTTCCGCTTGAGGCCGAGAGCGCGCTGCTGTTGATCGCTCAGGTCGGCAAGGCGCCGGGTGAACTCGCGGCGGAGTTAGAACGACTTCGCGATCAGTTTGGCAGCGATACTGTCCGAGCACCGCTGGCACCCAAGGACCTGGTCGGCAAGCTCACGGTCAGCTTCGCATCCACTCCATTCGAGTTCGCCGAAGCAGTCTTGTGCGGCAAGCGCCAAGCGGCGCAGCGTTCGTTGACGGCAATGTTTGCGCGCGGCGTCAAGCAACAGGACGGCAAGACGATGGACTCTGGCGGCTTATTACCGTTCACCAGTAGTTGGTTGTTCCGCGAGATCGGCAAGGTCTACGAAGGGCGCTTGCTTCTCGATCGCGGTGTGTCGATGCGCGACCTGCCGAAACAGGCGGGCGTGCACCAGTTCGCCGACCGCTTCTTAGAGCAGGTTAAGTGCAACTCGATCGAGCAACTCAATCGCGGCGTCATGGCGTTGCACGCGTGCCAACGCAAGAGTCGCATGATTGGTGAGGATGCAGATGTCTTGCTTGAGCGCTTCCTGGCGCAGTGGTTTGAGGGTGCCCCGATCGAGACCGCAGAGGAGTTTGAGCTGTGATCAAGAAATTACCGATTGCCGTGGTCAACCAGATCGCTGCCGGCGAGGTCGTCGAACGACCGGTTTCCGTTGCCAAGGAACTGATCGAGAACTCGCTCGATGCAGGTGCCACGCGCATCCGCGTTGAGATTCGCGGCGGTGGTGCCGAGGAGTTGACTGTCATCGACGATGGCGACGGCTTCTTGCCCGAAGACCTGCCGCTGGCATTCGCCAGTCATGCGACTTCGAAGCTGTCGACCGTGCACGACCTTGAGCACATCGGGAGCCTAGGCTTTCGCGGTGAGGCGTTGGCTTCGATCGGCGCGATCGCACGCGCGCGTATCCAGAGTCGCCGCCCCGATGGCGAAGAAGGTTGGGAGATGCGTTGCGATGGTGGTGTCGAATCCAAACCCCAGCCATGTGGCAGCCCGCCCGGGACACGGCTGGAGATTCGCGACCTGTTCTTCAACGTGCCGGCGCGCCGCCGCTTCTTGAAGGCGCCGCATGCCGAGCGAGCCCGCATCCAGCAGTTGGTGGCGGAGTTAGCGCTCGCCAGACTCGACGTCGACTTCACGTTGGTCAGTGATGATAAGGAACTGTTACGGCTGCCGCGCAACGCGACGCTAGCCGAACGCGTGGGGCAGTGCTTTGGGCGTGATCTGAGTCGTGGTCTGTTGCCAGTGTCCCGAGAGTTCGATGGCCTCAAGGTCGAAGGAGTGGTCGGCGAACCGGACCTAGCTCGTCGCGATGGCAAGCTTGAACTGACCTATGTCAACGGTCGCCTAGCCAGTGAGAAGAGCGCTGTCTATTCCGTGCGACAGGCGTATCGCGAGTTCTTGATGGGGGGGCGCTTCCCGATTTACGTGCTGCATCTGGTCCTGCCGCCGAATCAGGTCGATGTGAATATCCACCCTCGCAAGGCCGAAGTGCGGTTCGTTGAGTCGCGCAAGGTTGCAGGTTGTCTGCACTCGACCGTTCGTTCGGCGTTGCAGGCGCGCACAATGACGTTTGGCGAAGCATCGGCTAGCGAAGGTGGGGTGCAGATCCGGCCGGAGATGCCGCGCGCTCGTTCTGGGTTTCCAACGTCGTCGCCGTCGTTGTTCGAGACGGGGGGTGGTGGGGCTGGTGGCATCGGTCGAGGCGCAGTTCGTGACGGGTCATCGCCGTCCGCTGCCGAGCCAGCTATTGTGCGCGAACCCCAACCCGGTGCTGCGCCGAATGCTGCCGAGCGCCCCAACCCATTCCGCCGTGCTGCTGGCCGCTTCTTGCAGGTCATGGATCTGTACCTGTTGCTCGAAGGCGATGACGGCTTGCTGGTCGTTGATCAGCATGCGCTGCACGAACGGGTTGTTTACGAACAGCTGAAGAAGCAACACGCCGAACGCGACGTGCAGATTCAGCGGTTGCTGGTGCCGGCAGTGGTCGAAGTCACGCCTGGTGAGTTGGCATGGTTGGAGTCGGTGCAGGAACAGCTCGGTAGCGAAGGTCTGTTGATCGAGCCGTTCGGCCCGAATGCGATCGCCGTGCAGGGCATGCCAACGGTGCTCGCCAAGACCGATCCCAAGCAGCTCGTGCGCGCGCTTGCGATGGGTGAGTCTGACGACGGCAAGAGTGCGATCGGCGAACACATTGCCGAACGTTTTCACTCGATGGCGTGCCGCGGCTCGGTGATGAGTGGCGATCGCTTGACCGACGCTGAGATCGAAGAACTGTTGCGCGTGGCCGCGACGCTCGATCACCCGCACAACTGTCCGCACGGCCGTCCGACGGTGTTGACCTTTAGCTCCGCAGAACTCGAGCGTTACTTTCGTCGCCGCTGCTAGCGCCTTCCTGGCCGCTAGTCTTGCGGCGGCCCAGTGCTGCAGGCTGGTTCGTTTTACTGGCGGTCGAAGTCCTTCTGCTTCAGCTCCGGATCCAAGTTGAGCCGCAGAATGTTGACCTTGGAATGGCTACGCAGTGCGCCATCCTTGTCGCGCCATAGATAGCTCAACCTGTGCGGCACGTTGAGACCGTTGCGCACTTGGAACTGTCCCAGCTTGATGCGCTCTCCTTTCTTAGCGTCCGGTTCGCCGTTATCGAATGGGGTGACGTCGACGGCGATCACGCGGTCGGTTTTTTTGTCGATATAGAGTGTCAGCCGCGCCGCCGCATCTTCGCCGGCGTTGCGCATCATCGGGAACTTCTCGATGTTGCCGTGGATCTTGAGAGTTTGCAGACTCTTTGCCCGCGTCAATTTGAGTTCGAACTCTTCGACTTCACTGCAGTTGGTCAGCGAACGAATCACGTCGGCCGGCTTCACGAAGCGAACCAACTGCTTTGCTAGGTTCTTGTGCTCGATGAACGCCTTGAGGTCGCGCTCTTTGCCTGCCGCTGTCAGGTCCTGGGCCTTGCCCTTGTCCAGGTGCCATGGCCCCAACCGGTCCTGGCCGCGCACGATGGGTTGCTCTGCCTTCTGGATTTCGTAGCGAAGCAGCGTTGTCGGCCGCTTCAGCTTGGGGTTCTGAAACTCAAGGAACGTGACGTCGAGGCCGACTAGTGCGCCCTTGTCTAGCGTGCGGTCGGTCAACTCCAACTCAATCGTGCTGCGGAACGCCGAGATCTTGTTGCTGGCCCCGCCGTGGGCTTTTTCAACTCGTAAGGCCAATGCCATCTGGTTGGGGACACCGTTCTGTTCGGTGGTCTTCGGCGCGTCCTGAGTCTCTGTTACACCCGGGGTTTGGGCACCAGCGAAAGGGCTCCCCAGTGCCGCCGCAGCGGAGGCGTATATGAGGAAGGTGAAGGCGGCTTGCAGTTGGTGGCGGGTCATCATCGGCTTAGCTCGGAATCGCAGATTCGCGGCCAGTATTTTCAGCTTCTCAAGGGTAGGGGATGGGCGATCTTGTCGCCACTGGCCGTTGCCACCGCGACCATCCTCACTACGGGATTCCCTATATCAAGCTCCGGACTAGGTCCGTCGATGGACCCCATAATGATTCGTCTTGCGGCATTGGGAGGGCTTTTGTTCGCGCTGTTGGCACCAGTGGCGGCACAAGAGCGGTTGGCTTCGGTGTGGCTTGAGGATGGCCGGCGCCTGGAAGGGCGCGTGCTGTCGATGAACTTGAAGCTGTTCGAGATCCAGATCGGCAACAAGCTTCTGAAGGTTCCTACGGCGTTGATCAGCAGTTGTCAGTTCCGGGCGCCGGATGATCCTGCGACGCAGACTCTCCGAGAGAGTGCCAGCGGCGGTCATCCTGCTGCTAACAAGGACGCGGCCCAGCTTGGCAATGAGACCACTCCTGGGCCTCTGGATCCTGCTCCCGCACCGGCGGTCGAATCGGTTTCTACAGCGAACAAGGCGACGGTCGCCGGCCCGAAAAAGTCGCGTATTACGTGGACAGGGCCGCTGGTAGACCCAGTCGACCCGAACAGCTTAGAGGCCGTGCCGGTCGACGAGCGTCGTTCTCATTTGCACCGCCGAATCGGCTTGCTTGACCGCGCGTATCCTTGGTTGGCACCTGCCGCGCCAAGCCAGTGGATCAGCCTGGGCGTCATGTTGTTGGTGGGCCTCGGGCTGATGGTGCATATGTCCGTGCACGTCGCCGGCGGCGAGAAAGTCCAGATTGGCCGGAGCATCGCCTTTGGCCTTTGTTACCTGGTGTCCGGCCTGGCTCAGGTCGCGACGATACCAGTCAACGATCCGTCGATTGTGTTGATGATCCTGCTCAACAGCACGTTGTCGCTGTTTGGTTTGGTCGGGCTGTTTGGCTTGCCGCGCGTTGGTGCAGTCGTCGCGCTGATGGTGCAACTCGGCGTCGTGGTGTTGGTCTTCGGCATCCTCGAGTTGGTGACCGCTCTGCTTGGCTCGGTCGGCGTCGCGTCCTAGTCGGCCAGGGCCAAGGGCTGGGGAGGAAGATGCCGACCCGAGGCAGTTGTCGCCTCTCTCACGCACGCCATCCTGGTAGTGCGAGGCCTCGGGCCGGCTCCTTCTAGTGACAACTAACGTGCCGTCGCCGGCCAATCCGTTTCCGATCCATCTAGCTGGGGTCAGAGGCTCGAAGTAGTTCGTTCTGCGTAGGCATCGCGTAACAACAAGCTGCATCCGTACGGTTCCTTCATTGACGTAGCGGCCTCTGCCACCTACAGACGCGCCATGGCCGGACCTAACGTGCAGAACATCACCGTCGCCGCGTTCCAGAAGGATGTCGTCGAGCGCTCGATGCAAACCCCCGTATTGCTCGACTTCAGGGAGGATTGCGAGCCGTGCAAGGCGCTTAGTCCGGTGCTGGAGAAGCTAGCGACGGAATACAACGGCGGCTTCGTGCTCGGCAGAGTCGAGATCCAGATGGAGCAAGAGCTGGCCGAAGCTTTTGGCGTGCAAGGCGTTCCGTTCTGCGTGTTGGTTCAGCAGGGGCGCCCGGCGGATGGCTTCCAGGGGGTGCTACCGGAGACCGAGATCGTCGAGTTCTTGGCTCGCAATGGCGTGCAACCTGATGCGGCGCCTCCGATTGAAGAGGAAGAGCCAGTTCTCGACCCGAACAGTCCGGAGGCGCGGTTTGAGCGGGCGCGCGCGGCGGCGGCGGTCGGAGATGCCGCTGAGGTGACGGATGCACTGTCAGGAATCCCCGAGGAGGACAGTCACTACTCGGCGGGTGAGCGCATCACCGGCGGCCTGGCTTGGTTTGCCGATGAACTGGTTAGTGCCAGTGGTGAGGCCGCCGCCAAATTGCAGCAAGCGAAGCAGCAGTTCCTCGCGCGCGAGTATGAACCGGCAATGGCTGCGATCTTGGAGTCGGTCGAATTGGACCGCGACTTCCAGAAGGGCCTGGCTCGGCGTGCCATGCTGTTGTGCTTCATCATCATCGGAGAGGAAGACGAGCGTCTCGATTCCTTCCGTCGCAGATTGGCTACGCTGCTCTATTAGAGCAGGGGTTTGGCTACGCTGCTCTATTAGAGCA
>CALCZA010000066.1 GCA_937906475.1 uncultured bacterium
CACTGCTAGCTCCGCGGACTACGTCGTGTTCCGCGCGTTGCAGCCATCCTGGATCACTAACCGGTAACCCGAGGGGCCATCATGGACATGCTACTTCTAGGCGAGTCGCTGACGTTTGAGATCAACGATGAGCATTACGGGTTCTGGATGCCTGCGGGCGGCAACGATGGGGTCGCTGCCATCGAGGTCTTCTTTGCAGATGATCCGACGGAAATCACCGTGTCTATGGAGACCAAGGCTTCGGACGATGACGATGCGAGCCCAACGACCATCGGGACCTTGGTGCTATCCAGTGCCACGTGGCCCAAGGTGTTCAAGTTCGATGTTGCGGATGCTCAGGACCTAGTCCGCTACCACATCGAAAATGCGAATGGTGATCCAGCTCGCCTGCACTTCCAGCTTGTGCAGCCGCTCTGGGCACCCAACTAGGCGTCAAGATCTGTCTTCGTGGCCCGGAGAAGTCGGTAGAGGTATGCTATGGAACCAATGATACTCGGTGAGACTCTTACGATTCCCGCTGCCACCCAGTACAGCGGGTTTTGGATGCCCTCTGGCGGAAGTGATGGCGTCGCAGCATTCGAAGTGTTCTTCGTGAGTGGGACATCACTAGTCGTTGGTGTAGAGTCGAAGAGCTCTGAGGCTGCAGATCCTGCCCCGCTAACCGCTGTTGTTGGGTTCTACTTTGGCGCAATCACATCCCCTGGAATCTTCAACTTCGAACTTGTCGATGCGAAGGACTTGGTGCGGTATGCGCTCAGTAATACTGGGATGTCCCCGGTGACTGTGCATATCAAGTTCGCAAGGCCATCGTGGGCTCCGAACTAGCGTTCGACTCCGGCGGATACCGCTTGCGGGTAATGTGCGGAGTGGCTTGGACCTTCCTGTCATTGAGAAACACTTGTAGTCTGGAGGCGTCATGGAATCCGAAGGCATTGGCTTGATAGACTTGGCTGCGGTTGGCCGAGAGTATCCCCAGTTCGGGAGATCCTCTTGGAATATCGATCGACCCAAGAACGATGTGTTTAAGGGGACCGCCGGCCATGCTTCTTGTGAGAAATCGAGCCGGTGTAACGGTGAGGCGTCAATGGATCCGACTCTGCATCCACACGTGACGATGGGCTTGTGCGAGAGAGGTTGCTCATGCGATGGAGAAATGTGTCAATGCGGTGATTGTTTGCCGCGAGGGCCTAACAATCCTGGCGCCGGGTCCGGAACGAATTTAGTAAGCGGTCCAGATGCTCTGGCAATGTGGGAAGAGCTTCGCAGACTAACTCCAGTGCCTGTTGTGTCTACCGGGGGTGGGATCCTCGGCGGTGATACAGCTAACTGGGTCAAGATCGAGACTGTTATTGACAAAGTCAGATCTCATCTGGGAGCTCTCCGAGTTGGTAAGCCTCTGAATGATGACGTGCTGCGGCGCATTGTCGGAGACGGGATGACGATCTCTATCGCCATGCGAGGCCTCGGGCTAGTAACAGACCGGGGCGTGAACCCGTTGTTGTGGCAAGAGATGATGAGCTTGATGGGGTCAGTCGGTGAACAAGAACTGGATCGATTCCTCGAGGTTGTGAGCGGAGAATCGGCCAGCCAAGGCGAATGGGGCGACTTCGCATCAGAGCTCATGCGGAACTCTGAGATTCCCGATCAATGGTGCGGTGCCTATGACCTTGGCGCGTGGTTCATAAAGTGTGACCCTTTAGTTTGGTCTTGCATACAGCGATTTCTCAGGATGCGTGGCGTGGATTTGGAATGGGGCAGGTGTGAGCCCGACCACAAGTGGCAGATGTGTTTTTGCGACCCACAGTTCACGCCATTCGGAGTTGCGATACTTCTGGCAATGGTGTGGTTATTGATTCCACAGGCCGGCCCATTAGTTGTTGTTGCTCTTCGTAAATTGACCCCCGTGCCAATCCGACTATGATGAATAGGTACATAGTGAATCCCGGACGCAAGGAGACGCCGGCCGGGGGGGATGCCATATTCCCCTACCTTGACATTGAGCACCGATATCTGGCCGAGATTCTGACTATTCTTCGGAAGCACCGAATTCGAAACAAGGTTGAGTTGGGAGTGTATGGCCCGAGAGACTCTCGGAATTCCGATTTACAGGTGGACCGTATTAGGTTTCTCGATTCTGACGCATGTACCATATCTGAGCTTTTGAAGCCGGCGCTTGAACACCGGCCGGCAACACGCCTGTCGACATTGCACTATGCCGCTTGCATAGGGGATCCGGAATTGCTTAAGACCGCCTTATCTGACGGAGCTGATGTGAATTCCGTCGACGAATACCGTGGCTACACTGCTACTCACTGGTTGATAGAAAAGCATGCGAGTGGTGGGGCGCGCCTCAAGGCTCTAGGCGTCCTGGCGGACAATGGTGCGGACTTGCATGTTGTGGCGCTGGATGGATTGACGCCTCTTGCGCTCGGGCTTGAGATTGGCGCAGATGAGTTGCTCCTTGAGCAGTTGAGAGATTCGTAAGCGTCCGCAGCGCTGTCACACGCCAGGTTGATTCCTGTTGAGCGTCGCCGGAGCTTCGGTCGAAGCAGCAGCTTCAAGCAGGTCCCCCACCTGAATCGCCGCATTCTACCATAAATGATAACCCATAGTATCAGGCGTCGTAACGGGTGTTTAAGGTGAGGGGGGCCGGCTTCTGGTGTCCCTGGGCAGTCCTTCTCAATAGCTGACCTTGAAGGTGGGGGAGTCCTCCGGCTTCGAACGACGCTTCCACGTGATCTGGTTGGATGGCGTGTACTCACACGAGCCAGGCCGTGGCGGG
>CALCZA010000067.1 GCA_937906475.1 uncultured bacterium
CTGCGGCGGCGGCGGTGGCGGCGGTGGTCGGCGCGAGCGCTGGTAACCGAAGCTACTGCAGTATGACGCGCGGCAGCTTGCTGCTGCGCGACCTGCTGTCTGACGATTCGCAGTTCTCGCCTAGCCGTTAGGCTCAAGGTTGGATGACACTGCGCAAGTTCTGTGCGGTGCTGCTGACGTAAGTCGCAGTCACCAGCACGAACCATTTCGCTACTTAGCGACTACACGCCTAGCGATTGCACGCCTTTGGGGCGAACCGTTGTAGCAACCAGTGCGTCGGTCCGACCACGGCGAGCGGTTGCAGTAGCAGCACGATGCCCAGCCAGGCGATGTCCGATACCCACTGCTGTTGGCCGTCGAAGCCGTAGACGTAGTTGATGTTGACCGGCAGGTTCGGATCGTTCGGGTCGGCAGGTGGCGCCGGCATCCACAGGTAGCAAACAACCAGCAGCACCCATGCCGTACCGATCCATGCGAGCGCGGCGCGACGGTCGTAGCCAACCCGCGCCGTCAGCCAGATTAGTAACAGCGGCAGCCAGCCATGGAACAGTGACAGGCTGCGATTGAAGAGCGGGTTGTTTGGATCGAACATGTAGTCGGTCAAGCCGATCAGTGGCACGCCCGCGAGGTTGCTGCCGTAGTCGACGATCCACAGGATCTGCGGAATCATGATCCCGACCGTCGCCATGCTGATCGGGAACGACTTCTCTGTCCACATCCCGATCAAGGTCAGGAACAGGGCGACGTCGCAGAAGTACAGGAAGTTCGTCGGTCCATAGTTCTGCCAGTAGAAGGGCACGAGCACCACCATGAACGCCGTGAAGAGAAGCTTCGCGACCATTGGGATCTTTGGGGTACTTGGGGTGTTGGTGTCCATGAAGGAACCTTAGGCAGACCAGATCATTAGTTGAGAGCAATGCTGCTAACGCGACTGTATCGCTGAGCTAAACGGTGATTTGGTGGTCGCTGCAGCGGCGGTATTGTGTTCCCCATGGACGTTGTCAATCTGCAGCAGAAGCTCGACAGCTTTTCCGAGACGTGGGTGCCCAAGGTTGTTGGCTCGCTCAATGGTCAATACGTCAAAGTCGCTAAGCTCGAAGGCGAATACGTATGGCACTCGCATGAGCATGAAGACGAGATGTTTCTCGTCATGCATGGCGAGTTGCAGCTTGAGTTCCGTGAACGCACCGTCACCGTTAAGCCGGGCGAGTTCTGCATCGTGCCGCGCGGTGTTTCGCATCGGCCAATTGCGAACGAACTTGTCAGCATCGTGTTGTTCGAGCCGCAAACGGTTCGCAACACTGGCGGTGCCGTCGATGAGCGCACGATCGAGGCGGACGACCTGGAGCACATCTAATGGCGCCGCAAGTCGTTCGTAGTTGGGTGGGGGTGACGGCTCGGGGTGATGCGGCTCCGTACTTGTTGCACTTGCGAGCGGCGACTGTGCCGCACCTGCAGGCTCTGCCTGGCTTCGTTGGCGTGCAGATCCTGCAGCGCGCGATCGACGAAGGTTTCGAGTTCCGCATTCAGACGACCTGGCATTCGATGGCTTCCATTCATGCATTTGCTGGCGACGATCTCGAAGTTGCCGTGGTGCCGCCGGCTGCTCGGGCGGTCTTGTTGCGCTTCGATGCCCACGTGGTGCATTACGAGGTAGCCGAACTGTCGTGAGCACCCGGTTGCCGGTTGTGCAGGCCTCGGTGTGGTTGTGGCCGTCAGGCGACCTCTGGTGCATTGCGTCTATGTTCGTTGCCGCTGAAGATCGACCTTGGTGACTTCTCGCTCCCGCATTGCTTTTGGCTATCTGGCATTCGCCGGACTCGCGCTGCTCGTTTACGGGCCGGCACTCGGCGGCGAGTTTCTGTGGGATGACGCCGACTGGATCCGCGACAACGAGACGCTGCGTTCGGGTTCGGGCTTGTGGCGTATCTGGTTCGAGCCGGGAGCTGTGATCCAGTACTACCCGCTGACTTACACGACTTGGTGGCTCGACTACCAGTTGTGGGGTCTGTCCGAGGTGGCCATGCACGTCGAGAACGTGCTGCTGCACGCTGGCAACGCGTTGATGTTCACGCTGCTGTTGCGTCGGCTCAAGTTGCCCGGCGCATGGTTTGCAGGTCTAGTGTTCTTGCTGCATCCGGTGCATAGCGAGTCGGTCGCGTGGCTTGTCGAGCGCAAGAACACGTTGTCGGCCGCATTCTATCTTGGCGCGTGTCATCAGTGGTTGACGCATCTTGTGCAGCCATCGCGTGGTGCATCTTTGCGCACCGCGTTGCTCTTCGTTGCTGCGTTGTTGGCGAAGACCGCGACGTTGATGTTGCCGGTGACGTTGTTCGCCATCGCCATCTGGCACCGTCGCGAGTGGCGTAGTTGCGTTCGTAATCTGCTTCCGTTCGTGCTGATGGCCGTCGCTGCGGCAATCGTGACGATCGTCATGGAGCGCGGCGAAGGAGCTGTCGGTCACGACTGGGCGTTGACGTTTGCCGAACGCGTTGCGTTGCTAGGGCAGGTCGTCGGCTTCTACCTGAGCAAGTTGCTGTTGCCGGTTGGCCTATCATTCTCTTATGCCAAATGGGGTGTCGCGGACTCGGCGATGCATTGGCTGCCGACGCTACTCTTGTTTGCAGTACTTGCCGCCAGCCTGTTTGCCGTGTTGCGTCTGCGAAAGACGGTAGGCATTGCGTGCAGCATGGCACTGTGGATCTATGTGGCGAACGTGCTGCCAGTTTCTGGCCTCGTTGACGACTACTGCCTGCGATACGCGTTCGTCGCGGACCACTTCCAATACTTGCCAAGCCTTGGTCCGATCGCATTGGTCTGCTGCGGCGGTGCGTTCATGCTGCGCAAGGTCCCTGCCGGTGTCGGTGTCGCTGCCTCGCTATCGATCATGCTGGCGATCCTGACCTGGAATCGCGCCAGCATCTATCAGGACCTCGAAGGGTTATGGCGCGAAACGATCGCTGCCGAGCCGGATGCTTGGCTTGCCCAAAGCAATCTCGGCAATTTGTTGGATCGCAAGCACGGGCCGGGCGCGGGCATCGAGCATCATCGTCGTGCGCTCGCGGTCTATCCGGATGCCTTCGAGGCCAACAACGCCGTCGGCAACGAGCATGCACGTCGTGGTGAATATGCCGTCGCTAAGCAGTTGTTCGATCGTGCGCTGCAGGTCCGCCCTGACGACCCGCTGACGTTCAATAATCTCGGCGCGATGCATGGCATGCAGCGCAACTACAAGGACGCTCTGCGGTGCTTTGAAGCAGGCTATCGACGTGCACCCAACAACCGCGACTTGCTGCGCAACATGGCAGTAGTGCTGTCGCAGTCGCCGGATGCCAGCGTGCGCGATGGTGAGCGAGCACTTAATCTCGCTAATCAACTCAACAACGTGCCCGAGCCGTCGCTGGCCGACGAGCACGTGTTGTTTAGTGCGCGCTTGCTAGCTAGCGATCGCCGTTCGGCGATTTCTCTGGGCGAACGCGTGATGTATCGCGCGCGCCGTGAAGGTAATCAGCAGTTGATGGAGCGAGTCGGTGCCCAGTTGCAGCGCTTACGCCGTTAGGGCTACTTCTTTGCCGCGATTTCGATCTGGTCGAAGCGCACGTCTAGGTCGTGCACCAGCCGTGCGCCGTATTGTCCGCTCGCGTGAAGCGTCTCGGTCTTCGCTTCGTGCACTTGCGTGCCGTTGATCGAGAAGCGGGTTGCTTCCTTGTCCACGTCGATAGTGAGCACGTTGGTTGCGATGCTGCTCTTCTCGCCATCCTTCGAGACGGATGCATGTTCGCTCCACAAGCAGATGTCCGAGGTGTCTCCGCCGTCGCGCGTCTTGATCAAGAACTGTCCGTCGCCGCGAGCCAAGAAGTAGCTGTAGGCCTGCTTATCGTTGTCGACGTCATTGCCGCCAAACACGATGCCGGCGCCATGCGGGTGTAGCCCAAGGTTGGTTGCCGTGACCCGCATCGACAAGCGATACGGTGGCCTCAACGGCACGTCGGGTCGCCACATGGTTGCGTTGCCGCCGCCCTTCGCTTCGATGCCGCCACCGGGCAGCAGCGTGAAGCGATCTGGCTTATTCACGTCCTCGGTGCTGTCCATGCGGATGGGCCACATCGCATCGAGCGGTTCTGGGACGCAACTACTGACGGCCGTGAGTATGCATGCTGCGAGTAAGAAGGTGGGCGAGCGTGGCTTCATGTGGACCTGCTTGATGCTCCCTATCTGACCGTGGCGAGCTTCGGTGCGATGCTGGATTCTGTAGCAATTGGCCAACAACCCACCGGTTCGGCGTCCAATCGTTATCCGTCGCATCGTGCGAGCCGCCCATGCCGACATTGATCTCACCGCCAAACACGTCGGAGCAGGCGCCGAACCCCTAAGCTGGCTATTCGTGTAATGGCAAGACTTCGAACGCCTGAGTTGTGTTGGCGCGATCAGGGGCGCCGGCGACGACTGCTAGCACGTGCAACTTCATGAAGTCGAAAGCGGCGGGCTAGTAGATGATGATCTCGCCAGCGTTGCTCATCGCGACCTGGCCGTTGGCCGCCGCGGCGTCGAAGCTCAGAGCCTGGGCATAGAGCGTTACGTTCTGGATGGCAGGATTGTTGGGGATCGCCAAATTCACCGAGCCAATGCCGGCGGGGTGCAAGAAGAATTGGCCTGTATCGGGAGCCGCGTAGCCGCTGCAACCAGCCCAGCCCAGGATGGCTGTGTCGAGAGGGAACCACAGCGGGCCAAACTGGTAGTTGCTGGTGCCGAAGAAGACGTAGCCCGCACCGCCGGCTGCTGGCAGGTTGCGGATTTCCAATGTGAATGTGCTGCCGACTGTCGGGGCGCTGCCTGCCAATGCCTGCATCGACGGCACGCCGCCGCTACCGACGCAACCCGAGCCATACGCGTTGAACTGCGCCGATGTTGCGACCCGATGCTCCCACGTTTGCGTGCTGGTGCCGGTGCTGCCGTAGCCTCCGAATATGACCGTGACGCCGCGCGCAATGTCGTAGGCCGACGCGTTTTCACCGCGAGCCGGCGCGGGCGTGCTGGCGATTTGTCGCCAGTTGATGCCGTCGTATTCCCAGCTGTCATTCAGTTGCGAGCCGTTCTGACCGCCTTGCATCACGCAGACGCCGCGCACTAGGTCGTAGGCTAGGCGCACCTTCTGTCTCGCGAGTGGCGTCGTTGGCGTTGCGATTAGGGTCCAGTCGACGCCGTCGTATTCCCAGGTTTCATCGGAAGCGGCGGCGCTGATGCCGCCGAACAAGACACCTTTGGCGCGGATCATGTCGTAAGCGAAGCCGAATCGATCGCGCGGTGAAGGGCTGTTGTTCGTGACGATCAGGTTCCACGTTGTGCCGTCCCACTCCCACGTGTCCGGCGTGAAGCCAGCGCCACTGTAGCCGCCGTGCAGCACCGATACATTGCGCGCCAGATCGTAGATCATGTGGCATCCCCACCGTGCTTGCGGCGAGACTCCGGAGGCCGGTGTGACGTTGGTCCAGGTGTTGGTTGTGGGGTGGTATTCCCACGTCTCACCTGACGGCACGTAGTTGCCATCGGCGCCGCCGAACATCACGATCACGTCGCGAATCGAGTCGTAGCAAATCGCGAACGTGTGACGCTCGCCTGGGTTCGTCGTCGGCAACATTTGTGCCCACGTGGTGCCGTCATACGACCAAGTCTCGTCGCTTGTCGTGCTGCCGTTAGCGCCGCCATACAGGTAGCACTTGCTAGTCGACATCGCGTAGGCCATGCCTGGCCAGAGACCGTGACTGGGCCCGGTTGCTGGGCTGAGTTCCCAGGCGTGCTGAGCAGTCAGGGACAGGCTAAGAACGAGTGGCGTCAGGATGGTGTAGCGCATGGTGAGTGGGGGGCGAGGTCGCGGACTTTGGGATGATAGCGCATGTGGCGAGTTGCTGGCGCACTTGCACTGTCTGCCGCGTGTCTCAGCCGTGGGTTTCTTGGCCATGTCCTCGGGGGCGTAATAGCCTGCTGCGATGTTCCCCCGGGGACCATTGGCCCGGTGGCATTGGAGGTCCCGCTGATGCTTTGGTGAGCGCGTGGCCCAAGCGCTCAGTACTTCGCGCTTAGTGCTTAGTTACGCCAACCAGCGTACCAGCTCTGGAACTGCGCGAATTGCACCTGCGCAAAGGCACGCTGACTTGGGCTGAGTTTGTCAGTCGCATTGAAGTGCATGCGATACGCGTCGTCTCCCAATAGCTCTAGCAAGAACTTGTAGTAGAGCACGAGATCGGGGCCCTCATCAAACGTCGACAGCACGGTCAACGCATGGCCAAGTTCGTTGGCGCGGCGCAGTGCTTCGGCGTCGCCCTTCTGTGCGGCCTGGCTCAACGACACCAGATGCAGGACCGGTTCCGGCAGCGCATTGCCGATCCCGGTGATGGCGCCAGTTGCACCGCAGTTAGCAAAGCCGTGCACAACCTGCGTGTCGACCCCGACCATTAGTGTCAGCGCATCATCGCCACTGGTGATGTGTTCGGCCGCGTAGGTTAGTGCTGGGGCGCCGCCGAACTCTTTGAAGCCGACCAGATTCTGGTGCTCTTGACGCAATGCGAAGAACAGGTCCGCGCGCGTTTCAAAGCCGTAGTAGGGACTGTTGTAGATCACTGCTGGCAAATCGCTGGCCGCCGTCAGGACCGCCTTGAAGTGGGCCTTCTGTGCGATGGATGACGTGCCGCGTGACAGCACGCGTGGGATCACCATCAAGCCTGCGGCGCCGACTTCGGCTGCGTGGCGCGCATGTGAGGCAGCGCTGTTGGTGTTGACCGCGCCGGTACCGACAATCACGCGCAAGCCGGCGCCAGCTAGTCGTGCAACGCCTTCTTGGCGCTGTGCATCGGTCAGTAGCGGCCAATCACCCATTGAGCCGCAGTAGACAACGGCACTCATGCCGGCGGCGACGAGTTCTTTACCCTTCGCCACGAGCGCGTCAAAGTCAGGAACTCGTTCGCCGTTTTGTTCGCGGCACGGAGTCATCAGGGCAGGCATGCAGCCGGCAAATACGGAGTCAGTCATTCTGAAATTCAGTTTGGTGGTGGCAGGTGAGTTGTTCGATCGCGGCACTGAGCACCGGCGCTTGGCTGTGAATGTGATGGCGCAGCGTGGTGCGCGCGCGAGCCCAGTGCTTGGCCCGGATGTGTTTGAGGATCTCGCTGTGCTGACCAGCCATCTCTTCTAGTCGGTTGGCATCTGCCGCGGCGAAGTCAAACAGGCGTGAGTAGTAGCGTCCGTGCGAAGCGAAGAACGCGGCGAGATAGTGGTTGTTCGCTTTCTCTACGAAGTAGGCGTGTAGATCGTTGTCGATGGCGCCGGCGGCGACTGCATCGCCGCTGTTGCCGATCAAGAACTGGGTGACGTCGGTGTCGTTGATGCGCGCCTTGGCGAGATCAAGTGCTTGAACCTCAAGGGTCGCTCGCACATCGAGGAACGCGAGCATGTCGTCGCGCTGGAATGGGCGCGCCCGCCAACCGCGACGCTCGACATGCTCGACGACGCCGGCACCAGCAAGCGCGTGCAGCACGCTGCGAAGTTGCGTGCGCCCGACGCCCATGCGCTCGGCAAACGCTTCTTCGCGCAAGAACTCGTGTTTGCCTCGCAGGCTTCTTCGCAGCACCTCGCGCTCGACGGTCTCTGTTAGTGACACCGACTCGGCGATGGCCGGTCGCGGCTTTCGCGCTGGCCTAGCGTGGCGGCGTTGCGATGTCCCTCGCCCCGTTGCTAGTCGTCCGTTCGCGAGTCGTTCGACGAGGCCGCTGTCCATGAGCCGTGCAAGTGCTTGTCGAATCGGCGTGGCGCTGACGCCGTATTCGTTCGCCAACGCCGCGAGCGTCAGTTGCTCGGGCATTTGACGTTGCGCGCGGAGGCGTTGGGTGAGGTCGCGCGTGATGTCGTCGGTCAGTGTCATGGCACCAGTGTGACATTGTGCACAATATCACGATGGCCTGATCGGACCATGGGAAAGCCAAGTTTTTGCCTGCCAAGGAAGGGCGGACGAACTCGTCCCGATCGCCCAATATGGCGACTTCGACCTACTGAACTCGGACGCCGACGTGCTGCCGTGGTGGATCAACATGGTCGCGCTGTGATGCACCGCGCCCGGCATCGGTACGACGAATAAGGTCCGGCAGTCATCGCAGTTCAGAAGTCGGTGAATCAGAGCAACGCAGCGTTGCGGAGCGCCGACTGCATGATCGCGCATTGCACGGTTGTCGCTCAGATGCTCGGTGCTCAGGAAGGGGCTGGGTAGACTCGAGCAAACAAGTTCGCTCGGGTTGGGGGGACTGGCATGCCTCCTCGTCTACAGTCGTTGCTGAGGCACCCCTTGCCGTGAGACCGACTTGATGATTGCACTCCTCGCTTTACTACTGTTCGTCGCAGAACCGCTTCCTTACGCATGCGGCCCCTACTTGTTGCTGCCCGGTGTCGAGCAGATGACGGTCGTGATCGATCACTTGCTGCCGATCTCGGCCGAGTTGGTCTACGGCATTGAGGGCGAGGACGGGGGGCAGCGCGTCGTGCATGCCACCGCTCAGCGGCACCACGTATTCAAGCTGAGCGATCTACGGCCTGGCACGCGGTATTGGTATGAAGTGCGAACCGGCACTGAGTTGGCCTCAGGCAAGCGCAGTTTCCGCACGTTGCCGGCGAAGCCAGACAGCTACCAGGTCGTCGTGCTGGGGGATGTACGCTCGCTACCGCAGCGTTGGCACGCTGTGTCGCAGCGTATCTTTCAGCAAGAACAGGACGCGCTGTTCGTGATTGGCACGGGTGACTATCCAGCCGATGGCAGCAAGTACGCTCTGTGGCGAAAACAGTTCTTCGAGCCGGCCCGCAACCTTTTGGCGAGCAAGCCGATGTGGCCGGCGATCGGCAACCATGAAATGACGCGGCGGCATGATGACCTGACGCGTCCCGAAGCGTCTCGCTACTTCAGCCTGTTCGAGTTGCCGGGCAACGAGCGTTGGTACCGTGTCGACTACCACATGATGACGTTGCTCGTGTTGGACAGCAACTCACGGTTGTCGCCGGAGCATGAGCAATATAAGTGGCTGCGGCAGCAGTTGCGAACCGAACGCAAGCGCTTCACCCTCGTCGCGTTCCACCACGCGCCATTCTCATCGGGGCCGCATGCAGCGATACATCCCGATGCCACGCCCAAGGAGTGGCCACTCGATGAAGGTCGGCGCTTCTTGGTGCCGTTGTTCGAAATGTATGGCGTCGACGTCGTGCTCAATGGGCATGACCACCTCTACGAGCGCTCTGAGAAGAACGGTATTCCTTACATCGTCACTGGTGGTGGTGGTGCGCCACTCTACAAGATCAACTCTTCGCCGAACCCTTACCAGTTGGTTGCCAAGTCGACGAACCACTACGTGCGCTTGGAAATTGCGAAGGATGGCATCGATCTCAAAGCGATCAACACAGCCGGCGAAGTCTTTGACTCCGTGCGGTTCGCACCGAACAGCGACAACTTGGCCCGTCGTGCACACCATGTTGGCGAGCGCGTGAAGAAGAACGTTGTGGTGGGTAAGCCACAACTTGCGACACAAACGCTGCCATGCACCATTCACAACCCGCTCGACCACGCGATGACGCTGCGGGTTTCGATGCAGGAAGGTGCGTGGACTTCTGAAGAGGTGGTGGTTGAGTTGCTGCCTGGCGCGAGTAAGGCGGTCGAGGTCACGTTGGCGCCGCCGATGTCGCCTGCTCCCAAACCTTGGCAGACCTTTCGTAGCGGCAAACTGAAGGTCGCGGTGGTTAGCCAGGAAGAAGCGTTGCCGATCGACTTCCACTTCACACAGCGCATCGAATTGTCTGTGCCTCATTATGAACTGAAGAACCTCGCCAACGTGAAAGTGGACGGGGTCGCGACGGAATGGGTGGGTGTGCCCGCGATTCGCATCGGGCCCAAGCAACCTGTGCCGCGCGGTCTCGAGCACTACTCTGGCGCTGACGACCTCGAAGCCGACCTGCGCTTCGCAGTGTCGGGGACGATGCTGCATCTCTTCGTCGAGGTTCGCGATCCTGACTTCGTCGACAACGGTAGGGACTCGTACTTTCTGAGCGACTCATGCAACCTTGTGTTGCAGGCGCCACGATGGCAACGCCAGGCCGCTGTGCCGACGGTCATTGCCTTCGGAGCATCAGGGCGTACCAATAGTAACGCTGTCTATCAGGTCAAGCGATGGGACGGGGGCTACTCGATTGAGGCGTCGATCCCGCTCGCTGGAACACCGTTCGCGCAGCGCAACAAAGGGCCGTTGGAGGCGCAGTTCGAATTGGTAATGGTCGATCAGGATCCGGGGCAGGGCCCATCGCTGCATCGATTGTGGACCAACCATCTTCGCGCCAACGTTGCCGACTACGGCAGTCTGCGTTCGTTCGGGAAGTAGTGGCGTTAGCACAGGCTATCTCGCGCTGAAGCGAGCACTTTGGCATCGCGGTTGATCAAACAAGATCGCCACGGTGGCAATCACGATCAGGTTCCAACACCGCTGATCCCGAGCAACCGTCGCGCCTTTTGGTGGGGCATTGCGGGTCCGTTGGTCGCTGGCGGCGCCGTGGATCCAGCGGCCCCGGAAGCAATCACCGAGGCGCGCTGTGCGCGGGCATGCTCTCGTTCATGGGCCGGTCTTGGTGGCAAGGCGTCCCGGAGTCGCAAGGTTTCTTGCAGGTTGGTGCATCCGTCACGTTCGCGACAGCGAAAGGCGCTGCATGAAAGCTAATGCCGCGATTGCCAATCCTGAGATCGTCAAGGCTATGAGCCGCGCCCGCACCCTAGTCGTAGTTGGGGCTTTCGTCTCGTTCTTGTTCTCGGTGAGCCTCTGGTTTGCCGGGATGCGTGATGAAGGCCTCTTCGTCGGTCTTTGGGTTCCTTCGATCCTTGGGCTAGGCAATCTTCTGCTGTCGGCGAGGAGGTGAGCCTGTGGTTGATTACTGGATCTTCGGCTTTGGCTTTGTTGTCACCGTGATCGTTGGCTTCGGCCTCGCAACAATGATCATCACCCACAATCGTTTGATTGAGAGAGGCAGCGCGGATGTCGCGTCGTCAGAGGCTGCACCGGTGGAGTCCGCCTCCAGCGCCGGCACTTCGAATTGATTAGCGGGTCTCTCGCCACTCAAGCCGCCTACTGCGACGCTTCCATCGGCGGGATGCAGGGCGAGGGAGTAGCCGAGCTTGGCGACGGCAGCAAACTCCCGTTCGATCCGTAGGATGAGCGTGTTGATGACCCGCAGTTTGCCGTCACGGCAGGAGGCGACGATGGTCTCTTCGCCGATCCAGGCGATGGCCACCGCTTCTGACGGTAGACGGACGTAGCGCGCCATGCGGACGATCGGCGTTTCCGGGACCGGGAATTGCATCGATCCAGTAACAAGGCGCGGGCGTGGGTATGCCGACGGTTGGCGTCTGGATTGCTTGCGAGATGTTCTAGCTGGAATTGTCGCAGCAGGATCCGCTGTGGTCGTGCGTTGGCATCGCTCCAGACGATTCCGTTCTGCTCAAATTGTCGACCGATCTCACTGGCGTCTTCGAGCGATATACCCAGCGCTAGGAAGCTGGCTTCTTCGGGCCAACCGTTGGCCGGGTGTTCGCCAGCACCTTCGATGAAAGCGAGTTCGCGGCGCTCAAGTTCGCGACGAAGTTGGTCGTGGCGACTTTGGTTACTTGGCGCATCGAGGAAGCGGCTGAATGGGTTGCATGCCGTGATGAAGGCGCTGCATGTGCGGTTGGCACGAAGGCTCAGGGTCGCGACCTTCTTGCGATAGGCTATACTCTTCGAACGCTTATCAGCGTTCCCCAACGCCTTGACAACTGTCACAAATACTGGCGACTCTGCGCGCCCATCTCGCTCGCCTTGGTTTCATTCGCCGTCTTTTGACGTGCTGTTGATCCTGTGTGTGCCACTCATCACATGGCCGTTGGTGAAGGCTGGTCAAGTTGCTTGGGGACCGGATTTGTTGGCGAGTTTGATCTTGTTGACGGCGACGGGCCATTACTTCGCGACGTTTGCGCGTGCGTATGGCGACCGTGAGTTGTTTCAGCGCTTTCGCACCCGGTTTCTGCTGACCCCTGTAGTCCTGCTCGTCACGTTCATTGCCATGTTTGCCAGCGGCAATGGTCCGTCGTTGGTTTTGGTTACGACTGGTTGGGCGTTCTGGCACTGGTTGGCGCAGGCGTTTGGCTTTGCTCGCATCTATGACATCAAGGTCGGATCCTTTGGGCGCTGGACATCGCGGTTAGACAAGGCCCTGGTGATTTCATGGTTTGTTGGCGCCGTCGTATTGACGGATGGTGCGACGGCAGAGTTCGCCGGCGTGGTCTTGCAAGCCGGCTTACCTTTGCCGAATGCCGCGCAATTCGACGTCGTGCAGATTGTCGTTGTGGCTGCCATGCTCGTGGCCGGGGTCGCTTACCTCGCCAATCTCATTACGACGATTGTCCGCAAGCAGCCGTGGAGTTGGCAGAAGCAAGTCATGCACGTCATGACGATTGGTTACTACTGGTTTGCGTTCGCTTGGCTGCCGAATGTCGTGGTGGCATACGTGCTCTATGAGTTCTTCCACGACATCCAGTACTATGCGATTACTTGGCTGACGTGTCGTCAGCGTGTGCGGCGTCCCGGTACTACTTCGTGGCTCAGTCGGATGTTTCGGCCGAGTTGGATCGCGACCCTCGGCTTCGTGCTGGTGATGACTGCTTGCGGTGGCATGGACATATTGGGCCGCAATTTCTTGTATCCCGAGGGGCTCAATAATCAGGTCTGGATGGCTTTGATCCTGACGTTCGCGATCTTGCACTACTACTACGACGGGTTCATTTGGAAGGCGCGCGAGAACACGCTCGGCAGTGACCTTGGCATCAATAGTGGGCTGCGAGCAGTCGTCGTGCCTGGTCTGCGCCATGCTGCTTCGTGGGGATTCTTCTTTGTGCCAATTGTGGCGGTCATGGCTTTCGGTACTGATGGCCTGAGCAAGCGTGAGCAAACCGAGTCGCTGGTCGCCCTGGCACCTGGTGACTTTTTGAATCAGGCAGAACTTGGGTTGGAGTTGGCCATAGCAGGCGAACTACCAGCTGCCATCGAGTGCTATGAAAAGTCGATCGCGATCTACCCGGGCCTCGCACAGTCGCGGGCCAACTTCGGGGCGGCGTTGGACTTAAGCGGGGACCTGGATGGTGCGCGGGAGCAGTATGAGGCCGCGTTTACCTGCCGTGATCAGAACGGCGCCCATAGTCGAGCGCACATCAATCTTGGCGTGATCTTGTTGGTGCAGGGGGAGCGTGAATTGGCTCAGGTGCACTTCGACGCTGGTCACAAGCTCGGCGGCGAAGCCCCTGTCAGCCGGATGATGGGGATGGCTGCTCAGCTGCCCCCCGATGCAGAGAAACGGCAACAAGAGCTCTACGCAGCCGTCTTGTTATTGGATCCGGAACAGCTCGAAGCGCGCTACAACGTGGCGTCGCGGCTGTTGGCGCAAGGACGGTTCGAGCAGGCCGCGAGCGACTTCAGGTTCTTGGTGGAGCGTTCGCCGCAAGTCACGTTGGGCATGATCGGGTTGGCGAAGGCTCAGGTAGAGCTTGGTCAGGTGCAAGAGGCCCGGCTCATGGTTGCGCGGGTGCTGCGATTGACACCTTTGGACCCCGACGCGTTGGCCCTGCACGCGAGACTCAACGGGCGCTAGCGTTCGTGGATCTGCTTGGTGGCATTTTCGCCGCTCCGAAGTATTCGGGCTGTGGAGGGTGCCACGGAGACCGTTGGGCAGCGTGGGCCGCATCGTCCCGGTAAGCGGCGCAAAGGGTTGGCCGGGAAACGGGCGGGTTGACGAGGAGTCGTGGGGCGGGGATTGTGAAGCAATGGGGTTCGGGTGCTCCTGGCCGCTGCTTGAATTACCTCTACCCCCTACACTATGCAAAGCGAACGTGCTCACCGCGTCGTTCGGCGCACTCGCGCCGGCGTCATCCGTCCTTTCCTGCTCTCGATGGCCGCGTTGATGCCGCTCGCGGCGGCCGCCGCACAGCAGGTCCGCCAAGCGCCGCCCGTGTTGCTGGCGCAGTTCGACGTGAATGCCGGGACAGTCCAGTCACTGTCACTGCCTGCAACGCTGGAGGACAGCTTCGAGGTGCCAGTCGTGATTGGGGGCGTGCCATACACCATGGCGCTCTTCAACTATGACGTGCGCGCACCTGGCTTTCAGTTGTTCGAGCGCACTGCCGCCGGATTGGTGCTGCTGCCGACACCGGACTGCGTGACGTTCCGTGGCGTGCTGCTGGAGTTGCCGAACTCGCGAGTCGCTGCGACGTTCGTCGACGGCACGCTCGAGGGCATGGTCTACATGCCGCCGACGGGTCCGGGCCTGCTGGGCGAGACGTGGGTCGTTCAGCCGGCGCGCAGGGGTGACCCCAGCGCGCAGCCTTCTGTGCACATCGTGTTCCGCGCTAAGGACACCATCCCGCTGCCCTACCAGTGCGGCGCGGACACTACCGGGGCGCCGTCCTGGGTGCCGACGGGTTCGCCAGACTTCACGGCTGTATGTGAGATTGCGATCGAGGCGGATCGGCAGTTCTGGCAGTGGAACAACAGCAGTGTTACGCAGACGCAGAACGACATCACGACCGTGATGAATCAGGTCGACTTCATCTACGACCGGGACTGCGACGTGAACTACCTAGTGGTGACGATCATCGTGACGACGGCAATCGTCTACACGACCAACGACGCGAGCGGCCTGCTCGGCCAGTTCTCGAACTACTGGAACGCGAACAACACGGGCATCCATCGCGACATCGCGCACCTCTTCACCGGGCGCAACCTCACCGGATCGACGATCGGCGTGGCCTATCTGAGCACGGTTTGTAGTCAGACCAACGGCTACGGCCTTTCGCAGTCGGACTTCACCAACAACTTGACCAGTCGCGTTGGTCTCACGTGCCACGAACTCGGGCACAACTTCTCAGCGCCGCACTGCAACAGCGTCTCGCCCTGCTACATCATGTGCTCGGGTCTGGGCGGCTGCAGCGGCAGCCTGACGCAGTTCGGCCCGACTGAGGCGGCGCAGATCGACAGCTACGCGCACTCGTCGGCGTGTATGCCGCCACCAGCGACCGCGCCGGTGCTGACAGGATCGAGCCCAACTTCGATGACGGTGTTCGCGCCCGGTAGCGTGACGCTCCAGGGCTCCGGACTGCTGACGGTCAACAGCTACACCTTGGGCGGGCAGACCTACACCAGCGGCATCATTGTGGTTAGCGATATCGCGTTGTCGGTCGCGATCCCGCAGGGCGTAGCGCTCGGGCCGATGTCGATCACCGTCTCCAACGGGCTCGGCACGAGCAACGCAATGAGTTTCAATTACGTGCTCACGCAGCCACCCAAGCTCCGGTCCACGACGTTGATCCCGCCGACCGGTGGCATCGCGACCTATGACTTCGCTGGCACGCCTAACAATCAGTGGTTTCTCGTGCTCGGCATCACGACGGCAACCGCACCGCTGCAGGGGTTCCCATTGATGGCAAGCCCGCTGGTGTTGACCTTCGGCACGTTTAGCAGTCCGATCGGAATCGAGAGCTTCTCGGTGCCGGTGCCGCCCGGCCTAGGAGTCTTGCAGTTCTTCTTCCAGGTGCTTGAGAGCACGCCGGCGGGCAGCGTGACCGGCGTATCCAACTTTGGGATGACGCTCTTGCAGTAGCGTCGCTACCGCCCGCCCTGCCGGTGCGCAAACCCGAATGCGCACAGGGCCGTAAGACAAGCGTAGATGACGAACGGCCGCCGATCGCGAACAACGACATGCCCTTCTCGACGAACGCGAGGATCGGGAACGGATCGAATTACCGTTGGATCTTGCAGAGCCCGTAGAGGTTGAAGCTGCACGGTACAGACTTTCAGAGATCTAAAATGAAACCAATTATCCGAACGCTCAGCGTTGCTCTGTTTTTGACGCTCGTGGCCTGCGGTGGCGGTGTCGAATCGGTCGGTCCGGTCGGTCTGTGGAGGATCGATTCTGATGCGACGCTCGCCGCGAACCAGTTGCAGATCGAAGACCAGCTTGCAGGCATGCCACCAGCCGAGCGGGCGGAGGCAAAGAAGAGGTTTGAGGGCCTTTTCAAGAGCGTGCAAGGGACCATCGAACTCAGTGCGGACAAGACGCTCGTCAGCAGCGCGCTGATGGGTGGCAAGAAGCAGGTGATGTACGGCACCTGGGAGCTTGATGGCGACAAGATCAAGATGACATCCAGTAAGAAAGGCTCGGACGTGGATTTCGTCGTGATCGGGTCCATCAGCAACGACAACATGACTGTCAACAATGTTGGGAAGGAGCAGTTCATGGTGTTTAAGCGGAATTGACACGGAAGTGTGGTCCGTAGCGGTGAGGAGTCGCGACGGCCGCACCCCCAACCCACCGCCCTTCCCCGCAGCAGCCGATCAATCAACACCTGCGGCTCCATGACTACGTGCGTCGTGCCGTCGCGGCCGGAATTATCGCAGCAGGATCAGCTGTGGTCGCGCGTTGGCGTCGCTCCAGACGATTCCGTTCTGCTCGAATTGTCGGCCGATCTCACTGGCATCTTCGAGCGATATACCCAGCACTAGGAAGCTGGCTTCTTCGGGCCAACCGTTGGCCGGGTGTTCGCCAGCACCTTCGATGAAAGCTAGTTCGCGGCGCTCAAGTTCGCGACGAAGTTGGTCGTGACGGCTTTGGTTACTCGGCGCATCGAGGAAGCGACTGAATGGGTTGCATGCCGTGATGAAGGCGCTGCAAGTGACGCGGTGTGCGGCATGGAGTGCGGTCAACTCTGCGCTGACCACATCGATGTGCATATCGAAAGGCTGATCGCCAGCAATTCCGTAAGCCGTCTCGCGGTAAGCCTGAATGGTGTCGGGTTCGATTTGGGAGTCGGTCATCAGGGTGTCTCCGAGGATGGTGAACCCTCTGACGGTTCGTCCAGATCCCACAGGGGTAGACCGTAAGATTCCCGCAGAAGGTTGTCGGCTTCCAGCATCTCCCGACGCGTCCACCCATGCCGGTCCCGCTTCTCGGCTTCCGGTGGCTGCTCGGCCTTCGGCTGTTTCTTGTAGCCCGGTTGCAGCATCGGACTGCGCCCTTGCCGGAGCATCCAGTAGTTCGTCGCTTCCTCGAACTCATCCTCTGACTTGAACTGCTCTCGCTTCGGCTTGGTCGCCAGTAGTTGTTCCGGTGTCATCTACTTCGTCTCCGAGTTGTCTGGGTTGTTGTCTTTCTCGGTCACCTCTTTCTCGGCCACCTCTGCCTCGATCGGCTCAAGCGATTCTGGCGGCGGCGATTCGGACCGGCCTTGTCCTAAGCTCATCACTAACGTTCCTCTGTTGAGAGGGTGATCAGGAGGAAGCCCTCCATTGTATTTTTCGTACTTCATCGTCTTTACCTGTTGTCCTTAGTTTCGTGTCAAAGTGTGAATGGTGGTTTGGCAGCGTTAGATCCCAACGGCGTTAGCCCATGGGTAGTCGGTGTCGCCAAAGTGACCCCATCTCGCCAGCTGCACTAGGTCTGTGACCTGGTAGGTGGTGCCGCTCTTCAGCAAGCTCAGGTCGAACATTTGCTCGAAGCGTTGTGGGTCGAGCAATCGACCACCTGCTGCTTCGATGCGAAGGATGCGCGCGGCTCGATCGCCTGGGAACCAACCAAGCACCACTTGTGCTTCGGTGGTGATCCCTAGCTGCACGATCATCTTGGCGAGCTTTCTTGCGTGCAGGCCACCGGCGCGGTCTGCCTTGAAGAAGTCCTTGCCCGACCAGGCACCGCCACCGATTGGCACGCGTGGTCCGTAGGCATCACAGACGAGCTTCTTGCCGGATAATCCGTTGTCGCCTTCGGGGCCGCCGACTTCGAAGTTGCCAGCGCCGTTGACGGTGAGGCTCTTGGGAAGCCCGGGGGATAGGCCGGGCAACTGCTTGGCGGCAGTGACGAGCTCTTCTTCGATCGCCACACGAACGGCGCGGTGTAGCGCGACTTCGTCGGAGCCGACTTTCTGCTGCAGCGAGCAACTGAAAGCTTCGAGTTGCCACGTCGCACCATCATCGGATGCAGTTTCGCGGACCGCGATCACGACTTTGCCGTCGGGGCCGAGTTGCAGACCTGGGAGATCCAATCGAAGTGCGTAGAGCCTTCGGGCGAAGCGTGTCACCAGCCAATGCTCAATGGGCAAGTGGTTGGTTGCCTCGAGGTCGTTGGCGTAGCCGATGCAGATCGCTTGGTCGTCGGCGAGCTCGCGATATTCCGCTTCGCCATCTTCGAGCGGGCCAAGGCAGAGGTTGGAGGTGACCTTGACCTTCTTGGGTTCGGGGTACCACTCCTTGTCGTAGCCGGCGCTTTGGTAGACCTCGCGCACGATGCTCTCGACGTCGATGTCCTCGGCACCCTCGCAGCCGATTCGGCCAGTGATGTAGACGTGGTCACGATGGGCAGCGACCTCGACACCGACCAGAGCGCGGGGTTCTCTCCGTTGCGCTTCTTGCACAAGGGAGTCGGCGATGGCGTCGCAGAGTTTGTCGGGGTGGCCGGGGAAGATGAACTCGGCGGGATAGATAGATGATGTCATGGGATTGGTTAGTTGTTCAGGTTGGTGGAGTGTCGGGTGACGTCTTTGAGGTCTGTCTCACAGATGCCGTGGCCCAGATACGCAACGCCAAGTCGTGCCTTGGCGAGTAGTTCGCGGTGTTCGCCCTTGGGTTTGCCGACGAAGCCGTCGGTGATCAGTAGCGCGTGGCGCACCCGATGCTGTTGCATGTGGTTGGTGACGCAGCGGATGTCGGTGCCGTAGGTGCTGACGCACTTGCCGGCCTTTAGTTCGGCGAGGGTGATGTCGACGACTCTGTTCGAGAACAAGTGCACGGTTGGATCGACTAGATCCTTGCAGTCGAGAATCGCGCCATAGAGCGGCTCAAGGACTGCCTTCATGCTGCCCGACACGTCGAGATAGACGTGCACGCGTTGACCAGCAGCGACACGTCGCCGCCAATCGACGGATCCTGGATGCAGCAGCACCTGATGGCCGAGCGCTTGTAAGACCAACGAACGGCGCGCCATGGTCGGGATCGGCGTCGTGACCGTTATGGCCTCGGTCCGGATCTCGCGCGTAATGCCGCGACCATCTTGGCCCGCGACTTTGCGGATCAGTTGGCGCAGTTTGTGTCGCTTGCTGGGGCGGCGTTCAAATTGGACTACCGTTTGTTTGAGAATGTCATCTAGCGAACGTCCGGAGATCGGATCTGGTGGTTGGGGCCATTGCTCGACAACAGACCGGACGACGTCAAAGAGCACTGGCGATTTCTGTTCGATCCCGCCTTTCTGCAGATCGTCGTGTTCGTGACCGCCAAGTAGCGGCACGTCTTGTAGCAGGACATCAAGGCTGTGATTTTCATCCGCACTTTTGCTCTTGCCGCGAGTTGGTTTGGCGCACTTCTGGAGCAGTTTCGGCAGCAACTCATAGACCTCTTGGTAGCTGGCACCACCGTCGGAGTAGAGCGCTCTGTGCACTTCGTGCGCGCGGGTTCGATGGTCTTTTGGCAGCTTGGTGATGCCATTGGCCATGCGCGTAGCGTCTGCCGTCCATCCCGGCGGTGGCGCGAGCAGGCACGTCGGAAAATGATCTTCCGAGTAGAAGTCCTCGAACATGGCGGTGTAGTCCGCCCGCGGAAACATGCGGCAGACAATGCCGTTGATCACCGCGTCGAAGACGAAGTTCTGCACCGGCGTCATGCGTGGAAACAGCGTCGTGTGCCCGAGCAATACGTGGTGCAGTTCGTGCATCACCAGCATCAGCAGCTTTTCTGGCGTGTTCGCGTGCTTAGCAACGAATGCTGGATTGATGAGGAGTTTCGGTTGGACGCGACACTCGACGGCTGCGGTCGGTACCGAATCGGTTTCGACAATGTCCAGTAGACGTAGGAACGCCGAGAGCGAATACGAACCGCTAGGGAAGGCGTTGAGGATGCGTTCGGACAGATCGCTAGTTGCCATGATCTTCTCCTGTTTGTGGTGCTGCAATTGCTGGCAGGCGATGGGCGAATGCTGGCGGCACCAGCAGGGATATCGAGCGTTGCTCAAGCGCAGCGAGTAGCGAGGGCGTCTTGTGGCGCAGCCACACCGTCGTCGTGCACTTGGTGAGAATCGTCAGCACGCTGAGGGCGTCCGACCACAAGACTGGATGGGAGATGCTCCCGGGGATCGTGACGCAGCCTTCCGGTAGCGGCAGCGTCTTGGCACGTTGTTCGATGAGTTGGTGTAGACGCGCCTCGCCAGCTGCCGGTGAGCGCCGCTTCGAACCTTTGTCGATCAGTCGCAGGAATCCCGGCGTCCGTAGCCGTCGCCATTCGTCGAGCAACGCGAAGTGGATGGGCGTACCGAAGAGCACGCGGTCGATGTAGTCGAGACCTAGGGGGTGCCGGTGGCCTGCCATGGAGTTGAGTCCTTCGAAGTTGACGACGCTCTTTGGTGGCGAACTCATGTTGTGTGCCAGATGCCTCGGTCCCGCATCGATCTCAGTGCATGCGGCCATTGGATTTGGTCCGATGTTTGGATTGGTCATGACGCCCTCAGCATTTGGTCGGCAGCAGTAAAGGCATCGAATGCGGCCTCGGCGGCCTCTTCGCTCCCTAGCTTTTCGCGCACGAACAGGTTGGCCATGGCGTTGGCCTGCAGGTGCGCTCGCGGTTGTTGTGGGTCGAGTTTGGCGAGCAAATCCTTGATGCGGCCCCAGGTCTTGAAGGTGGGATTGGATGCGTGCACGGTCTTGCTGAACGTCTGTGGGGTCGCAACGTCTCGATAGATCTCACCCGTTTGCGCTGCGACCGCAGCGTTGAGTCGTCCGACTGCGCCGGTCTCAAAGAGGTGCACGATCGCCGCCTCACGCGCACCTGGTTGCAGTTGTGCGACGGAGTCGGCGACAACGCTTGAGAACTCAGACTTCGGCAGTGAGTTGGCGTTCGTTGCTAGACGCAGTCGCTCGAGTGGATTGCTGGCGCAGAGGATCGCGCGCAGCGGATCCGCACTCTCAAGGCTGGCAGCACGCATCGCTTCCCGATGTGCTGTCAGTAGCTTGGTCTCTGGGATCGCGATGCCTTGTGCTCGCTGTGGCAGGTGCACGCGTAACGCGATCAGGGTCGCGTCTGACACGTTGTAATCCGCCTCGAGTGCGAGGGAGGCTGCGTTTACTGCGCACACCCCGCGAAACAGCATGTTGGCGCGCCGCGGGCTAAGGGCGATGTTCGCCTGCGCTAGCAGTGCCACAACGGTCTGTACGTATTCGGCTACCGTTGCGGCAAACTCTGCGGCTTGCGAGGACAGCAGGTGCCGTGCGCGTTGGATGATGTCCACAAGGGCGCGCGCGTCTGCGGGAGCAATTGGGGCATCCTGTGCCCGGATCACGGCCATTTGCTCAGTGGCGGTAAACTCGTCCCACGACGGCATCGTGACGACATAGGGGAAGCGATCGGCGAGCGCGGCATCGAGCGGTTCGGAACCCGAGTAGCCATTGTCGTCGTCGTCTTCGGTTGTTGGTGGGTTCATCGCGGCCCACCGGTGCTCTAGGTCTTCGAGCGCAATGCCCTGCACGCGTCGTTCGTGGATGATCGGGAACAGTTTGTTTTGGATGTCGGGCCGGCAACGGCTGATCTCATCGAAGATCACTGCGCCCGCGCCCCAGATCGCCGCTGGTGTACGTGCGTATTCGAGTGAGCCGTCCTTGCCCGGCAGCGGGAAGCCGACCAGGTCGTCGAAGTTGAGCAGGCTCGCGTTGTAGTGCCGAAACGCGAGGCCGAGTGCGGTTGCGATGCGCGTCAGCAGCAGGCTCTTGGCCGTGCCGTGCGGCCCGATCAGCAAGAGCGGACTTTTGGTAGCGAGCGCCGCCAAAATTGGCGCTTCGATGGCAGACATGCCGACGATGCCCAACCGTTGCAGGGGGCTTCGCCGCAGGGAACGAGGATTCATAGTGTGCTTCTCAGGTCCGATACCACCGCTTACGCGGCGATGCTCGGACGGAGATGCATCACCGACGCTTTAGCAGCATTTGTGAGTCGCCCTGCAAGTTGTCGTTAACTCGGCGACACCTGTTCTCGGCGGGGACAGATAGCCCGACACGGCAGAGTTGGATTCGACGCATAACCCGCTTCGTTGCTCCTTTTGGGAGCCACACTCGCTTTCGCGATCCACCTTGCCCGGGAGGGCAGGTTGGCTTGGGCGTCGGCCCAACTCTTACGTGCACGAACAACTATAGCAGCTAGCGGCGAGTTTGCAAGTGGCGGTGATCTTGCGCACAAGGAGCGCTCGGTCGCAGCCGTTTCCGTCATCTGATCCACCTCGCTACCGCGCGGTGGCAGTGCAGCACACGCGACGTGATCGCGTTGTCGCGACCGGTCCAGTTGGTGTGTGCGACGGCGGCCTGGACCGTCGCGACGAACAGTCCGAGCCCGACGAACAGCGCCGCGTAGACCGCCGAGTCCACCAGGATGGTGACGGTGGCGAGCGCGCAGGTCCAGATCGTGGCCAGCACGAAGACGAGCGCGACCGAGCGATGCACGCCGAGCCGGTGCATGATGCGGCGGGCCAGGGGGTTGGTCTCCGCCGCCGCCACGGGGACGGCACGGAGGGTGGTCAGGCAGTCGAGCCCCTTGGTGGCGACGACGAGCAGCGCGATGCAGATGACGAGGAGGTTCATCGCTTAGAGGTCGGTCGAGTCATCGGGTAGGAACTGCTCTTCGACGCCGCCCTTGTCCATGCAGTAGTAGACGTCGGCTTGCCGAGCGCTCTTGACGGCGAGATCCAACGCTTGCTTGCGTTGACGCTCCGGCATTGGCTGTTCGGCGCGCTGGCGCATGCGCGCAACGGTGCGCGCGAAGTCCCGCGTCTGCGGTTGCAGGTTGGCGTAGGCGGTGAACGGTTCAAGTTGCTCGTCCCAGAAGCGCTTGAGGCCTGCGAAGTCGCCATCGCGGTTGCGCGACGTGACTACACTGACGAGGTGCGCCTGCCATGCGAGCAACACGGTGCGCGCGTCTTCGAGCGTCGGTGGGAGGGCAATGTCGTGCGAGCGGCACGCATTTGCACGGACCCTCGGGCCAACGTTTCGTTCGGGCGAGCCAGGATCGCGCCAGGTCAAGTGTCCGACGACGGTGAGGTCTCCGTCCGGATCCGCAACGCCCGCAGGGATCTCTAACCGCACGGCGATCGCGCGATCGACGCCGGCGCGCACGCTGCCCGCCGATACTACCAGGAGGCGGCCATCGAACGTGCCGGGCATGCCCGACAGTTCGCTGGCGGTGACTCCTTCGGGCACTTCGAGCACTAGTTTAATGTGTTCGGCGACGACCTCTGCCAGCGACAGCACTTCGCCCATCAGGACCTCAACGATCTCCTGCGCATTCTCGGCGTCGTGGCACACGCCACCGCCGTGCTCGGCGAGCGCTGCGAGTTGGTCCGGCGAGTATCCGTCGCCGACGCCGACGCACGACGTCGAGATGCCGCGGTCTAGGTAAGTCCTGGACTCCGGTGCTAGCTCGGCGGGTTCGACGACGCCTTGGTTGGCATGACCGTCGCTGAGCACGACGACGTGACGGCGCCGGGCACTCGGTGCGTCGTCATACGAGTTGAGCAGCGTGCAGCCCGTGCGCCAGCCTGCGTGCAGGTCGGTGCAGCCGCGCGTCTCGAGTTGCGCGATCAGCTGATGGACTTCTTCGCGACCCATTGGGTCAAGCAGCACACCGTCCGCATGCACGCAGACGTCACTGGCGAACGAGACGATGGTCAGGCGCGTGCACGCCGGCAGTTCGCGAGCGATCTGTAGCGTCGCCCGCTTGACCGCGGCGAGCGGCGCGCCGCTCATCGAACCGCTTGCGTCGATGACGATCGCGAGGTCGAGCGGTGGCAGTTCGCGGGCTTTAGCGGTCGCGGGCGCAGCGATGCGGGCGATCACGTGGCGGACGGCATTGTCGTGGCCGGGTACTTGAGGCTGGTCAAAGTTGATACGGAGCTGGTTCATGGTTCGTTCTTCTTAGGCAGGAGGAAGTGAGTGGAGGGAAAGGGAGGGGATCGGTCAGAGGTCGCGTTTGGGTGAGGACACACCTCGCCCGCGCCGCGGTTCGGATGCGGTTGTTTGCAAATGGGAGGAGCCGCGCCGCGTGGGCGCGTGCTCGGTGGCTGCGGGAGTCAGGACGTCAGTGCGTCACTCACGCAGCCGGGCGCACGTCGGTCAGGGCGCGTCTTCTTGGATCCATTGGCGCAGCTTGCGCGCGAGTCGTGCGAGCCAAGCGACGCGGTCTGGGTCGTCACTGCGCAGACGCAATTCGAGATCGTCCTGGATACGGATCGAGGTCCACGGGTCGTGCGCTGGGTGCCGTCTGGATGGCGCCGTCGCGGCGAGTTCTACTTCTGCTTCCGGTGGCTCGAGCATGGACATGGACATGGACGCCCACGCCTTTGGCGCTTCTGGCGGGGACTCGCTCATCATGTCGATGCTCGCGGCCACGTGCTCGTCATACGACGGGTCGATCAGGCCGGCGACCTGCAGTGGTTCCTCGCCGTGCGCCACACGTCGAACGACGTCGGGGTCGTCGCTCGCGTAGAGCCGTTCGAGCACGCTGCGGATCATCGCCAGCGGCAGGCGAGTGCCGGTCTGTTCGCGCAGGCGCTTGATGAACAGCAGTCGGTCCATGTGCTCCTGCCCGTAGAACGCACCGCGACCCCCGCCGCGCGCCGGCGGCAAGACCCGTTCTTTGATCCACGAACGGATCGTGCGCGCTTTCTCGCCCGAGGCGTCGGCGAGTTGGTCCAGTGAGTAGGGTGGGAGTGGTGGCACAAGCAGTATCATGACCCTGCAGATCACGACTGTCAAGTGACTGTCGTGATATTGTCGCGTTTATCGAGTGGAACACCTAGCATCCCCAATCATGAAGCTGTTTCTCGACATCGATGGCGTGCTCCTCGGTCGCAGACAACCCGGTTCGCAGGACGTTTGCCTGGCCAATCACGCGCTGCCGTTCCTTGAGTTCTGTAACCAGCACTTCGAGTGCTGCTGGCTAACGACGCACTGTCGCGGCGACACGGCACCGGTGTTCCCGCACCTACTGCGCTACACCCCGCCCGCAGACCACGCGCGTCTACTCGCTCTCACGGCGACCGTGCTGGCGACGGATTACGGCACCTTTAAAACCGAGGCGCTGCCAGCGGACGAACCGTTCGCATGGCTCGACGATTCACCGACCGGCGCGGAACTAGAGTTCTTACGCGAGCGCGGTTGGATGTCGCGATGGCTGTGGGTGGACACGCGCGAAGAACCCGACGACCTGCTGCGGGCGCGGCAGTGGCTTGAGGTGCAACTGCGCGGATCGGGCGCCGAGGCTGAATAGGCTGCCGGCTATGCAGGGTGTGATCGGCGGCCTCGGCGGCCCCGCCGGCTAGCGCTTGGATGCATTTTGCCGGTGCGGTGGTTGGCGGGTGGTCCGCACCACTGCTCGAACCACCTGCAACCCGGACCGTTGACTGATGCACTGCTCCACCGGCATGCTTCGTCTCGAAT
>CALCZA010000068.1 GCA_937906475.1 uncultured bacterium
TGCGTTCGGATGCACCGCATCGTTGTCGCTGGGTCGCCCAGGAACTGTCCCGTCGCAGCCACTTCTTGCACCTCGTCCATACGCATCCGGAAGCGCATGTGCTGGCGGATCGCCTTCGTGAGTGGTTCCCCTCCGAAACTGGTCTTTCCCCTCGCCACACGTTGGCTAGTCAGAACGTGGCTAGGCAGAACGTGGCTAGTCAGAACGTGGCTAGGCATCCTGACTAGCTGGATCTACCGTTGGTCCTCCCTCGCGGGTAGGATCTTCCAAAGTTGTCTTCGTGATTCCACCGATTGCCGACCTGAACGCCGACACTTCGTCACCCATGTCTTCTTTGCTCCGCAACGCCCTTGTCCTGCTGATCGCCTCGTTCTTGGCGATGCCGACGTTGTGTGATGAAGGCGGTGGGAACAACGGCGGCGGCGGCGTCTGGATCTTGCCATGCTGCGCCAACATCTGTGGCGTCAGCACCGAGGCCGGTCTTGCTCCGCGTGCAATGATGCTGTCGGCCAACACGGCGACGAACGTGACGATGTGCACCGTGTCCCAAATGGGTGCTGCATCGGCGACGTTTGTCGATGACCTTTCGGGTGTGCCGGTTTCATTGCCCGTCAGCGGGCGAGTCGTGACGGTCTCCAAACTGTTGCTGCAAGCGCTCGAGGCTTCGTCGAAGAAGGCCGCCACCATCATCGTCACAGATGCGCTGCAATGCGGCTACGTGATGCGCGTCCTGATTCAGCCGTGCGGTTCGGTCAAGATCACGGTGCTCTGAAGCACGGTGCTCTGAAGCGGTGCCCGAGAGGCGGCCGCTAAAGCGACCTTCGTCACTGCTATTGGCACAGCTTCTCTACGCGGCATCAAGTGCCGAGCCAGAGTGCATTGATCATCGACTGCGGGTCATTTGTGCACATCGCATCGACGCCCATCTTTCGGCCGCTTAGCCAACCCTGTTCGTCGTCGGTGGTGTAGGTGCAGGCGAGAAGTCCGGCGGCGTGGATGCGATCGACGTCGTTGCTCGTCAGGTCCCGCGCCCGCCAGTGCACCAGTTTGGCTCCGAAGGCTTGGACCAACGCGATCGCATCATCGCTCGGCGCCGGGAACAAGTGGTTGGGGCCAAGGGCGCCAATTGCGATTTCTGGTGCCAGGTTGTGCACGTCCTTTAGGAACTGCCAGTCGAAGGACTGCAGGATGACTTGGTCGGCTCGCTGGTTGGTGCGGAGGAACTCGACGTAGCGACTCGCCGAGCCGGCCTTGTGCTCAATCAAGGGGACACACGCCGGCAGCATGACCTCAAGGGCCTGGGCGAGCGTCGGGATTCGTTCGGATGCCTGGCCACGAGGGTGCCACGATCCGGCGTCGAGCTTGCTCGCGGTTGCCCAGGGCACTCGGGCGACCGGCGTGCCGGGGCCTAGCAGATCGTTCGCGTTCGAGGTGCGGTCGAAACTGGCATCGTGAATGCAGACTAGCTCGCCGCATGACAACTCGCGCACGTCGAACTCCTGGATGGCGACCCCAAGGTCTGTGGCCGCCTGAAACGACGCGAGCGTGTTCTCCGGGTGGTGGCAACTGTCGCCTCGATGCGACATCACCAACGGGTGGGGACGATGGTCGCTGCGGATGCGGGCGATGGCCGGGTGCGAGGATGAGGTCGTCAAAATGCTCTGACTCAGAAAAGGTGAGGGTGCCGGGGTGTGTTGCCCCTCATAATCGCACGCAATGCTCAGTCCTGAGATGTATCACTTCTTGCACGCTGCTGGTGCCTTGTTGCTATTCCTGAGTTTGGGCGGAGTGCTGTTGACTCCTGCGGGCGCTAAACCCAGTAAAATGGCGATGGCACTGCATGGCATTGCCTTGCTGGTCATGGGCGTTGCCGGCTTCGGAGCGGTTAGCAAGGATCCTGCCATCGATTGGGGCAACTGGCTCTACGCCAAGATCGGTTGCTGGGTGTTCTTGGCCGCGCTGCCGGTGCTGGTCCGCAAGGGCATGGTGCCGCGCATGCTCGCTCTGCTGCTGGCGATAGCCGCTGGTGCCACCGCCGTCTGGTTGGCCCAGGCCAAGCCATTCTAGCGCCGCCCGACTAGGCACGATTGCCCGCTATTCACGCCATGTTGGAACCCCCTGAGATCCTGTTGCTGGGCCCCGGCCCTTCTCCAAGTAGTCCGTACGTGCGGCGCGCCCAGTCGAAGCCGCAACTCGGACACCTCGACCCGGCCTTCGTGCCATACTTGGATTACGCGCAAGCTGGTCTGCGGCGCTTGTTCGGCACCGAGAACACGCTGACGCTGCCACTCGCGGGCACCGGGTCATCCGGCATGGAGGCTATCGTGGCCAATCTGGTCGAACCGGGGGACCGCGTCGTGGTGGGGGTGCACGGTGTGTTTGGCGTGCGTTTCGCCGATTCGGTGCGGCGTGCTGGCGGCGACGTCGTCGAGGTGGTCGCCGAGTTTGGGCAGTCTCTTGACCCCGACGCGATGCAGGCGGCGATCGCGGCTGGCCCAACGAAGCTCTGCGTCGTTGTGCATGCCGAGACCAGCACGGGTGTGCTGACGGACCTGCGACCGATCGCTAAGGCGGCGCGTGCCGCCGGTGCGCTGTTCGCCGTCGATTGCGTCACCAGCATTGGTGGCGTGCCGCTCAACTTTGATGAGTTGGGCGTCGACGCCGCGTTCTGTGGCACCCAGAAGTGTCTGTCGGTGCCGCCTGGCCTCGCCCCGGTGACGTTTTCTGAGCGGGCACTCGAGCGGGTGCGCGCGCGCACTCATCCGGTGCCGTTCTACTTCGATACCAAGTTGCTCAACGGCTACTTCGGCGCGGAGCGTTCCTACCACTACACGGCCCCGATCAGCATGATCTATGCGCTGGTTGCGTCGCTCGAAGAGATCGAGGCCGAGGGCTTGGAAGCCAGATACGTGCGGCATCGCGAGGTGTCTGCGGCCCTGCGCCGCGGGCTCGCGCCGCTCGGGTTGACGCCGCTGGTTCCGGTGGAACAGGCCACGCCGATGCTGACGACGGTGTGCTATCCCGCTGGCGTCGACGACGCCGCGTTCCGCAAGCACCTGCGCCAGCAGCACCACATTGAAGTTGGTGGGGGCCTGGGGCCGCTGGCCGGCAAGGTGTTCCGGGTTGGGCTCATGGGCCACGGGGCGCGCTTGGAGAACGTTCTGCGTGCCTTGGCGGCGTTTGGCGATGCCCTAGCTGCTGCTGGGCACACTCCAGACGTCTCCGCAGCGCTTGCAGCCGTGCACGGCGACTGATGCCGAGGTAAGGTCCGATGGCAAGACATGAATGACCGCAAGATTCGCAGCACGATTGAAGAAGGCATCGCGACCAAGCAGCGCTTCCTAGCGGAGTGCTTGCCGTCGCTGGTGCAGTTCTGTGATCTGGCAGTCAGTACGCTTCGCAGCGGTGGCAAGATCATGCTGTGCGGCAACGGCGGCAGTTCGTGTGATGCGGCTCACGCAGCCGGCGAACTGGTCGGCTGGTTCGAGCACAAAGAACGTCGGGGCTACGCCGCGATGGCCCTCGGTCACCAAATACCGGCGTTGACGGCGATCGGTAACGACGCTGGCTTTGAGCATGTGTTCCGTCGCGAGGTCGAGGCGATCGGCAAATCCGGCGACTTGCTCGTCGGCATTACCACGTCGGGCGGCAGTAAGAATGTCCTGCTCGCGATGCAGCAAGCCAAGCAGATGGGCATCGCCACCGCGTTGCTCTGCGGTGAGAAGCGCGGTGCGTGTGTCGAGCACGCGGACGTTGCTGTGCAGGTGCCGTCCAGCAACACGGCGCGCATCCAAGAATGTCACCTCGTCTGCGTGCACATTGTCTGTGCGGCGGTCGAAGAAGCATTCGCGAACGCGCCGTAGCTAGTCTCTGCCCGCAGCGCCCTCTGGCTGGGGCTCTACTTCGGCGGCTTGTTGTTGCCGGGCAACTTGATGGTCGGCTTGCCGTTGTCGTTCGGGTCCTTCGGCTGCAGCACTTCCTTGACGCGAACGCTCGACGTCCAGACGTTCGGTGAGCGATCGGCTGCCATCGGCCCATTGACGATCGTCTCGGCAATCGTGCGATCGGCAGCGCGCTCAAGCAGTTTACTTGGCAATGGCATGCGCGGCTTGCCCATCACTTCCGTGCCAGTCGGCGGGTTGGTGATTTGCATCGACTTGCTGGGCATGGCCGAGTTCGTCCAGCGCCGCAGGTGTGGTAGCAACGCTTCGAGTTCGGCAACCGGTTCCGTTGCCGCGATGACCACGAACGTCGTTGTCGCCAGGATTTCCGCGCGGTTGGTCCAGAACAGCACCTTGTCGCCGAACGAACCCGGGAACACTGTGTTGCCGGGCGTGACCGGATTCTTTGGGCCGCCTCGCACGTCTGGGCTCGGGAACATCAGAATCGTGCCGTCCTCTGCGCTGTGACTGAATACATAGACGTGGCGCGGTTCGGAACACGTGTAGGACAGCCGCAGCTTCGTCTCCGGTTGTAACTCGAGGTAGTTGCCGACCTGGCGGTAGTCGGTCTCGGCGCCAGCCCGCCATGTTGTTGCGGGGATGGGAGTCGCGGCCGCATCCCTTTGCGGCAGCATTAGCCAGAGACCGCACGCGATTCCGGCGGCGATCAGCGGTAGAGCGATAGCGCGGACGTTCATGGTGCCAAGCTATCCTGGCGAACCGAGCCCCGTCGAGAGATGCTGTAGGTTCTGCTGCTATCTCTAGACCGGAGGAACCATGAACGTTCGTTGGCTGTTGCCCCTAATCGTCGTCTCGTTGTTACCAGCTCAGCGGAAGAAGGCTCCAGCTAGCCCCGGAGCTAGCCGCCTGATCACCGAGTTCCCCGTGCCGGACGTGCCGCCAATCGACGCAGCGGATGCGACCAAGACGGCGATCGCTGGCATTCTTGCTCTGCAAGAAGAGGGCAGCCAGTGGCCCTACGAAGGGGTCTACCGCGAAGACCGCGGCAACCTGCCGGTCGGCTACCGCGTTGGTGGCACGTCGATCACGATCATGGGGTTGGTGGCCGCGCCCGGTTATCGCGACGACTCCAAGCGTGTCGAAGCCGTTACTCGCGGTTTGAACTTCGTGCTCGAGGGGCTCGACAACAATCGCATGGGCGCGAGCTTCATCGGCGGCTATGACGTGCGCGGTTGGGGCCATATTTACGCGCTGCAGTGCTTGCTGCACCTGCAGGACTTCCAGCTCGTGCCCGGTGACCTGAGCAAGACGGTGACCGAGAAGGTCGATTGGCTGGTCAAGACGCTGGTCGAGTCGGCGATCCCGAAGGGCGGTGGTTGGAACTATTCGCGTCGCGCCGGCTACATGAGTCCAAAGAACAGTGCGTCGTTGTTCATGACAGCTCCGGCACTGCAGGCGCTGTTCCATGCCAAGGCCCGTGGTCATTCGGTCCCGGACGATGTGGTTGAGGAAGCGCTCGACGCGATCGACCGCGCGCGCACCAAGGTCGGTGGCTACGCCTATAGCTCCGCCAACCGCAACCTCAACGAGATGGGCGAAGGTGACCTGCGCTTCATGGACCTCGCACCCGGTTCGGCCGCGCGCGCCGCGGTCTGTGAAACGACGATGATGCTCGCCGGTCGCGGCGATGAAGAGCGTCATCGCAAGGCGCTCGAGTTGTTCTTCAAGAGTTGGGAGTACCTCGCAGTTCGCAAGAGCCAGCGTGGCACGCACATCAAGCCGTATGGCATCGCGCCCTATTACTTCATGTTCGGCCACCTCTACTGCGCGCAGGCCATTGAGCAAATCAAGGACAAGCAGGTGCGCGAAGGCTTCCGGGCGCAGATGCGCCAGGTCCTGGCGCAATCGATCGACAAGAAGGGCACCTGGAACGACCGTCAGTTTGGTCGTTCGGCTGGCTACGGCACGGCCATGGCGCTGATGACGATGCACATGAAGCGCTTGCCGAAGCCGAGTTCGTGGCAGGCCGGCACCGTCGGCTTGAAGAGTAAGAAGTAGTCAGGCCTGCTGCGCCGGCCCTCTGCAGGCTGTCGGCCGGGCCCGCGCGTGGTCCTTACTCCGCGCGGTGCACCATCTGCGGACTGGCTTGATCTGTCGGCATCACCAGGATCGTATCCAGGTTGACGTGCGCCGGCCGGTTCGCCGCGAACAACACGCAGTCGGCGACATCGTTTGCCACCAGTGGCCGCACGCCCTTGTAGACCTGCTTCGCCTTGTCTTCATCGCCGTGGAAGCGAACGATCGAGAACTCGGTGTCGACCATGCCCGGGTCGACGCTGGTGACGCGCACGTTCTGACCAAGCGTCTCCATTCGCATCGCTTCACAGATTGGCTGCAGCGCGCGCTTGCTAGCGCAGTAGACGCCGCCGCCGACATAGGCCTTGTGGCCTGCGATCGAACCGATCACGACGACGTGGCCGCCGCCGTTCGCTGTCATATTGGGCAGCACGCGGCGCGTGACTTCGAGCAAGCCGAGCACGTTGGTCTCGATCATCTCGCGCCACGCCTCGCCGGTGCCCTCGGCGATCTTCTCGGTGCCGCGAGCCAGGCCGGCGTTGTTGACGAGCACGTCGATCGGGCCGTGCTTGGCGATCGCAGCCGCGACGAACTGCTCGACACTGCTGGCATCCGTCACGTCGAGTGCATGACAGAACGCACCCTCGACCACGTCTGGCAGGCGATTAACGCGGCGGGCGCCAAGCGAGAGTCGATCTCCCTGGGCTGCGAAGGCCTGTGCGCAGGCTGCGCCGATGCCAGAACTTGCACCGGTTACGACGACATGACGGCTCATGCCCAGACGGTAGCACCACGGGCTCCAGAGGCGAGTTCCTTCAAACAGTTGCGTAGGAACCGCCGAGGCCATGAGCCCGGGCTACCGCATCGCCTTTGGTGTCGCGGACCCCGTGACGGGCCTGAAGCCTCCGGCCGCCTTACCGATTGGGTGCGGTTTGGCGATGTGCTGATCGCAGAAGAAGCAGTGGACTTCTATCTTTCGGCGGGCGTGGCGGTTGCTAGGGGTTGTTTCCCAGGATCAGCAGCAGGATCTGTCGTAATTGTTCGAGTAGCGCCAGCGATGCGATCACCAATACGATGCGTCGCACGGTGTTGGCGCCTTGCTTGACGCTCCAGTGGCTCGCCAAGTAGCTGCCAATCGCGCAGCCGATCGCCAGCATGATGGCGGGCACCCAGGTAATTGCGCCGTCGATGGCGAGGCTCGTTGTGCTGACTATCGCGGTCACCATGATGACGATGCACTTCGCGGAGTTGACGGCCAGCAAGTCACGGTCGTAGGCCTGGGCGAGCACCAGTGTCGCGACGAGCCCCGTGCCAACTTGCGCGTAGCCCATGTGCAGGCCGATCACGAAGCAGCCGAAAAATCCCACCCATGTAGGGCTCTTCTGGTCGCCCGGTTTGATGCCACGCAGTTGCTGGAATAGCAGTAGCACCATGATCAGCGCCAAATAGCTGCGGAACACTAGTGGTGGCAGGTTGAGGGCGAGCTTTGCACCGATCAACGCGCCGGGCAGCGCCACCAGCGCTTGCGTGAATGCCTGTTTGGGAATCTTGCGACCGGCGCGCACGAAACCAATACAGGCGAACATGCCGATGGCGACGGCGGCGAGTCGCGTCGAGGGATTTGCTGTCTCGAGCGGCAAGCCAAAGCCGTGTTCAAACGCGAGCAGGCCGATGATTCCGGCCCCGCCCGCGATGCTATTGATCGCGCCCATCGCCATTCCGGCGACCACCGTCAGGGCGATTACGAGGTATTCCAATGGCGCGCTTAGTTGCCCATCAGGGCTTGGACCATTTCGCGCTCGCCGACCAACTCGTTCCAGGTGATCTCAGCTTTCTGACGGCTGAAGTCGTTCATCTCGAGGCCCTGGACGATCTTCCAGTTGCCCAAGCCATCCGTCGTGCACGGGAAGCTGGAGATGATGCCTTCGGGCGTGCCGTAGCTACCGTCGCTGATGACGCACAAAGAAGCCCAGTCGTCCGCGGTCGTGACCGTGAATAGGCTCTTGGCGTGGTCGCATGCCGCTTGGGCTGCCGACATCGCCGACGACTTGCCGCGCGCGTTGATGATCGCCTTGCCGCGCTCTTGCACCGTCGCGATGAACTCACCGGCGAGCCAGGCATCGTCGTTAATGGCAAGTGCAGCCGGAACCCCATCGATCGTCGCGTTGTGCCAATCAGGGTATTGCGTGTTGCTGTGGTTGCCCCAGATCGTGACATTCTTGACCGTCGACCAGTGCTTGCCCGACTTGCCGGCGAGCTGCGCCTTAGCGCGGCTTTGGTCGAGACGCGTCATCGCGGTGAAGCGGTCCTGCGGCACGCCCGACGCGTTGTGCATCGCGATCAGGCAGTTGGTGTTGCACGGGTTGCCAACGACAACGACGCGCACGTCGGGGCCGGCGGCATCGGCGATCGCCTGACCTTGGCCGATGAAGATCTTGCCGTTGTCCGTGAGCAGGTCCTTGCGCTCCATGCCCGGGCCACGCGGCTTCGAGCCGACCAGCAGGCAGGCGTCGGTGTCCTTGAACGCGACGCGCGGATCATCGGAGCACGTCACTTCCGTCAATAGTGGGAACGCGCAGTCTTCGAGTTCCATCTTGACGCCTTCGAGGGCGCCGAGCACGGGGGTTACTTCCAGCAGTTGCAGGGCAACCTTCTGGTTGGGGCCAAATATGCCGCCACTGGCGATCATCGGCAGGAGGGAATATCCGATCTGACCGGCGGCTCCGGTGACTGCTACGCGCTTCACATTACTCATGCAGCCATTCCAGCGGCGGCGCAGCCGCTTTCAAGGCCTCGATTCGATCAGCGAGCAAGCAGTTGCGGAAACCGACCGGAAAGCTTGGTGCTCAGCTCTCGTCGACGCCCTGGGCGATCAGCTTTTGGTCGACCACCGGGTCGAGTTCTTCACGCATGACCCGCTGATACTCGGGGTGGCGGAAGAATATCTCACACGCTTCCTTCGTCTCGAACCCCGAGAACAGAGCCAGATTGTAGCCCTGCCGTTCGTCCGCGATGTTGTGGGTAACGGTCAGGTGGGCGACACCAGGCATGGTCTCGATCAGGGCCTGCAGCGCCTCGCGCGCGGCCCGGACTCTGACTAGGGAGATGCCGGGCTTCAGGGCGAACAGGATTGTGCAGTGGAACATCGTGGGCGCCGCATCGTGGCGTCAGCCCAAGAAGCAAGCAAGCCCGGCACCGGGCTTGTGCTCGGATAGCCGGGGCGGGGGGGCTAAGCAAGCAAGCCCGGCACCGGGCTTGTGCTCGATCAGGCGCCTTCCGCGACCCTTAACGGTCGTCGCTGGTCTTCTTCTTCACCCAGCGGGTGGCCGAAACCGACGCCGTCCTCGCCCTCCTGCCAGCAGAAGACCACGTTTTGGCTCGGCGTCGCCGTAGCTCGCGACGAAGCTTCTTTCCGGCCCTTAGCTGGAGCGTTGCGGCCCGGAAAGTGGACCGTGAGTGGATTCGTTCGCAAGACGGTCAGGCCGAGGTCTTCGAGCTCATGCTTGCAGTAGTAGAGAGCTTCGTCGTGCTCCCAAATCCTCGCATCGAGCTCGGATAGCTCGCTACGAAGCCCTTCGGGCGTTTGTGCCGTTTCCAGCTGAGCCCTGCGGCGGGCCAGCTGGTGGCGGTCATTGCGCCGCTCGAGCATTTCGTGGGCGATGATGCGAACCAGCTTCAAGACCTGGTTGGCTTCCTTGAGGGTGTAGCGGATGTTCATCAGGGGGTCTCTTTTCGGTGGGCAGTCTCGGAAATGAGTGCTACGAGACAACCGTATGAGCGTGCGTTTGATCGTCGTCGTTGCAGTCAAGTCCTACAGATATGTAGTGTGACGACTGCTCGTGGTTACCAAGCTGCTCGCGGATGAATCTCAATGACTGAACGTGACGTAATGGACTTCGATGTCGTGATCGTTGGCGGTGGCCCCGCTGGCCTGAGCACGGCGATCCACTTGGCCAATTTGATCGAGCGGCACAACGCCGAAATCGACAGCTTAGGTGAGGGCGAAAAACTCGAACCGGAGATCTGTCTGATCGACAAGGCTGCCGAACTTGGCGCGCATTCGCTGTCGGGCGGTGTCATGGACCCCAAAGCGCTCAATCAGCTGATTCCAGATTGGCGCACGATGGAGCCAAAGGCGCCGGTCGAAGCCGAAGTCCACAAGGACTACGTGCTGTGGCTATCCGAAAAGGGCGGTAAGAAATTGCCGATCACGCCGCCGCCGTTGAAGAACCACGGCAACTTCGTCGTCTCACTCAACAAGATGGTTGGCTGGCTCGGCGGCATCGCCGAAGAGAAGGGCATCCAGGTCTTTCCGGGTTTCCCTGCAGCCTCTCTACAGAGAGATGGCAACAAAGTTGGTGGCGTGCAACTCGCCGATTCGGGCGTGGACAAGCACGGCGAGAAAAAAGGCAACTACGAGCCGGGTGGCATTCTCGCTGCCAAGATGACCGTGTTGACCGAAGGCACGCGCGGCTCGTTGACCAAGCAACTCGTCAACGACCTCAACCTGCACGGCAAGAACCCGCAGGTCTACGGCATCGGCGTCAAGGAAGTGTGGGAAGTGCCCGCTGGTCAATGTGAGCCAGGCCTCGTTGTGCACACGATGGGCTACCCCCTCGACGCGAAGACGTTCGGCGGTGGTTGGGTCTACGGCATGGGCAAGACCGACGACGGCAAGAACTTGGTCTCAGTTGGCCTCGTGATGGGCCTCGACGCGGCCAACCCGACGCTCGACGGCCATCGCGAGTTGCAGCGCATGAAGCTCAACCCGAAGATCGCTGCGTTCCTGCGCGGCGGCAAGATGCTGCACTACGGCGCGAAGTCGCTGCCGGAAGGTGGCCTCTACTCGATGCCGAAGAACTACGGTGACGGCTTCCTGATTGCGGGTGACAGCGCCGGCTTCATGAACAGCATGCGCCTGAAGGGCATCCACTTGGCGATGCGCAGCGGCATGCTCGCCGCCGAGACGACGTTCGCGTGCTTGAAGAGCGGCGACTTCTCAGCAGCGGCGACCAAGTCCTACGCCGATAAGATCAAGGCCGACTGGTGCCATGACGAACTCTACAAGTGCCGCAACTTCCATCAGGGCTTCCAGAAGGGCCTGCTCAGTGGCTTGATCAACGCGGGCTTTGCGCAGCTCTTTAACGGCAAGGGCGCGTGGTTCTCGGATGAACTGAAGGGCAACGCTGGCCACACTTACGTGAAGCAGGTGGGCGATTACTTCGGCGGCAAGGGTAAGCCCGAGCCGGAGAAGCTAGCCGAAGACGGCGTGTTGACGTTCGACAAGCTGACGTCGGTTTACAGCTCGGGCACGATGCACGAGGAAGACCAACCGTGTCACCTCGTGGTCGCCGAGCCGGACCTATGCGCGACCAAGTGCGTCGAAGAGTTCGGCAACCCGTGCCAACACTTCTGCCCTGCCTCGGTCTACGAGATGGAAGAGAAGGCCGGTACCAAGCACGGCATCGATCTCAAGATCAACGCCAGTAACTGCGTGCACTGCAAGACCTGTGACATCATGGATCCCTACCAGGTCATCAACTGGGTGACTCCGGAAGGTGGTGGCGGTCCGAACTACACGAATTTGTAGTGGGGCTGCTTGCGAGGCGTTGCTGCTCCTCGGCCGGCTGATCGTATAGGGCGGGGCAAGAGCTAGTTCGGGCTCAGATACTCGAACCGCGCCAGATACCTGTCGGCAGTCAGGAACCACTGCAGCGGGTGCTCAAGCTTGCCCGCCTTGGTGGCTTCCAGGTGCTGGGTCGCGGCGCGCGCGTAGACCGTGTCGCCGTGGTTCTTGACGATCGCAGCGATCGCGGTTTGGTCCTTTGCTTCGCAGGCAGCGACGTAGGCTCGACCGACTTCGAAGAGTTGCGTGCCGGACCTGGTTGCGAGTCGCTTCTCATAGTGCCTGAGGCGCTTGTCGAGCGAGTTACCGAACTTGCCGCGAGTCTGGTCAATCATGAGAGACACCGTGTAGAGGTCGCCTGTGGCCGCTACGTGGGCGATGCACTCGAGTTGCCAATCGGCTTCGACTTCAACTGCGATCGCAAGGTAGTCGCGCACGAACTTGTCCATCTTGGTCTTGGTCTTGCTCGCACCCAAGAGTTGCTTGGCGCCGACGTAGTTGTCAAACGCGAGTGCGTGGTAGACATCCTGCAGGCTCGGATCGGAGATGTCTCCGAGTCCAATGCCGGGCGGCATGAACAGTTCGCCGGTGCTCGCGGGGCATGGGTGGATGATGCTCTTGTTGCGGCCGTAGGTGCTCGTGTAGCAGTTGCCGAAGCGACCGCAGCCGACCTTGTTGCGCTTCATCGAGTACAGCGGCCCGGTGTGGCCGCCGCCATAGCTTAGGCCGTGCAGGTAGTTGCGGCCGTTGGAACCACCGCCGGCACCTTCGCTGGTACCGTTGGTGCCAAAGCGCCGCAGGCGGTGGGTGAAGCCCTTCTTGCCTGGCAAGTCGTTCCAGTGGCCAGAAGCGTTGCCGTCGACTCGATCCTTCGAGTGATCGCGAGTCGCTGCGCAGGCGAGCACGTCGGTCTCCCAGCAGATTACGCCCATGAGGCACCGAATCTCGTTGGCGTAGAGCACGAACTCGGCTTCTTCGAGATCGATCTTGCGTGCCTTTAGCGCGTTACGCAGCAGGATGCCGTTGGCTTCGCGCGGCGCGACCGAGCTTGCGACCGACATCGTTCGATGTAGGTGGTCGAGGTGTTCCTCGTAGCTGCGCACCTTCGACAGTGGCGGCATCGGAATCCCGGTCGGCGCCTTCTTGCCTGTGGTTGGGTCCGTGCCGAGGCCAAGCGCTTCACGCACTTCGTTGCGATAGCCGTTGAACTCGTTCATCCGCCGCAGGTGTTTGTCCGAAGCCTTGGTCTGGATTTCTACGACGTCGGGCAGCAAGAGCTTGCCGACCTTGGTCGCCGGCATGAGAAAGTGCTGCTGGAAGTGAAGCTGCGTCGCAGGGCGCAGAATGTAGTTGCTCCACACGCGGCGCACCTTTGCGACTTCGCGCAATTCTTCGTCGGTAAGATTGCGCAGCCGTTTGTGGTAGGCGGTCCGAATCGACTCGTCGAGTAGCTCGGCGTAGCCGCGCTCGAGCACGTCAAGCTTGTCGTCGATGGCTTGCTCAAGCTTGGACCATGTGGCCGGCTCGGCGAGCACGATGCGGAACCATTTGCGACGGCTTGCAGCATCAACAAGGTCTGAGTCGGCGCTGGTCAACGCAGTCAGCGCTTCGTTGACTGCGCGGCTTGGTTGCGCGTCGATACTCGGGCCTTGGGCCGCCAGCGGCATTGGCGTGAGCGAACTGACGAGCAGGCCCAGGCCCAGGTGCAAGACGGCAGTCAGGGTCGTAACTGTCATTTCCGTTTTCCCTCCAGCACGACCTCGGCAAAGCCGACCGGTAGTCCTGGTTTGCCGCCGCGACTGACGACCTTCAAGGTCACGGTTCGCACCCTCTGAGTCTTCGGTAGTTTGAACTCGGTTGCGGCGAGCGGATTCGCGTGCATGTCGACCTTGAACGGTTTCTTGCCGTTGCACGACACTTCGACCTGGCGAATGAGTCCCATGCGTTTGATGTCGTCGCGCTTCTGTAGCGGTTGCGTCAGGATCAGCCAGCGAGTCTTGATGGCGTCGTCGAACGTAAGGGTCAGAGTCGGTGACTGGTCCTTCGGGTCGCATAGCCAATGCGTGTGGTTTAAGCCGTCGGCGGCTTTAGCCGCGTTTTTCGGCAGGCTGCTCGCGGTCGCTTTGAACTTCTGGCCTGTGATCTGGTTGCCCTTCTGGATCTGCGCGAGGCCTTTCATCCACGGTTCGATCACGTCGCGGATCTTGACGTCCATCGGTTTGGACTCCAGGGTGATGGTCTTGTCAATCTCGCCAGGCGGCGCGTTGGCGGCGATTGCGATAACACGGACTTTGAGCGTGTGCACGCCATGGGGCAGTGCCGGATGGCGGTGGATAAAGGTCTCGAGGCTGGTCCACGCTTTGGTCGGGTCAGCGGCGAGTTGGCCGAATACCTGATCGCCCATCAGGTATTCGACGCGCAGAATACGCAGGCCGTATTCCGAGTGCTCGTCGAGTAGGAACTTGCCGAAGTTCTGAATGTAGAGGATCAGCGGTTGCTGGCCGGCGGCGCGCAATTCGATGTCGTCACCCGATTCGCCGGCGGCGAACAGATGCCGCGTATTGCCGGCGCCCGCACCGGCGCCGGTCATCGGCCCGGTGATGGTCGCGCGACGCAAGAACAGCAGTGCGAAGCAGGTGTCATAGGGCTGACCCCAGCGGCCTTTCTTTTGGCGGGAGAGCACTTCTTTGGCGCCTTCGACATACCACCAGTGCTCGCCGAATTGTTCACGTCGTGTCAGTCCGCCGACGCGCTCCATACCGTAGAGGCAGTAGAGCAACCACTTGCCGCCGCGGCCCTGCGGCTTCTGGTCGCGCTTTACGCTGAAATTGATGTCGAGCCAGGACAGGCCGGCCTCCATGGCGCGCGTGAACTCCTTGCGTGCCTTGCCTCGCAGTTTGTTGCCAAGGCCGATTTCGCAGATCTTTAGGATCGACACGCCGGCGGTCGTCATGGTGCCGGTGGCGTTGTTTGCGGTCTTCGAACCGCTAGCCCGGTATTGAAAGCCCGCGATTTCGCGCTGCGCGGTTCCGGTGCGATTGGTGATCCCGACCTTCGCCATGTGGAACGCTTCCTGGTGGGCGATGGTGCCATTGGCCAGATCGTTCCATACCTGCGGCGCCACCTTGAGTCCCGCCTTGTTGGCGGCCCAGAGCCCCAACGCCGCATATTGTGTGTTGGAGAGGTCTGGCGCTCTATGTGGATAGCCGTAGGTCCCGTGCTTGTGTTGAAACCGAACCATGATCGCAAGCAACTCGCGCATGCGTGGTTTGTGATTCGGATCGGTAGTCGCGCCGTACGCGAGCAGCATGCAGCCGACCGAGTAGGTCCGGTTCGGTGTGATGCCGTCCAGAAACTCGAACGCGCGCTGCAACGCGGGGTGGCTGATCGGCACGCCGCACTTTAGTAACGCGTACGCACAGAGTGCGGTCTGGCCGCCAACGTGATCGCCGGCGACTCCCCAAGAACCGTCGCGGAGCTGAGCATCAAACAGGGCTCGACGCCAGCGCCGATCGCTTGGTCGATCCGCGGTTTGAGTTTGATCTCGTCGGGGTGGATCTGCTGTGCCGGGAGGGCCGCAGTTACGATCAAGTTGGCTAAGAGCGCCAGAAGCACGAGGGTGCGCATCTAATCAAGCATACACCTCTCATGAACGGATGAGGAACCGGCTTAAAAACGGCTCCAGGAGCGGGGCTGCGACCGCGGATCGTGCTGTTGGCAACGGAGGGCGGCGAAGAATGCAGTGTTGACGAGGGCGTTGCTGCCCGAAGCGCCGCCGTCGTCGTCGCTGGCTCGCTTGGCGCATCACCTGTCTAGCAGGCCCGTGCTCAGCGCTGGCCGCTAACTTGCGCGCGATGCACCAACGCGTCAATCGGCCCCTCGGCCTGACGCAACCGCACGATCGCGTGCCCGAGTTCGGTGATCTCATCGTTATCGAGACCGAGCACATCGGCGAAGCCTGCGGCGAACTCGGCCGCTGCCGGCGCGTGCAGTAGGTGGGAGCCAAGCGCAGATTCGACGCTACGCAGTCCCTCGGTTCGCATCGCTTCGGTCAGATCGACATCGCTCACACCTTGCAGTGGGTACAGCCGTTCTTCGTCCCAACTGAGTTCGTGCCAAGCCGCGCGGATGTCCGGAATCATGTTGTCGGCCGGCAAGTCGATGACGAATCGGCCGCCAGGCCGCAGGTTCTTGCGTGCTAATTGCGCATAGCCTTCGATCGGCAGTAGTGGGCCGGTGCGCGGGGCGATCAGCAGTGAGTCGTTGGTGCCGAAGCTCTCACCACCGGTCGTTTCGTGCGCGAGCACGGTGACCAGCGGCCATTGGTTCTCGGCTAATTCCTCCGCTAGTTGCCGATCCTGCACGACCAGAGTCAGTTCGCCGGCATTGCCGACCACCGATCGCAACGCCGCAACTTCTTGCACGGATGGGTCGATTGCGAGCAAGCGGTTGCCTGAGCGCACCTCCAGCCGCTCCAGCGCGCTGTCAAACCATGGCCTGCCTAACTGGACTTGCATGCCTGAAGCGTAGCCTCAGCCTTTCACTGTGTCCGTCTGCACGCAACAATCCATTCACAGGTGCGAACCGATCTACGACAACTTGGTGGGCAGGTCTTTGACGTTGTCGTGATCGGCGCCGGCATCCAGGGGGCTGCCCTGGCGCGCGAAGCGGCGGTGCGTGGCTTGTCGACGCTGCTGCTCGAATCGCGCGATATCGCCGCCGGCACGAGTTCCCGCAGCAGTCGGTTGGTGCACGGCGGCCTGCGCTACCTGCGCAATGGCCACTTCGCGCTGGTTAAGGAGGCGTTGCACGAGCGCGAACGTCTGCTGCGGCTTGCGCCACACCTGGTCCGGGCGCTGCCGATGCTGATGCCATTCTATCGGGACAGTGGCGTGGCCCGGTGGCAGATGCGGCTCGGCACGTGGATGTATTCAAGGCTTGCCGGCCGCAGCACGCTGCCACGATCGCGCTTATTGTCGACCACTGCCGCTGCCCAGGCGTTTCCCGGTCTGCGCACGACGGGTCTGAAGTCGGCGCTCGAGTTCTACGATGCGCGCACCCAGGACGCGCGCTTGACGCTTGCCAACGTCGTGGCTGCTGTCGAGGCCGGTTGCACGCTGGTGAACCACGCCGAGGTCGTCGGTGTGCATGACGGTGGTGTGCAGGTTCTCGATCGCGTGTCCGATGTCGAGGTGGCGATTCAAGGGAAGGTCATTCTCAACGCGGCCGGTGCCGCGGTCGATGCGGTGCGTCGCCGCTGCGGTATCGAAGCTGAAAATCTCGTGCGTTTGAGCCGTGGCAGCCATGTCGTCTTGCCACCGCGCGCGGGGGAGTTGGCTCTCGCTGCGTTCTTGCCGGATGAGCGCATCCAGTTCGTGATCCCTCACGATGGCGGCACCCTCTGTGGAACGACCGACGTAGACGACGACCTCGCCGGCGATGAATCGGCGCCGCCAGTCGCCGACCTCGATTACTTGCGCGAGGCGCTTGGCTATGTCTTGGAGCAGAAGCCCGAACCGAGCGATGTGAAGTTTGCCTACGCCGGTTGGCGGGCGTTGCCGCGTGGCAAGGGGCCGCCCGGGTCGCTGAATCGCGAAGCGTTTATCGTTGCCGAGCAAGTGCCCGGTGGCGAACTCCACACCGTCGTCGGCGGCAAGTTGACCACGCATCGCTCATTCGCTGAGCGCACGATCGCCAAGGTGTTTGGGACTGTGGGGCCATCGCCAACGCGCACCCAAGCACTTCCCGGCGGCGCTGGTCCGCGCGAAGTCGACGATCCGCTGTGGTGGCGTCACGGCAGTCGCGTCGGCCAGATTCGCTCGTTGGTTGTCGACGATATGCAGATGGCTGAGCAGTTGTGTATGCATCGCCCGTTTGTCATTGGCGAATTGGTGCACGCGTTGCGCAATCTGGCGGCAGTGACGTTTGCCGACCTGATGTTGCGTCGGTTGGTGCATGTGCTCGGGCCCTGTTTGCAAGACGGTTGCTTGCGGCGGGCGCATGGCTGGTTTGTTCGCGAGCGGCAGTGGCCTGTTGATGACGACTGCGATGTGGCCGTTGCATCGGTTCGCGATGGGACCCGCGCCGTCAGCGGAGACCTGGATGCTTGGCGGAAGGCTTCGTCAAGTGAATCCAACGAACAGGAACAGGCGTGACGGAGACGTTCTCGTTCGCGTCGAGTTGGCGCTGGCTCGATCGTCCGCCGCTGCGTCTCGAGACGGGGCTTCGCGACCATGTCGTCGTCGTGCTGTATTGGCGTTTAGGGTGCTTGCACAGTCGCGTGGCGCTCTACGAGTTGGCTATGGCGACGGCAGGCTTCGCCGAGCAGGCTGTTGCCGTGGTTGCGGTGCACGTGCCAACCTGCGACGAAGAACGCGATGATGACCGGTTGCGCCGGTTTATACGGACGTTGCCGCATCCGGTAACGGTGGCGGTGTCGGACGATGAGTCACATACGCGACTGCCGACCATGCGATTGTTGGATGCGAAGTCCGTGGTTCGGGTGCAAGCGGACGGAGTGCCGCGCCGAAGCGCGCTACGTGCTGCGGTGAAAACGTTGCTAGATGAGGCGAGTCGCGCCGGCCAAGTTACCGACGTGTCGTTTGTGCCAGCCGCAATGCCCGCTAGTTCCGAGTGGTCGCCAACGGCTGTCGCATCGGATGGCGACCGTATCTGGGTTGCCAGTGCTCGATGTCGTCAAGTGTACGGCCTCGATCAAGACGGCAACGTCGATATCGTCGTGGGGTCCGGTGCGGCGTTGACGGACGACGGTCCGCCTGAGTTAGCCGCGTTTTCGGCGCCGACGTCTCTGGCTGTGCACGACGAGTTCCTCGTCGTCGCAGATTCTCATCATCATACGTTGCGCGCGATCGACCGCAGCACCGGCGAAGTCACGACCTGGTGTGGCACTGGCTATCTCGGCAACGATGAGATGGGCGGTAGCTACGGTCGCGACCAGGCGCTCAGTTCACCGTCCGGAATCGTTAGTCGAGACGGCGGTTTGTTCGTGTGCCAGGCTGGAACAGATCAGTTGTGGCAGATCGACCCGATGACGGGTTCGGCGATGGCTTGGCTTGGCGGCGACGTTGCCGGCTACGGCGGCGATAGCTACGCGGACCAAGGCACAGACTTCGGCGAACCGGTCGGGCTTGCCGACGACGAACAGACCTTGTGGGTGGTGGAGGCGCGCAGTCACACGTTGTCGGCAGTCGACCTCGCGCACGTGCAACGTCGCACCGTTTGCACGGACTTTCGTCGTCCGGTTGCGGTCGCAGTGTATGGAGATCGCGCCTTCGTTGCGGACGCATATCAGGCCGCGGTGTTCGTCGTGAACGCGATCGACGGTGGGTGCGAACGGTTTGTTGGTTCAGATCACGGCCTGGTCGAACCGGTGTCGCTTGCCGTGCATGGTGATTGCCTGGTCATTGCGGATCTCGGTGCCGATGCTGTTTTCGTATGCGACTTGAACGCGGCTGACGTCGAACTCAAGCGCTTGCCTGTTGGCGGGATCCCGGACCGCAACGTGCAGCCCTTGGGGCCTCGCGCGACGGTCACCCAGTCCGTCGAACTGCACGAATACAGTGACGTGACGCTTCGCGTCGAAACTCCTGGTTACGAGGATGGTACCGACGTGGTCGTCGATGTCGTTGACGAAGGAACCGCGCTGCTCGCGTGTGCAAGAAACGAATCGACCAAGGTCCACAATGGCGCGGTCACGGTGTTGCTGCCGGTGGAGGGGGCCGGATTGGGCGCGCTGCACATGCGTTTAGGGTTCGCCGGAGGTGCGGTGCATTACCTAGTGCCAACCACGGTGACGGCCGAAGGCGAATTGGTGGCGACGCTCCTGTTACCGACCTGAGTGCAAGGTCTGGTCATCTTGGTGACTAGTCTGTGTGTTCGCCCGCTCGCCTGCGTAACTGCAGCCACGGGTGATGCCTCACTCGTGTTGAACTGAATATGACCAAGAAACTCCCCCTCGTTGCCTTCGTCGTCGCCGCGTGCGCGACGGTTGCTCTGACTGCGCAAGGTCGCGGTCGTCGCCGCATGCCGCCTCCCCCTGTGCTGCTGGCCATCGACATGGACGAAGACGGCGAGCTGTCCAATGACGAGATCGATAGCGCCGCGAGATCGTTGTTGACGCTCGACAAGAACGGTGACGGCAACCTGACTACCGATGAGTTGACGCCGGCAACGCCCGAGCGTGGTGATCGACCAGGTGGTGATCGACCGCAGGGCGGGCCACCCGGAATGGGGGGCATGATGGCTCAGATGATGGCCGGTCATCCGCTCATGAAGGCGCTTGACAAGGATGGCGACGGCGAGCTGTTCGAAGACGAGATCACGGGAGCGGCTCGATCGATTGATCGGCTGGATGTCGATGACGACGACATCGTGTCGGCAGGAGAACTGTCGAGTCGCCGTAGTGGTCGAGGCGGCTTCGGTCGCGGTTCGCGCGATGGCAACGATGGCTATGAGACGACGCCATTGCCATCCGAGCTTCGCCCGGCAGACGGCACCGGTGTCGTCAGGGACATGACGCACTTCCGCGAACTGTCCTACCAAGGCGAAGAGGTGATGATCGACACGCACCTCGCCGATCAAGAGTTCGTCAAGTTCCAGATCGAGTCAGCGGATGGCGAGAAGCCGCAACTGTATTTCATGAACACGAACAAGTTCCGTGCGCACCCGATGTTCATGCAGCACATCGGTGTTGGTGGTCGCGGGCGTGGCGGCGGTGGCGGCCGCAGTGGCGGTAGCGAACCGGGCATGCACCGCATGCGTGGCGTGTTGGTTTACCGGCCGATGCTGATGTCGCCGTCGGGCAACCCTGGCATGTTCACGTTCGAGTTCGAACCGAACGATTCCTACGCCTACAAACTCATTCGCGTCGCCTACGACCAGTTGACCGCGAACGCCAACATCTTGAGTGGCAACTTGTCCTACAACCTGCTGCCGCGTTCGAAAGTCGCATGGGAAAAAGAAAAGGACGCCTACGTGCAGGGCAAGATCCCGGTTTTCCATGCCGAAGACGTCTACGGCGAAGTCGGCTTCCTGCCCCTCAATAAGGCTGAGTCGTATGGCCGTTTGCGATTGATGGAGGCCGGCGAGCGACCGAGTCCCCGCGATATCGTGCTCTACCGTTCGCTGCCGAACGAGATGCCGCGCGTCGCCGGGGTGCTGACTGGCTTCCGCCAGACGCCGCTGTCGCACGTCAACCTGCGTGCGGTGCAAGACAACGTGCCGAACGCCTTTGTCATCGGCGCGGCGACCAAACCGGAGATCACCGCGTTGATCGGCAAATACGTCTACTACAAGGTTCACGATGGCGGCTACGAGTTGCGCGAAGCCAAGGCCGAAGAAGTCGAGAAGCACTTCGCGGCGATGCGGCCGAGCAAGAACCAAGTGCCGGTGCGCGATCTGACGGTCAAGACGATCCGTTCGTTCTCGGACATCGGCTTTGAAGATGGCATCAACGTTGGCGTCAAGGCCGCCAACCTCGCGACGCTGCGCACCTTTGGGCTTCCCGGTGACCGTACGCCGGATGGCTTTGCGGTGCCGTTTGCGTTCTACGACGCGTTCATGAAGCACAACGGCTTCTACGAAAGGGCGCGCACGATGATGGCGACCGACGAATTTCAAAAGGACGCCAACTTCCGTGAACTGGCACTAGCCGCGTTTCGCAAGGCGATCAAGAAGGGCAAGACCCCGAAGTGGGGCAAGCATGCGCTCGCTGACGTGCAGAAGAAGTTCGCCAAGGACCAGCCGATTCGTTGTCGTTCGAGCACCAACAATGAAGACCTTCCTGGCTTCAGTGGTGCTGGCCTCTACGACTCGTTCACTCATCACCCGAAAGAAGGTGGCTTGCACAAGTCGGTTCGTCAGGTCTACGCGAGCATGTGGAACTTCCGCGCGTTCGAAGAGCGTGAGTTCTTCCGCATCGACCACATGGCGGCGGCGATGGGCGTCGTGTTGCACGCGAACTCGAAGGGCGAGCAGGTCAATGGCGTCGCTGTGACCAAGGATGTGCTCTACCAGGCGCAGCACAAGGACATGACGCTCTATTACGTCAACGCGCAGACGGGCGAAGACCTCGTGACCAACCCGGAAAGCGCTTCGGCACCGGAAGAGTTGCTGTTGTCGCCGCGCAACCCACGCACGGACCGGGTGCTGCAACACTCGAACCGCGTCAGCGATGGTAAGTCGTTGCTGTCATCGGAGCATCGCCATCAGTTGCGTTCGAGCATGCGCATCCTGCGGGATCGTTTCGCCCGCCTCTACGATCGTTACGACGACCCGGAATTCGCGATGGAAGTGGAGTTTAAGGTCGGCGTGCAGGGCAAACTGCTGATCAAGCAGGCACGTCCTTGGATTGAGTAGCAACCGATTGCGGCGCCGGACTCAACGCACGCAGCGAATGCTGCCGTCGTCATCGAGCAGCGTGAAGGCTGCTCGGTGACCCAGCGTTAGCGCGCCGTAACTTGCGGCACCGACCAGCGCTGCCGGATTGCTGCTCGCAATCCGCGCCAGCGTCCATGGGCCGGCCGACTCGACGAACGTCAAGAAGTTGCGCGCCGCCAGAGCCATGGTTAGCGCCGACCCGGCGAGGTTGCCATTGCCGTCGCGCACGACGCCATGCTTCGCGGTGACTTCGATTCCCGACAGCGAGTAAGTGCCATCCTGCATGCCCGCCGCACCAACGGCATCGGTGACCAGCACCATGCGGTCGGGGCCGAGGATCTTGAACGCGTTGCGAACCATCGCCGCCGCCACGTGCACGCCGTCGACGATGATCGGGCACGAGACGCGCTCATCATCGAGCGCCATCGCGGCCGGGCCGAGTTTGCGATGGTGCAGCGGGCCCATGACGTTGAATAGGTGGGTGACTGCCGTGGCGCCGGCATCGACGCAGGCCGTGAAGCCATCGCCGCGGTCACAGTGACCAAGCGCGACTGTGATGCCGGCCTCGGTCAACGTCTTAGTCGCCGCCGCCGCACCGTCCCGCGCGTTGCCGATGGTTACGAGCTTGAGTTTGCCGCGCGCGGCCGCGAGTAGTTCGCCGAGGCGTTCCGGGGTCGGGTCGAGGAACAGTTTTTCAATGTGTGCCCCTGGCGTTGCCAAAAACGGACCTTCGAGGTGCAGTCCGAGTGGTTCGGCGCCTTCGCCATTCCAGGTCTCGATCCACTGGGCGACGCGGTCGATTTGCTGCAGCAGGACTGGCCACGGGGCGGTGATCAGCGTCGGCAAGAACGCTACGGCGCCACCATCCCAAACCGCACGCGCCACTACGTCGAGTGCCTCCGGGGTCGCTTCATCGACGCTGCGACCGCCGGCGCCGTTGACTTGCAAGTCGACGAAGCCCGGCAACAGCGTGCCGCGCAGCCGTTTTGCTTGGGGACCGGCGGCCATTTGGTCGACGGCGACAATGCGCCCATCGACTGCTCCGACGCGCGTTTCGGCTTGCACGGCGTGCGGCAAGCTGGCGCGGTCGACGATCCACTCACTAGCGTTCACGCGCACACGGTAGGTTGATTGGTCGGTTGCCGCCAGCATGGCGTGGCGTTGCGCGGCCGCTTGCGTAGGATCGTTGCTGAATGCAGCGCACAACTAGCCTAGCACGGAGCCTCTTTCTCGCCTGTGGTGCGATCGCGGGTGTCTTGGTGACCTCTCTAGTGCCGGCTGGGCTTGCGGAGCTTTCTGTGCGGCAATTGGAGAAGAAACCGTTTCTGCTGACCCGGTCGAGTGACGACCTCGTCGAGGTGAGCGAGGGTAAGTGGTTCTTGTTGCCGTTCTTGTTTGGCGACTTCGACCTGCAGATGGACGTCGAAGTGTCCGCAGGCGTCGAATTGGATCTGTTGCTGCGCCAGGTCGAACCGCGCTTGGTCGATGGTCATCTGCTGCCGTTCACCGGGCGGTTCTCGGTGCTGCGCATGTCGACCGAAGGTGATGGTGTTGGCTGGCGCACGCGTGACCAGGCATTGCTCGGTCCGAAGGGTAATGGAGTGGGCATCGCGCCGGGCCATTTGGCGACCATCTGGGTGCAAGCCCGCGGCCGGGAATTGACGGCGAACGTTGCCGGTAAGGCGCAGCCATCCTTTGCTGCGGATGATGTCTATGGCATGACCGCGCTGATTGCGAAGGGCGGCAAAGTGGTCATTCATCGCATGAAGATTACGCCCCGCGGCCCACTCTCTGAATGGCGATGGTCGCGCTGGACCTGGGCCGGCATCGGTTTGCTGGGCGCCGCGTTGCTGTCGCTGCTTGCGTTGCGGCACCAGAGCGCGACGCGCTTGCTGTGGGGCGGTGCGACCATGGTCACCTACGCTTGGTTGTTCGTGCGTGGCATCGACTTGGACCTCGCCTTTCCCGCGCCGCCGGGCATTGCCATAGCGATGGCCTTGCCGTTGCTGCTTTCTGCGGCCGTTCTGTGTACGCCGCCGAACAAACTCAAGTGGTTGCTGACTCCGCTCGCACTGCTCGCCGTGCTGGTTGCAACGCGGCAGGCGGTTGCTTGGCCCGGGTTGCTTCGGTCGGCAGTGGACGTGGTTGGCGACGGCTTCGAGTCCGTGCAAGGGTTCGTCGTGGATGCCGCGCGAACAACCGATTCCACCGAGATCGATGCCGTTTTCGGCCCCAAGGCCGGGGCGCAGATCAGTGAGGCGCACGGTCTGTTGGTGCGCGGCCCGACCGGGTTGATCAACGTCGATCGCGATGCGCCGTGCGTCTTCATGCTCGGTGGCGACCTGCTCTACAACGTCGGCATGCGCTCGGATCACCTCGCGTTGCTGGTCGAACAGCAGCTTCGCGGTCTGACGCGCAAGGCCGTCGAAGTGCCAAGCTTGCCGACGGTGGATGGCTACGCGTCGCAGCAATGGCAGCTGTTTGATCAGTGCTTCCAAGCGTTCCGGCCCGATGTGATCGTGCTTGGTATCGGCTCCGGTGAGTGTGCCGTCAACGAGGGCGAGAGTGAACCGCGGTCATCACGGGCGGCACTGCGCGATACGATCCGAACGGCACGCAAGTCATGTGAACAGCACGGCCGACAGCTTGTGTTATTTGCCGACGTCGGCGTGCCGTCAGAGTTGATGCTCGAATTGCGCCAGCAGGAAGCCGCTGGCGTGCCATTGGTGGTCGCCTTCGAAGACCGTGCTCGTATCGATACGGCTCGCAAGTTGGCGCAAATCTGCAAGCCGTTTTTGAAGTAGTGTGATGGATGCTTCGGACCGCGAATACGTAGATCTGGCGTTGCTGGCAGCCAGCGACGATCCCGCCGATGTCGATCGTGCGCATGAGCAAGCGTTGCTTCTCATGGGCAAGATGCCGCAAGCGAAGATCGTTGCGGCGATGGCATACGACCGCGCTAGAGCATTTGGCGGCCGTGCCCAGAAGTTCGGCACGCAGTCGGTGATGACGGCGGGGCAGCGCGTCTTGTGGCCGGTGGATCCGGGCACTACGGACAGCGAGCGCGCGAAGTGGTTCGTCAAGACACTGTCGGAATTGCAGAGCGTTGCCGGCGCGGCGCCCGAGGTGACCAAGGCTCACCTGCGACGGCTGTTGCGGGCGCGGCGCGCGGCGCTGCAGGAAGAGCAATTGGCGGTGTTCGCCGAACGCATCGCTGAGCGCGGTGGCGCGGCAATCCAGGTCGATGATGTTGCGGTTGTTGCGGCGTATTGGCCGCTGCCAGGCGAAGCCGACCCTCGGTTGCTGGCCCGGCAACTCGCCAAGCAGCATGGTGCGCGGCTTGCGTTGCCGGTCGTCGACGGCGAGCACATGACTTTCCGCGAGTGGTTCGACGATGACTCGTTGCAGCCCGCCGGGTTTGGCACGATGGGCCCTGGTCCGGCCGCCGCCGAGTTGCAGCCAAGCATCGTCTTGGCGCCGCTCGTTGGTTTCGACCGCACCGGCGCGCGCCTAGGGCAAGGCAAGGGCTACTACGATCGCAAGCTTGCAGCGGTCGAAGGCCGTGCGCCGCTCGTCGTTGGCATCGCATGCAGTTGCCAGGAACTGCCGGCGGTGCCTACCGAGGCCCACGACCGCCGCCTCGACGTGTTGCTCACCGAAGTCGAAGTCGTGACCTTCGCCGCACCGCGATGACAGCGCACCGATTGGCAGCAGCAGCGCGTTAGAACTAGTGATCGTCGCGAGGTTGTCGGCGGCGAGCGGGACAAACATTCGTCTCCCTTCTTCTGGTGGTGGTTTGCCGATCAGCGATCGCGTCCTACACTGCCCGCGATGTACGTTGTCGTTGCCCTGGTCCTGTGTGCGCTTGCCGGCCTGATCTGGTTCGGTCTACAGGGATGGGAGCGCCTAGTGCGGATTCGGCGGGCGCAAGAACCGACCAGTTCTTGAGGTCAGACTGCGCAGGCGCGTGCCGCCCGCCCCGAGAGTCAGCCGGACGATCCTAAGTCGTTCCCGCCAGTTGCTACATGGTTGGCGATGCGCGCCGACGATTCCGAACAGGTCGTGCGCGCGCTGCAGCTGCGCACGGTGTTGCCCGCGAACTGGACTGCGGGCTTGGCGCAGGTCGCGACCGAAGGTGTGTTCGTGACGCCGCCTATCGATGGTTGGATCTTTGCTGTCGGCAGAGACCTCGCGGTTGCCACGCACAACCCCGCCGAGATGGAATTGCTACTCACTGGTCTCAGTGAGCAATACGGCGAAGTGATGTGGTTCTCGACTGACGAGGATCGCGACGTGCACGGCTGGGCGATGGCTCAGCGCGGCACGCTGGTGCGTGGCTATGCCTACGTCGAAGAGCAGGGGCATACGTTGTGGCACGGTGACGTCACCGAGGCGGAGACGGCGCTTGGTTGCTTCCTTGATGACCCGCGCGATCACTCGGACGATGAGATCAAGTGGTGGCCCGATCGTCGCACGGTGTTGGCGGTTGCTGCGGCATGGTCGATGGATCCATGCACGATCGGTAGCGAATACGTTCGCGCCCACGGCGTGAGCGTTGGTTTAGTGGGGCGTCTGTAGCCGCCGCTGGCGCAGCGCGCGGCGAACATCTTTGAGCGCGCGCGCAACCGGCAAGGTTCTTGACGAGCAGTTGTCGATCTCCGCGCGGTGGCAAGCGGGTGGGCGGCCGGTGCCTCGATGAATTGCGCTGCCTGATCTTGATTGGTCAGCCGGAAACAGGCTCCGGCGACACCTCGTTTTGGCGGTCTTCGCAGATTAGTGCGATCTGGCGATTGCCGGCCGGCATCCAGGTTTGCGTCACATCGACCTTGCGGGGCGCGGTTCTGGCGACCGGCAGACTAGATTTGACGTTGCTAGCGACGTTTTCGGTCCGCAACTACTGCCGTCGGTGAGGATGTGGTGCGACGGCCAACTTGGTCGCTGTGCTCAGGAATGACAAGGCCGCGACATGTCTTCGCGGTGCCAGCCAAGTGTGAAGCCGGTGTTCTGTTTACCGTGAAGGCCCCTTCGGCCCTGATTGTAAACTCATGAAGCACCTCGCGCCTCTACTGCTGCCTCTTCTGTTGTTGTCGTCGACTCTGTTCGCGCAACAAGCCCCCACTGCGCCTCATGGCCGGGCGCTGACTCACGACGACTACGAGTCGTGGAACTCGCTGCGCGGCACGGCCTATAGCCATGACGGCAAGTGGCTCGCGTACCAGGTCGAGCCGGTGTTCGGCGATGGTGAGTTGATCATTCGGCAGACGGATGGCGATGTGGTGTATCGCCGGGGGCTCGCCAGTAGCGCGCGCTTCTCGGCGGACAGTCGGTTCGTTGCCTTCACGGTTGGCAAATCCAAGGTCGCAGCGCGTGAAAAAAAGATCGCTGATCTGCGCAAGCAAGGTAAGAGCGAGCAAGGTGAAGGTGCATCTGAGAGTGCTCGCGGCGGCCGTGGCGGAGGCTTCGCCGGTCGCCGTCCGGGTGGCACTACCACTCCGGCAGCAGCACCGACGGCTGGCCGGCGTGGCGCCGGTGGTCGCGGCCGCGGTGGTCGCGGTGGTGGCACCAGCGATAGCGGTGGCAGTGGTGACTTGTTCTTGCTCGACTTGGCAACGGGCAAGGCCGAGTCGATCGGCAAGGTGTCGCGTTGGACGCTGTCATCCGATGTCGCGATGTTGCTCTACCAGATGAGCAGCACTGATAGCAGTGCCGAGAGCGAGCCCAAGACCGAGACCGAGACGGCTGGCACAACCTCTCGTCGTGGTGGGCGACGTGGTGGGCGTCGTGGTGGCGAAGCTGGCGGCCAACGGGCAGCGTCTGCGCGTGGCGCAAGCGCGCGTCCGACGGACCGCCGACCGGCTGGTTCGGAGTTGCTTGTTCGCAATCTTACGACCGGCAAGGAGCGCAAGGTCGCCGACGTCGTCAGCTATGGCCTGACGCGCAAGGCGAAGGCGCTGTGGTTCCATACGTCGACCAAGAAGCCTGTGAAGGGCACCTCGTATGGCTTGTTTGTGCAGTCGCCGAATGGCGAAGGTACGCGCCAATTGTTGGATGGCACAGTCAGCGTCTCGAACGTCACGTTCGCGCGCGATGGTGAGCGAGTCGCGTTCATGAGCGATAAGGCTGAGTTTGGCGCCGATAAGCCGAACTCGGATCTCTACTTGTGGTCGAGCAAGGACGACCTCTCAGAGGACGGCAGTGGCCACGCCAACCGCATCGCCTATGTCGGCGCCGCTGGCATGCCGCAAGCCATGAGCGTCACCGGTCAACCGTCGTTTTCTCGTGATGGCGGAGCGTTGTCGTTCTCGGTGACGGCGCCCAAGAAGCCCGCGCCGCTGCCGATTCTTCCCGAAGACAAGGTCGACCTCGATCTGTGGAGTTACCGCGATGGCTTGCTGCAAACGATGCAGGCAGCCGGGCGGGGTCGTCGCGGCGGTGGTGATTCGCTGACGGCCGTGTATTGGAGCGATACGGACAAGTTGGTTGTGGTTGGTGATGAGCGCACGCCGTCGCTGAGTTTCTTAGGCCACGATGGTGCGCACATGACCGGCAGCGATGGCCGTCCCTACGAGCAAGAAGTGCAGTGGGACGGCCGCTACTCAGATCAGTGGTTGGTCAACGCACGCACTGGCGAACGCACGCGCGTGCTTGAGAAACTGCGCGGCCGCATGAGTAGTTCGCCGGGTGGCAAATACCTGATGTGGTTCGACAGCGACTACCACTGGATCTGCATGGAGGTCGCGACCGGAGAGCGCCGCGACTTGACCGGCAGCATGAGCGTGCCGTTTCACAAGCACGACGACGACCACCCGTCGCCAGACTCGGCTTACGGCGTTGCCGGTTGGACCGAGAACGACGGCGCGGTGCTGATCTACGACGAGTTCGATGTCTGGAAGGTTGCGCCGAAGAGTGGTCGCGCTGTTTGTGTTACCGACGGCTACGGTCGTGAGCACGGCCTCGAACTGCGCTTGCAACGCATGCCGAGCCAAGACGACTCACCGTGGGTTGCGGACGAGTTGCTGTTGTCGGCGCGCGATCGCGAAACGATGGCGATGGGATTCTATGCCGATGCCGTGCATCGCTCGCAGAAGCCGTCAAAGTTGTGGATGGTCGATAAGGCGATTCGTGGTTTGACCAGTCCGAAGAAGAGCTCGCGTTTGTTCTTCAACCTGTCAACGTTCCGCGAATACGGCGACCTGTGGACCGCGAAGGCGGACTTCTCATCGTTGCAGAAACTGACCGACGTCAACCCGCAGCAGAAGCAGTTCCGCTGGGGTGACTCTGAGTTGGTTCACTGGACCGACGGCAACGGCGATCGCCGCACCGGCGTGCTGATCAAGCCCGACGGGTTCGACCCGAACAAGAAGTACCCGATGATGGTCTACTTCTACGAGAAGTTGTCGCAGAACGTGCACAACTACGTCACGCCGACAACGGGCACGTCACCCAACGCGGCCTACTACGTCAGCAACGGCTATCTGTGGTTTATGCCCGACATCGTCTACGAAGTCGGCTACCCCGGTCCGTCGTGCGTGAAGTGCGTCGTCTCCGGCGTGCAGCACTTGATCTCGCAGGGCTTCGTCGACAAGGATGCGATTGGCGCTGCTGGTCACAGTTGGGGCGGCTACCAGACGGCATTCTTGGTGACGCGCACGAACATCTTTAAGGCCGTCGAGAGTGGCGCGCCGGTCAGTAACATGCTCTCGGCGTATGGCGGCATTCGTTACGACAGCGGCATGTCGCGTCAGTTCCAATACGAGCAGACGCAGTCGCGCATTGGTGGCACGCCGTGGGAATACCCGCTGCGCTATACTGAGAACTCGCCGATCCACTTTGCCGATAAGGTGCAGACGCCGGTGTTGATCTTGCATAACGACAAGGACGGTGCGGTGCCGTGGACGCAAGGCATTGAGTACTTCGTCGCGTTGAAGCGCCTCGGTAAGGAGGCCTACTTGTTCAACTATAACGGCGAGCCACACGGTTTGCGCAAGAGCCAGAACAAGCGCGACTGGACGCGGCGCATGGCGGAATACTTTGATCACCATCTGCGTGGTGCCGAGGCTCCTGGCTGGATGACCGACGGTGTCGCTTACAAGGAACGCGACGCTGAGAAACTGCCGTTCGCGAAGAGCTACATCGAAGCGCACGTGAATCCCTCTGAGAAGTTGTTGGCCGCCGAGGCAGCGGCAGCAGTCGAGGCCAAGAAGAGCGCGGCCGATCGTGAGAAGCGCCGCGCCGAAGAAGCAGTGACGGAGACGAAGCCAGTCGAAGCTGCGGCGCCAGCGAAGGCGTCGTCAGCTGTGAAGGCAACCGGTGGCGCGGTTCCCGAGGCTGGTAAGGCTGCCCCGCGCTTCTCAGTAATGGACGAGGCCGACGTCGAGCACCAACTCGCCGATTACCGTGGCCAGAAGTTGCTGATCTGGTTCTACCCGAAGGCCGACACGCCCGGTTGCACCGCGCAAGGCTGTGGCTTGCGTGATGAGTTTGCTCAGTTCGAAAAGCATGGTGTCGCCGTGCTCGGGGTGTCGTTCGACAACGCTCGTGCCAACACGGCCTTCCGCGACAAGCACAGCTTCCCGTTCCCGCTGCTGTGCGACACCGAACGCAAGATGGCGATGGCCTACGGCGCTGCCACCGATGATAAGGCGTCGTATGCGCGCCGAATCGCGGTGCTGATCGGCGAAGATGGCAAGGTGGTTAAGGCGTGGGATCGCGTCAATCCGCGCAGTTTCGCGACCGAAGCGCTCAGTGAGTTGCCGCAATCCGTTCACTGATTGGTAGCGGTGCACTTCTCCTGGCGGAGGTTTGAGCTAACCTTCGCCAGCAGAAGATGCCTCGTAGCTCAGTGTTTTGGACTGTTGCCGCTCTAGCGGTTGCTGCTGCGGCCATCCAAGCGTGGCTGTTGCGTTGGACCTGTGATGATGCATTCATCTCGTTCCGCTACGCGCAGCACTTCGTCGATGGCCACGGCTTAGTCTTCAACCTAGATCCGAGCGAAGCGCCGGTCGAGGGTTACACGAACTTCAGTTGGACCATGTGGCTCGCGCTCGGCGCGATGCTTGGGTTTGGCCACGAGGGACTGACGACTTGGTCGATCTTCTGGGGCGTCGTCTGTCATGCGGGCGTTGTGCTGTTGCTCGCGAAGATGGCATGGAGTGCTAGCAACGGTCGCGCGGTCGTGCCGCTTGCCGCGTGTGCTTATGCCGCGATTCATCACGCGCAGTCGTTGGCGCCGGCTGGGCTTGAGACGGCGTTGTTCGTGCTGCTGGCCACGTCGATGTTGCACCTCGCGATGACGATGCGCTGCATGCGGCAAGCCTGGTTGATGGGCTTCGTCGGCGTGATCTGCGCGATGACGCGACCTGATGGCGGTTTGTTCGTCGCGATGGGCGGGCTATTTGTGCTCTATGACGCTGTCCAGCGCCGCTCGCCGCGCCTGCTACTCGCCTACGTATTGCCGTTCGTTGTGGTGTTCGTGCCGTACCTGTTGTGGCGCTATAGCTTCTACGGCTACTGGGTGCCCAACACTGCGTTCGCGAAGTCTGCTGGTGATCCGTTGCTCGGCCTGGGTTGGAGCTATGTCAGCGGCTTCTTCTTGTGCTACTACGCGCTGTTGCCAGCGTTCGTGCCATTGGTTTGGTTCGCGCTGAAGAAGGGTGACATGCTGGCGTCGATCCAGCCGGCGCTCGGTCGCCGCCCGTGGCTGGTGATCGCGGCGTTTGTGCTGCCCTACATCTTCTTCGTGACGTGGGTTGGCGGCGACTTCATGTTCGGTCGCTTCCTGTTACCGGTGCTGCCGGCGTTGCTGTTTGGCTGGGATCTGGCGTGCCAACGTTGGCGCCCAAAGTTGCTGCAGCCGATGCTCGCAATCGCGTTGGTGCTTGGCTTGACGTTGCGCGTCGAACCAGAAGATCTCGGCAACTTCCGCAACCCTGTCTCCGACACGCGCCACATGGCGGTGACGCAATTCTTGTCGTCTGGGTACACGTGGGAAAAGGCGTTTCAACTGTGCGGGGACTATCTACAACCTCTGTTTGATGGTCTTGATGTCCGGATTGCGATTGCCGGTAGCCACGCGAGCCTCGCGTATCGGTCGCGTGCCCGGGTAGCGATCGAAGTCGCAGCAGGGTTGACGGACGCATACATTGCTCGGACGCCCTACAAGGTCCGCCGCAAGGCGGGGCACGGCAAGCCGAGAGACCCCGCGTATCTGGAGAAGCGCGGCGTGCACTTCCACTTTGAGTCCGACTACCTGGCGGCAGATAAATGGCGCAAGGTGACGTTTAACGTGCCGTTGCCGTGCCAGCTCGTTACGTGGGATCGCGAGCTAATGCGCGAACTGTTGCGGCGCGATCCCAACATCAAGGTTGTCGACTTCGAGCAACACCTCGATGCCTACATCGAAGCATTGCCAACCAAGCGCAAGGCCGAGGTCGAGAAGGACCTCGCGAAGTTCCGCCGCTACTACTTCGACCACAACGAAGATCCGCGAAGGCTCGCCATCTTCGAGGCCTTCATCAAGTAAAGGTCGAAGCGAATCGCACGTCGTTGATCGGTTGGAATTGTTCGATTCGCATGATCGCGATTCTTTGATCCAACATGGAGTTTGGGCGGGTCGGGCGCGCGTGTTGGTGGATCAGAGGCCACCGCAACGCCGTAGCGGTGCACTCGCGATGTAATCTGGCAAGTCGTTGTCGGCAAAGCTCACGGCTCTTGCAGGTGTCGATTGCAAGTGACGTGAGGATGCTCGAATGAGTGATGCTCGCAGCCACTGTGTCAGGTATGCAGGACGGCAATATGGGCTTTGGCGACATCCTTCGACACCTCTCGCTCGTTTTTGCCAGCTACCTCGGATTGCTCGGCATTCCGCTACCGTTGCCAGTGCCGCCGATGCCCGAGGATCCGGTGTTGATGCAGGTAGCGCCTGCCGATGCCGTGTTGTTCGTTGAGTGGTTTGGAGCTGGGGAGGCTGTCGAGAACTCGCAGAACAAGACCGAGCGACTCGCGGCTGAGCCCGAAGTTCGTGCCGCGATCCTCAAGCTGGTTAGCAGTTTGCGCGGAGAGTTGGAACACGGTGGCCGCTCCCAGCCAAACCAGGCGCATGCGCTGTTGGTGTTCGATCAACTAGTGACGCTGGCGCAGCGCCCTGGTTGCGCCTTCGTTACCGACCTTGTTCCGCTCGCTGGCGGCGTGGTGGTGCAGGCCAGTGACGACGCCGAGAAGATCAGCGCCGCATTCACCAAAGCACTCGATGGACTGCTCGAGGATAGCTTGCTGCGTGGCAAGAGGATCGTTGGCGCAGTCGAGTTTGACACAGTGACCGTATCCGGTGGCTCGCAGGTCATCGGTTGGGCTGCGATCGATGGTTACTTCGTTTTGTCAGTTGGCGATGCTGCCGCGAAGCAGGTCATCGCCGGCATCCGCGAGCAGGATCAGGGGCTCAACGGCAATGCAGCCGTTCGCAAGATGCTCGCTGGCTCCAAGGTCGAACGGCCGATGTTGCGCACGTTCGCTGCGATCGACCAGATTGTCGCGAGAGTGCCGTTGGCTGAGAAGTTCTGGGGACCGCTGGGCATCAGCGAGGCCACTGCCGCGCTCGCCGAGTCCGGCTTGGAAGGCGATGGATTTGTGTCGCGCACGCAGTTGGTGATCGCCAAGCCCAGTGGCGTGCTTGGTAACATGCGCGGCAGACCGCTGTCGCAGGACGATCTTGCTTTGATTCCAAGCGATGCGACGACCGCGATTGCACTGCGCCTAACCGAAGGCACGCTGGAACTGTCGGCGATGAAGATCGCGGCTTCGTTTGTTGGCGAAGATCCCACGCCCTCTTGGGATCGTCTCGTCGCGCAAGCCAAGAGCCAGACTGGCGTCGACATCAGCGCCGACTTGGTGACGCACGTGGAGGATTGTGTCGTTGCTTGGAACTCGCCAAAACAAGGTGGCCTCGGTTTCACCGCGGCGGCCGCGTCGTTGCCGTTGCGTGATGCCAAGGCGTTTCGTGAGAACTTGACGGCGATGTGGGGCAGGCTCACCGAGGTGGCGCCGAACAAGGAGAAGGCGTTGGAGGACGGTGAACCCATCCGCAGCGCTTACGGCTACCTCGATAGTTTTGTGCACGCTGGTGTCAAGGCGTGGTGGCTTGATCACCTCGGCATCGACTTTCCGTTTGGTCTCAGTTGGGCGAGCACCGACAAGCACGGCTTAGTGGCGATGCAGCCGCAATCGATGCGTTCGGCGATCGACTCCAGCAAACTGCCGAACTTTGACCAGGCGTTGGTGCGCAAGCGTTTGGTTGCGCTTCGTGGTGATGCCACCGGGATGCTCTACTGCGACATTGCTGGCCTACTACAGCAAGGCTACGGCGCGCTGTTGATGGGCTTCCAGACCGTCAGTCACGACTGGCAGAGTGATGGCTTCGCCTTCGATTTGTCCGACGTGCCTCGCCTCGAATCGCTGTTGCCGCATCTCGGTACGGAACTCACGGTTCTCGAAGCGACGGCGGGCGGCTTCTGCGTGACCCGCCGCGGTTCGTTGCCGGTGTTTGACCTGCTGCTGATCAGTTGCGGCGCAGCCTGCATGATTGCTCTCGACTAGTGCCGCGAGGCGTACTACGCCTGCTTACGGCGCAGCACGAGGATGCCGGCGGCTAGCGGCGACGCGATGCCAGCCTTACCAGTCAACCCGATCGGGATTTTGAGGTCCGACCTAATGCTGCCGGACTTGTGGTCGTCGCCTTCGCCGTATGTTGCGTAGCAACCATCAGTCACGCCAGGTCTCCGGAAGCGACATCGCACGTCGTGCCGGCGTGGAGCATGCGTAGCACGACGTGCGGCGGCAGGCCCGTGGGCACGATGCCGGCCAGATATGTAAGCTGGCAGCCGATATTTTTTGGTAGCGGACGGTTGGGCCGATTTTCAACGTCGCCACCGGCGTGGTCGCGCGTCGCGACCATGCGAAACATGCCGCCCGTCGCGTTGCGCTGCAGCAACAGACTGCGGTTGATGCTCTCAGCGACGGTGATATGGGCGTGCTCTTCTTCGCACTTGCTCTGTCGGTTCATGGGGGAGACATCGCGGTTGTTGCCTTCCCGAAGTGCGCCCAGGGCTTCGCCCGCCGTCTGTTGGGCGGGCACGGCAGCACACGGGGCGAGCGATAGTGTGGCTAGAAGCGTTCTAGCGGTGCGGAGTATGGTCGATGTATTGGTTGCTGGTCCCTGTGTCGGGAGCTTGGCCAGTCAGTGGCCCCAGTCTGGTGGAACTGGTCGCAGACCGGGTGAAAGCCCCGCTGTGGAGGTGTCAGGACGGCTTGCTTTGGCTCCGCCGCATGCCGATATCCCGGCATCTTGGGGTGAGCGGGGTTTCTGCTCCGGTTGGCCCGTTGACCAATTCTTGGCCAACGCTAAACTTCTTGCCCCTAAACCGGCATCGATGCCGGTAACCCCAGGCGTCCGCGGCGACGTTGGGTCCAGCTGACCCCGCCGCGTTCTTGCCTCACTGTTTGACCGATGTCCACCCCTACGAAGCCTGCCATGTCCGACCAGAAGGAGTCCCCCGAAGAAACGCGTATTCGTCATACCCGCAACTTCGGTGTCATCGCCCACATTGACGCTGGCAAGACGACCTTCAGTGAGCGCGTCCTGTTCATCACCGGTAAGAACCACAAGATCGGTGAGGTTCACGATGGCGGCGCCACGATGGACTACATGCAGGAAGAGCGTGATCGCGGCATCACGATCACGTCGGCTGCGACGTCCTGTGACTGGGGCAAGTACAAGTTCAGCCTCATCGATACTCCCGGACACGTTGACTTCACGGTCGAGGTGGAGCGCTCGCTTCGCGTGCTCGACGGTGCCGTCGGTGTGTTCTGTGCAGTGGCCGGTGTGCAGCCGCAGTCCGAGACTGTTTGGCGTCAGGCCAATCGCTACAACGTCCCGCGGATCGCGTTCGTCAACAAGATGGACCGTACCGGCGCCGACTTCTACAAGGCGATCGAGACAATGCGCGAGCGTCTGAACGCCAACGCCGTGCCGCTTGTCATGCCGATCGGTAGGGAGAAGGACTTCATTGGACTCGTCGACCTGATCGAGATGAAGTCGTGCATCTGGGCCGATAACGACGCCCGTGAGATGACCGTCGGCGACATCCCGGACGAGCTCAAGGAAGAGGCGCAGAAGCATCGCGAGATCATGATCGAGGCTGTGGCCGAGTGTCATGACGACGTGCTCGAGAAGTTCCTCGAAGGCAAGGAGATCTCGAACGACGAGATCCAGATGGCGATCCGCAAGGGCACGCTCGACCTGAAGATCACGCCGGTCTTCTGTGGCTCGGCCTTTAAGGACAAGGGTGTGCAGAACGTTCTCGACGCCATCGTCGACTACCTCCCCAGCCCGCTCGACGTCCCACCGATCGAAGGCATCGATCCCGAGAGCGACGAGAAGGTCTCCTTCAAGCTGCGTTCGGACGAGCCGTTCGCTTCGCTCGTCTTCAAGACGATCAGTGACCCGAATGGCGACCTGACCTTCATCCGCATCTACTCGGGTCAGATGAAGCAGGGCGAGAGGTACTACAATGGTCGTAGCCGTCGCTACGAGCGCATCGGTCGCCTGATGCGCATGCACGCGATGACCCGTGAGCCGATCGACGTTGCCGAAGCTGGCGACATCGTGGCGGTAGTCGGCATCAAGGACGCGATCACCGGTGACACGCTGTCGACGCGCGACCACCCGGTTGTCTACGAAGCGATGACCTTCCCGGACACGGTTATCAGCATGGCGATCGAGCCGAAGTCTGCTGGCGACCGCGACAAGCTGTCGTCGATCATCGGCAAGATGGTTCGCGAGGACCCGACCTTCAAGGCGGTCACCGACGAGCAAACCGGCCAGATGGTTATCTCCGGCATGGGTGAGCTTCACCTCGAAGTGAAGTGCAACCTGATCACCAACGACCACAAGATCGGGGTCACGGTTGGTCGCCCGAAGGTTGCTTACAAGATGACGCTGAAGGGCCCCAAGAAGGTCGAAGCGCGCCACATCAAGCAGTCCGGTGGCTCGGGTCAGTTCGCTGTCGCCCGGGTGAGATTCAGCACGGATGAAGATGTCGAGCACTGCAAGTACATCGACGCCATCAAGGGTGGCTCGGTGCCGCGCGAATACATCCCCGCAGTTGGCCACGGCATCACGACCGCGGTCAAGAGCGGTGGTCGTCTCGGCTTCCCGTTCTGCAAGGTTGTCGCTGAGCTCTACGATGGTCAGTCGCACGACGTCGACTCGAGCGTCATGGCGTTCGAAGCGGCTGGCGTGCAGGCCTTCCGCATGGCTTGCGAGGGCAACTCGCAGTTGCTTGAGCCGATCATGAAGATCGAGATCGAAGCTCCGGAAGAGAAGACCGGTGATGTCATCGGCGACCTTTCGAGCCGTCGCGGCCTGGTCGAAGAAATGATCACCAAGCCGGGTGGCATCTCGTCCGTCACGGGCAAGGTCCCGCTGAGCGAGATGTTCCAATACTCGACGATGCTTCGCTCGCTGACACAGGGTCGTGGCACCTACTCCATGGAGCCGTCGACCTACGAGCCGGTTCCGCCGAACATCGCTGAGAAGGTGCTCGAAGACATCGCGAAGGACTAGGGCGGCTAATCCCGGGTCCGAGTTGCTCGGCCTGGGCTCCTGCTATCCAGTGATTCTGGAGCGCAGTGCATCTGGCTCGGACCATTTGGTCTGGGCCAGTTGTGATTTTGCACCTGGTTCTGTTGCCTGTTGGCCCTTTGCCTACCGGTTGTTGTAAGCGATGGCTCTCAGGCCAACTCTGGCGAGTGGCCCCAGCCCTGTCAGGGCGTGTTGCACGGAATGCTGCCGACCTGACCTGCCGAGGCACGACGTGGTTGCTGCTGCGCTCGACCCGGGGGTCCGTTGCCACACTGGCGTGGATGCACTCGCCCCCAGATGGCGCAGTGCAACATGCGCTGCCGCGGAGTTGGGGACGCGGTCCATGCCGCTGCCAACGTCGACCATGAGACCTACGCCTAGGTTCAGGATGTTCAGGCGTATCCATGGATTCGGGGTTTTACCCAGTTCGATGACCCTGGGTTGGTAGCCAGTCCGCTCCAGCCACAGCTTCTGGTGCTGGCTGGGTAAGGTCACCGAGCACGGCGTCGTGCCCATCGGCTTCCCATCACACAAGACCTTTGCTCCCGGCGGGTTGCTGGTGATGGAGACGACGGACTCAGCCGGCGTGAGAATCGTGCCACAACCTGCCAGCAGACTGAATGCGACGCCAGCAAGGGTGGTTCGGAACATGGGCGCGTGTAGCGCACAACAATCCGGAGCGTTGCAGCCTCAGCTCAGTAGTTTGATGCCCTCGTGCGCCAGGGCCAGCAGCACGCACGCCGGATCACCAGGCTCACCCGTTGCCCGCGGCCCGTGCTCGCTCCCAGCTTCATAGCGAACGTGCTGGCCTTCTACATACGTGCCGAGCTCATCCTGGTAGCCGCCGCGCACGACCAGCACTTCCTCGGTGCTATGGTGCAGGTGGGTGGGGTAGCCACACCCCGGGTCCATTCTGATCAGCGCCAATACGCGCTTGGTCCGCTTGTCACTGGCGTAGAAGTGCACCGCGATTCCAGGATAGCGGGTCGACTGCCACGGGATCGTGTCGAGCTCCATGGCCAACGAGGTTATCCTTCTTGCAACCGATGCCCAACCGCCAAGAGAGCTGGTCTATCTCGATCGAGAAGGACTATCTGAAGTTTAGTGCCGCGCACTTTCTGATCTTCCCCGATGGATCCGCCGAGCGGTTGCACGGCCACAACTACAAGGTTTTCCTCGACCTGCACACCGAACTCGACAAGCACGGCCTCGTGGTCAACTTCCAGGAGATCAAGCCGATGGTGCGCAAGCTCTGTGACGAGCTTGACGAGCACCTGCTGATTCCCGGCGAGCACCCCGTGCTGACCGCTGAGGTAAAGGGGCCACACTACGAGATCCGCTACCAGGAGCGCCTCTACATGGTGCCTAAGGAAGAGGTGATCGTGCTGCCAATCAGCAACACAAGCGCCGAGAACTTGGCGGCTTGGTTTGGCCGCACGCTGCGGGAACGCATGGAGCAGGCCTGGCCTCACCTGAACGTGAAGCAGATGACCGTCGGCGTTGAGGAAACGACCGGTCAGCGCGGTAACTGGACGGTGCGGGACTGATCGCTGCGACTGCAGAGCCCTGCGCGCGAAAAACTTTGGGCTAATTAGTGGGGTAGCCGTGAAGCCATCTAGCCGGGCCATCACCGCAATTGCGCACCGTATGGCGAGTCCCAGCCGGGATCGTCAACTCGTCGCCGGCACTCATGCGGATGGTGCGGCCATCGAGTTCGATTTGGCAGGAGCCTTCGAGCAGGAGAACCAATTCGTCGACGTCGTGTATGAAGTCGTGCCAAACCTGGTTGGGAGGATCAATCCACGGTTCACATGTGAATCCGCGGTGCGCCCAGCCGGCTTGAACTGCTTCCAAATCGACTTTGGTTAGTTGCACCGCGACGCCTCCCGAACGTCTGACGCGTCCTGGTGAAGGGGTCTCCGCCAGCTGCGGTCGACCGTGGCTGGTTATACCGTCTTGCGTATGGGAAGGCGGTGTTTGCGCAGGGATGCGGGGACTTGGTGGTGAATCGTGCAGGGGACGGGTCTCAGTCTAGGTAGGGGTCTATTGGCCGTGGTGTTGCCAACTGGGGGGGCTAAGCCCGCATGCTACGCGGGTAACGCGCATCAGATCCCAGGAGTGCGTTCTTCCCCCATTCGGTTAGCAGATTCAAGGTCATTCACTGGAACGGATGCCAGGGAAGCACTGGAGCAGCACGTACAGAGTCGGGCGAACAAATCGCTCGTGCTTGTTGGGGCCGAGCAGCGAGGTCGCCTGCAGGTGTGCGGCGAGTCGTGTCCGCAACTAGGGTCCGTACAGACGTCGAGGTTGGGCAAGCCAACCTCGACAAACTAGAAGTGGGGCATGGAGCTCCACCAATAATATTCCGCCCTTCGGAACCCGCGCAAGCGCGAGACGTGCTGGTCAGCTCGCTGACCGGCCAGCAGCACCAAGAGCTTGCGCTCTGGAACAGACCCCTCTGATTCGCGATGCCGTCTCGGCGTCCGAGATGCTCGCACAGGATCCAAAGGACAGGAAAGAACCCCGTCGGGAGGCATGATCCCAACGGAACGCTGATAGGACGGCAGCGGCACCGCCCTAGGTTCCGTAGCCTTCTCGAAAATCCCCAGTTCTGCCCGAGTATCCGGGCAAACGATCCTGCTTGTGAGGTTGAGGTTTCGGCGGCTTCACACGTGCGCGGGTTACCGCGATGAGACAACCAGCGGCGCCTTACTGGTCGTGCTCACCCCCCGTGTTACGGGAGTTGCAGAGGCGTTTTGTCGCCAGTTTTCGCGAGTTCTTGGATGTGTTTGTGCACCTGCATCGCGCGCTTCACACACTGGTCGCTGTTGTGGTACTCGTAGCGACCAAATCGACCGAACGTCAGGTAACCGCTCTCGTCGAACCACTTACGAACGCGCGCGACGCGCGCCGCGAACTCGAGGTCCTGGTCGATGTAGGCGAACTCGTTGTTGCACGCCTCGAGCAGCACGATCTGTTCTTCGCGCAGGATGCCGGCGTTGGCCAGGCCCTTCGCGACGCTCTGCAACCACTCCTTGTCGTCGTGGCGGTGCTGGCCCCGGTGGGTGACTTCGGCGAGGAAGCAACCGTGGCCAGCAGGTGCGTTGAACTTTGAGTAGTTGCTGTAGTAGGTGACGCGGTTGGTCGGCCCCTGCTCCTTGAACGGCAGGTAGATCCAACTGAGGTCGGGCAGCGGTTCGTCGATCTTGACGCCGAGCATGACATTGACCAACGAGATCGGTACCAGTGCCTGGATGTCCGCGCGGATCTCGGCAGGGATGTCTTGGATGACGCCTTCGATTTGCGGCAGCGGCACCGTGTTGACGACTAGATCGTAAGCCTCGCCGTTGACCTTGAAGCCTTCCTTGGTCTTCTCGACGCGTTGCACGTCGGCGTTGCACTGCAGGTTGAAGCCGCCGTCTCTGACGGTGCCCTGGACCATGGCTTCGAAGCCGCCGTGCAGCGGGAACCAGAACACCGATTGGTGGGTGTATCCGTCGGTTTCGACGCCGATCGACGCGCGTAGGATGTCTTCAATCGGCGCTTCGGGCACGCGGCCGGCAACCCAGTCGCTGGCCATCGTATTCAGGTCGCGTTCCCAGATCTTCTCGTTGTAAGGGACCATGAAGTGCTTCGCGAAGCCTTCGCCCATGCGCCAATTGATCCAGTCGCCGAAGTTCTCGGGGCACGCAGTGCCCATGCGGCGGTTGACGTAGGACTCGATGTAGCCCTTCATGCACTCGACGTTTGCTTCCTTGGTCAGGTGGCCAACGCCGTTCTCGAATGGGTAGGGGACCCAGCGATCGTGCCAGCGGATCCGCGTCTTGCGGTCGACGCGTTGGGTGCCGGCTTCGCCGCCACAGCGGTCGAGTTGCCACTGGAGAACTTCCTTGTCCTTGGAGAACAGGATATGGCCACCGGCTTCGTCGAACGTGAACTCGCCGTACTTACGACTTTTGCACAAGCCGCCGGGCCGTTCGGTCTTTTCGAGCACGGTTACGCTGTGCCCATCGGCCGCGAGCATGCGGGCCAGGGCACAACCGGAGATGCCTCCTCCTAGGATGGCGATCTTCACGACAGGGACTCCAATCTCAAGAGAGGCATGCGGGAGTCAATGCTACCCATACGCGGCGTTGGGTGACGAGTCCAAAGCGAACGAGACTTCGGTGCCGCCTTGCTCGATAGTGTCGCGCCCTTGACGACGCCGGAATCAGTAAGTCCCGATTCGAAGCAAACCGCGAACTCGCGCGAGCGCATGGCGGTTTTGGCGCTGGCGATGTCGGCGTTCGTGCTCAACCTGAATTCCAACGTGATGGGCGCTCTGCTGCCGTTCATCAAGAGCGAGTTCGACTTCGCCGACGACGGCGCCGCCTGGTTGCTGGCGGCCGCGGGCATCGGGTCGGCCGCGGGGGCGTTCTTCGTCGCCGATGTTGCGCGCTGGTTTGGGGGGCGGACCGTGCTGGTTGTCAGCCTGTCGTTGTTCGTCGTCGCGAGCCTGCTGCATATGGTCGTGGCGGACTATTGGCCGCTGCTTGGCCTGCGCGTGCTGGCCGGTTTCGCCACTGGCTTGGCCTACGCCACCGCGTCGGCGGCCGCGGCGGACCTCGCGCCATACGAACGGCGGGGTGCCGTCATGGGGCGCTTCAACGCCGGCATGTTCTTGGCGATCCCGTTGGGCTTGCCGCTCGCGGTTTGGCTGGCGGCGATGGGGTATTGGTCGTTCACGTTCGTCGTGCAGGCCGCGGTCGGCGCGATCGCCGTCGTGCTGTCGTTGCGATGCGTGCCGGCTTTGCCACCAAGCTCGGCGGGCCGTCGTTGGCCGCTGCTGAAGAACCCTGCGGTCGTCGCGGTGCTGCTGTCGACGATGCTGCACGTCGGTTCGTTCTTCACGGTCGTGCAGATGGCGACGACGTGGCTCGACGAGTCGGGCCTCGTGGCGAAGGAAGATCAGATCTGGATGTGGGTTGGTCTCGGCGCGTTGTCCGTTGTCGGCAGCGCACTCCTCGGCCGGCTTTCGGACAAGGTTGGTAAGCGGCAGTTCGTGCTCGCGACGTCGGCCATTCTGGTGATCTGCTTCATTGTGCTGGCGCGTGGACCATCGCCGTTGATGCTCCTGCTTGTTGGCTGTTTGTTGGCATTGGCCGCCGCGGCGCGAACCGGGCCGTTGCAGGCACTGGTTTCGGGATTGGTGAAAGCAGATCAACTCGGCGCGCTGATGGGATTGCGCGGCTTCAGCATGCAGGTCGGCGTCTTCCTGTTTGCGATGGGAGCCGCGGGGCTGGCCAAACGCCTCGGGTTTGAAGGCGTGCTCGTGCTCGCCGCCGGTTGCCAGTTCTTGTCGTATCTCGCGATCCGCTTTGGCGTTCGCGAGCCGGGTAAGTCGTCTTGAGCGATTTGTCCGCGACGACTGTGGTGGGGCGACAGCGACTCCATAGTCGCAACAGCCACGCCTCCAGCTAGCCCGCATGCGACTACTGTGGTCGCGTCGCTTGGAAACTTCGCGATGGCTGTCGATGAAGGGGCGTTCTGTTAGTGCTGGCAGTGGGGGCACCAGTAGGTGCTGCGGCCTTGTTGGGTGGCGTGCTTGATGGGGGTCTTGCAGCGGGGGCAGGGTTGGTCTTTGCGTTCGTAGACCTTGAGTTCTCTGGCGAAGTAGCCGGCGTCTTCGGAGACGCCTACGTAGTCGCGGAAGCTGGTGCCGCCGGCTTTGATGGCGGCGGTGAGCACGTTGCGGATTGCCTGGGCTAGGGCGTTGGCTTCGGACTTGGTTAGGGATTTGGCGGCCCTTCGGGGGCGGATTTGGGCGTACCAGCAGGATTCGCTGGCGTAGATGTTGCCGACGCCGACCAGCAGGTTGCCGTTCATGACCAACTGCTTGATAGCGACTTTGCGGTTGCGGGTGATGCGGTGCAGGAACGGGCCATCGAACTCGGGTTCTAGCGGTTCTTGACCGAGGTCCTTGATGCGGGGGTGCTCGGTGAAGGTGTCTTGCTCGGCCACGTCGAGGGCACCGAAGCGCCGCGGGTCGATGAAGCGCACCAACCGGTCGCCAAAGTCCATGCGCCAATGTTCGTGCTTGCGGTATTCGGGCCGGGCCGCGCGCTTGCTGATCGGTTCGACGATGACGCGGCCGGTCATACCCAGGTGAATCAGCGCGATGGGGGCCTTTGGGCCGTCGAAATCGACCAGTAGATACTTCGAACGGCGCCGAACGGCCGTGCAGCAGCGCCCGATGAGGGCCTGTAGCGCCATCTTGGGCATTGGCCAGCGCAGGTCGTCCCGCCGCAGTTCCAGGGCGCGTAGCCGGCGGCCGACCAGGTGTGGTTCGGCGCCGCGGCGAACAGTCTCGACTTCTGGTAACTCGGGCACGGGCGTTCATCCTCGCCTCCCGCGCGAGAAATCTCTAACATCCTTCGCCCCGAACGCCGTCGCCAAGGCGCATTCGGGACTACTGCCATGGAATCTGATCCGCCAATCGAAGCGCTGCACCACATCGGGGTCGCAGTGCACTCGCTCGACGAGGCCATCCCCAAATGGACTGACGGGTTCGGCCTCAAGCTGCATTCGGTCGACGAAGTGCCGACTGAGAAGGTTAAGGTCGCCGTCTTGATGGCTGGCACCACGCGCATCGAACTGCTCGAACCGACCAGTGACGATTCGCCGATCGCGAAGTTCTTGGCTAAGCGCGGTCCCGGCGTGCACCACCTCGCGTTTCAAGTTGGCGATTGCCAAATGAAGATCGACGCTTTGGCGGCGGCTGGTGCGCCGATGTTGAACTTGGTGCCGAACCCCGGTGCCCACGACTGCAAGGTTGCGTTCGCGCACCCCAAACACCTCGGCGGCGTATTGGCCGAACTTGTAGAAGACCCGCACGCGCAGGATGCCAAGCATGACTGATCACAAGAAGAAGCTGGAAGAGCTGCGCAATCGTTCCGTGCAAGGTGGTGGTGAGAAGCGCATCGCCGCACAACACGAGCGCGGCAAGCTGACCGCACGCGAACGCATCGACCTGCTCGTCGATCCCGGTAGCTTTGTTGAGGTGGACCGGTTCGTGACGCATCGCTGTCGCGACTTCGGCATGGACTCGGATAAGAACACGATCCTCGGCGATGGCGTCGTGACTGGCAGTGCCCGCATCGATGGCCGGCCGGTCTACTTGTTTGCGCAGGACTTCACCGTGTTCGGTGGCAGCCTGTCCGAAACGCACGCGCAGAAGATCGTCAAAGTCATGGACGCGGCGATGAAGGTCGGCGTGCCGATGATCGGCCTGTGTGATTCCGGTGGCGCGCGCATTCAAGAAGGCGTCGTGTCACTCGGTGGCTACGCCGACATCTTCCTTCGTAATACGCTCGCGAGTGGCGTGATTCCGCAGATCAGCGCGATCATGGGCCCGTGTGCCGGCGGTGCGGTTTACTCACCGTCGATCACCGACTTCATCATGATGGTTGAAGGCACGAGCTTCATGCACATCACCGGGCCCGACGTGGTCAAGGCAGTGACGCACGAGGACACGACTAGCGAAGAACTCGGTGGCGCGCGCGTGCACAGTGAAGTGTCGGGGGTCGCGCACTTCACGGCGGCCGATGACGCTGCGTGCTTGATGCAGTTGCGTGAGTTGCTGTCGTTCTTGCCGCTCAACAACGCCGAGGATCCGCCGTTCTGCGCGACCAATGACGACGCGGACCGCATGGACGAAGAGCTCGAGACGATCGTGCCGGACTCCAGCGACAAGCCATATGACATGAAGAATGTCATCAAGCGCGTGGTCGACGACGGCAAGTTCTTCGAAGTGCACTCGCGCTACGCCAAGAACATCCTGTGTGGCTTCGCGCGACTTGGCGGTCGCGTCGTCGGCATCGTCGCCAATCAACCGGCACACCTCGCCGGCGTGCTCGACATCAAGGCCAGCATCAAGGGCGCGCGCTTCGTGCGGTTCTGCGATGCATTCAATGTCCCGCTGGTCTGCTTTGAAGACGTGCCAGGCTTCTTGCCGGGCACCGAGCAAGAGTGGGGCGGCATTATTACGCACGGCGCGAAGCTCTTGTATGCGTTCTGCGAAGCGACCGTGCCGCGCATGACCGTGATCACGCGCAAGGCCTACGGCGGGGCTTATACCGTCATGAACAACCGCCACATGCGCAGCGACTTCGTGGTGGCCTGGCCACAAGCTGAGATCGCGGTGATGGGCGCCGAAGGTGCTGCCAAGATCGTGTTCCGCGGTGACATTAAGAACGCCGACGACCCAGTGGCCGAAGAGAAGCGCCTCGTCGAAGGCTACAAAGAGAAGTTTGCTAACCCCTACCAGGCGGCGGCTCGCGGCTACGTCGACGACGTCATCGACCCGCGCCGCACGCGGCCGGCGCTGATTCAGGCGTTGGAACTGCTGCGCAGCAAGCGCGACACGAACCCGGCCAAGAAGCACGGCAACATCCCACTCTAGAGTCTTGGCCGCTCTGGCCACTCTAGCCGTTGGGGGAGTTGGTCGCCGGTGCCTGGATCGAGAAGCCACGCACGAGCGCCTTTTGGGCGTGGCGTAGGCTGCCGGGGCGTGATGGTTCCCGCGGTGTGAGCCAAACTCCGGCGCTGCCGTTCGCTGGCGACCCTCTACTACAAGCCGTGGGGTAGTCAGAACACCAATCTCCGGCTAGCGCCAGCCATGTGCCTCGACATACAGTGCGCTTTCACCGTCCGCACAACCGCACGCGAATCTCATGTCCACATCGAACGATAGGCTGGTTTTCTGGGGCTGCTTCATTGCACTCATCACGACTGCATTCGCATTCATCACTCGAGCGTTTCTGGTCAACATACCGGACCTGTGGCCGGCACAGTTCGGCTTGGACAACGTCCAGGGGCAAGAGTTGTTTGGCGCCGGCATCTGGCCGTTTGCGATCAGCATCATCTTGTTCAGCCTGATCATCGATCGCATCGGCTACCGCGCGGCGATGATCTTCAGCTTCGTGTGCTATGCGATCTACTCGTACATGGCATTGCAGGCCTACGGGATCGTTAACGCCGAGGGGCTTGGTGAGGCTGGCCTCGCGGCGGCTCGAGGTGATGCCTACGAGTACCTCTACTGGGGGTCGGTTGTTCTGGGGCTTGGTAACGGCACCGTTGAAGCCTTCATCAATCCGGTCGTTGCAACGATGTTCAGCCGGGAGAAGACAAAGTGGCTCAACATCCTGCACGCTGGTTGGCCCGGCGGTCTAGTGATCGGTGGCCTGCTAACGATTGGGCTGGGTGCGCAGGTCACTGAAGATTGGCGCGTCTTGATCTACCTGATCGCGTTGCCGGCGATTGTCTACTTGCTGATCCTGATGTTTGTGCGGTTCCCGGTTAACGAACGGGTTGCTGCCGGAACCTCCTACCGCGAGATGCTTGGCGAGTTCGGCATCATTGGCGCCGCCATCGCTGGCTTCTTGATCGTTAAGCAGCTTGGCTTGGTGTTCGGGTGGACGGATGGCGTCATCTATGGCGTTCTCATCGCACTCGTCTTGGCCTATGGCGCCTACTGCCGGTCCCTTGGCCGACCCCTCATGGTCTTCCTCTGTATTGTGATGATGCCGCTTGCCACAACTGAGCTTGGCACGGATGGCGCAATCACTGGGATCATGGAGCAACCGCTCAAGGAACTGGGGCAGAACCCGTTGTGGGTGCTCATCTACACGTCGGCGATCATGTGTGTGCTGCGATTCTTCGCTGGCCCGATTGTGAAGTGCCTGACGCCGCTTGGGCTGTTGGCCTCGTGTGCCGTTCTGGCCACGCTCGGCTTGTTTGCACTGTCGCAAACCGTGTCGGTGTTCTGGATCTTTGCAGCCGCAACGCTCTACGGCCTCGGCAAGACGTTCTTCTGGCCGACGACACTTGGCGTCGTTTCAGAGCAGTTCCCCAAGGGTGGTGCGCTGACTCTCAATGCGATCGCTGGTATCGGCATGCTGACCGTTGGCATCGTCGGTGGGCCGTTGATCGGTGTGATGCAGGAGAGCGGCGCGCAGGCATCGCTCGAGCGGGAGCTTCCTGGCATCTACGAGACGGTCTCCACGCCGGGCGACTACTTCCTGGGCTCTTACACCGCGGTTGACCAGGGCAAGGTTGATGCTCTGCCAGCTGATCAGAGCGACAAGGTGACTAAGGTCGTGACGCAAGCCAAGCAGGGTGCCCTGGCATCGATGACGATCTTCCCGCTGATCATGCTCGCCTGCTACATCGGCTTGATCCTCTACTTCCGTAGCCGCGGTGGCTACAAGCCGGTTGAACTCGACACGCCCGAGCAGTGATTGTCGTAGCCGGTCGAGTGTGGCGCGCCGCGGCATCGCATACGCTTACTTGACCGGTGACGACCATGATCTCGAAGCTACTCGCGTTGCGTTGTTCGCTCGCTGTCGCTGCACTCGCGTGCGCGTCAGCTAGTCTCCCTGCCCAATCAGATGCCAAGGCGCAGGTCTCGACGAAGGGCGCAAAGGATCCAATCGTGGGCACGTGGCAAGGCGCGCTGAAGGTTGCCGGCCAGAAGCTCGAGCTTGGCCTGCACGTCACAATCGACGGCAAGGGCTACGCCGCGACGTTCGACAGCATCACGCAGAACACCACTGGCATTCCGGTTCTGTCGTTGACCCGCAAGGGCACCGAGGTGGTTGCGGATATCCAGGCGATTGGTTCGACCTACACGGCGACGCTCAAGGGCGAGGGGGCCGCACGCGAACTCGTCGGCACCTGGTCGCAGGGTGGCATGGAGTTGCCGTTGACGATGAAGGTCGTCGACAAGATCAAGGGACCTAACCGCCCCCAGAATCCGAAGGCGCCGTTTCCTTACGATGCGGTCGAGGTTGAGTTCGTTAGCAACGAACACGTGACGCTCGCCGGTACGCTGACATTGCCGCCTGGTGATGGACCTCATCCAGTTGCGGTCATGATTACTGGCTCGGGGCCGCAGGATCGCGATGAGAGTCTGGCGGGGCACAAGCCGTTCTTGGTGATCGCGGATCACCTGACGCGGCAAGGTCTCGCGGTGCTTCGCTACGACGATCGTGGCGTCGGCAAGTCGACGGGCGACTTCACCGTCGCGACGACCGCGGACTTCGCCAGCGATGTGCGGGCGGCGATTCGTTTCCTGCAGTCGCGCCAGGACATCGACAAGCAGCGCATCGGCACCATCGGTCACAGTGAAGGCGGTTTGATTGCACCGATTGTGGCTTCGGGTCCGGATGCGAAGTCGGTCGCGTTCTCGATTCTGCTGGCACCGCCGACCGTCAACATTGCGGACATCATCGTGCATCAAAGCAGGCTGATTGGCCGGGCTGCCAGCGACAGTCCGGACATCGACGTGAACTGTGAGTTCTTGCGAGAGGCGTTTGCCGCCATCCGTGAGCACAAGGACGCGGAGTCGCGCTCGGAGGCAATCACTGCGATTGCGAAGGCCACTTGGCCCAAGTTCTCCGCCGAAGCGCGGCAGAGTATTGGTACTAGCGCCGACGACCTTGTGCGACAGGCGCAGATGCTGGTCGAGCCGTGGATTACCTACTTGCTGGATTACGATCCGCAGCCCGCGCTGAAAGGCATGCACGGCGAAGTGCTGGCGTTGTTTGGCGGCAAGGATCTGCAGGTTGATCCCGCTCAGAATCTGCCGCCACTCGAGAAGGCCATGTCCGGTCGAGAGCCCAAGCCGACGGTGGTGTCGTTGCCGGACCACAATCACCTATTCCAGCGCTGCACGACCGGCTCGCCGACGGAGTATGGCGAGATCGAGGAGACGATCTCACAGGAAGCGCTCGACGCGATGTCCAAGTGGCTCAAGCGCGTTGTGCTGACGCGCTAGCAGCCTAGCCGCTCGCTAGAGGTCGATCGTGCGGCCTTCGCGCGCGGATTGATCCGCGGCCAAGACAATGCGCAGGCTGCTGACGGCATCTGTTAGGTGATCCGTTAGGTCGACGTCGTTCTTGATCGCGTTGAGCAGGAACTCCTGTTCGCGCAAGCACAGGCCATCGTGGTCCGGTTCGTCGGTCGTATCGATCCACTCGTCCTTGCGGGTGAACTCATCGTTGCCGTCGCGGTCTTGGTAGTGCACGCGCAGCGAGTTAGTGGCGGTGTGCGAGTCGACATCCGAGCTGTCATTACTGCGTTCACCTTCGCGGTCGACGATCGAGACGCACCCCTTCGGCCCGATGACATCCTTCACGAAGTAGGCGACTTCGCTCATCATCGGTCCCCAGCCCGCTTCGTACCAACCGACCGAACCGTCTTCGAACGTCACCTGAAGTTGGCCGTAGTTGTACATGCCCGGCTTCAGTTCATCGGACAGGCGCGCCTGCACGGCCGAAACGCGAATCGGCTTGCTACGCGTCATCTGGCACATGACATCGACGTAGTGCACGCCGCAGTCGACGATCGGTGACATCGAATCCATCAGCGCCTTGTGGGTAGCCCAGTCCTTGCCGCAACTTTGCTGGTTGAGATTCATGCGCATGACCAGCGGCTTGCCGAGCGTCTGGGCGACCTCGATGAACTTCTGCCAGGCCGGGTGCACTCGCAGGATGTAACCGACGACGACTTTGCGGTTGTGTTGCTTGGCGAGCGCCGCGATCTCGGCCGCTTCTTCGACCGTTTCCGCTAGCGGCTTCTCGATAAAGACGTGGCTGCCGCCGGTGATTGCCGTGCGGGCGATCGCCGCGTGGGTGTCCGGGTAGGTGTTGATCGAGACCACGTCCGGTTTGGTCTCGGCGTAGGCGGTTTCGAAGTCCGAGAAGGTCTTTACCCCGCCGAGTTCCTCGGACAGCTTGTTGCGCGAGGTTTCACCCCGCGCGACGAGTCCGACGACTTGGAAGTCTTCTAGTTGGTGGTATGCGCGGGCATGGGACGAACCCATGTTGCCGCAGCCGACGACGAGGACGCTCATTGCTGCCATACTCCGTTCATACCGCGGGAAGGGCACGCAACCCAGCCATTCGCGATCCGGTCCGGCCACCGGGCGCACTTTTCGCCCGCAGTATGGCTGCCGAACCGGGGCTCAGGGAGAATCTATGACCGGCTTAGCATTGATCGCATGTTCCAAGCCGAGCGGCGGGTCGTTACCGTGTTTGCCCCGCCATGCCACCAGAGTGCCAATGCCACTGTTCCGCCGCATCCTGATCGCCAACCGAGGCGAGATTGCGCTTCGCGTGATCCGTACCGCCCAGGAGATGGGCATCGAAACGGTTGCCGTCTACTCCGACGCCGATCGCACCGCGCTGCACGTTCGCAAAGCGACGTGCGCCGAACACATCGGTGGTAGCCAACCCGCCGAGAGCTACCTCGACGCCAAGCGCGTGCTCGAGGTTGCCAAGAAGACCGGCTGCGATGCGTTGCATCCTGGCTACGGCTTCCTCAGTGAGAACGCCGCGTTCTCCGAGGCGTGCGAAGCCGCCGGGATCACGTTCCTCGGCCCTGGCCCACAAGCGATTCGTTCGATGGGGGACAAGGTTGCCGCGCGCAACATTGCTCTCAACGCTGGCGTGCCGTTGGTGCCCGGTCTGCAGGAAAATATTGACGAAGACGGCCTCGTTGCCGGCGCGAAGAAACTTGGCTATCCGGTCATGCTCAAGGCGGCCAGCGGCGGTGGCGGCAAGGGCATTCGCATCGTGACCGAAGAGAGCGGCTTGCTCGAAGCGTTCCGCATGGCGCGCGCCGAAGCCAAGGGCGCGTTTGCTGACGACCGGGTCTACCTCGAGAAGTTCGTCGAAGAACCGCGCCACGTCGAGATCCAGATCATGGCGGACAAGCACGGCAACGTCGTGCACTACGGCGAACGCGAATGCTCGGTGCAGCGTCGCCATCAGAAACTAGTCGAAGAAACGCCGTGTACGGTGCTGACCGAAGAACTCCGCCAGAAAATGGGCGAGTCGGCTTGCAGCTTGGCGCGCAAAGTTGGCTACGTCGGGGCCGGCACCGTTGAGTTCCTCTACTCGAAGAATGAGTTCTACTTCCTCGAGATGAACACGCGGCTGCAGGTCGAGCATCCGATCACCGAAGAGTGTTACGGCGTCGATTTGGTTCGCGAGATGATCCGCGTTGGCGCTGGGCTCACAGTGCAGCAGCCGGGACCGTCGCGCGGCCATGCAATCGAGGTGCGGATCAACGCCGAGGACCCGACTAACTACTTCCCGTCACTCGGTCGCATCGAGCGGTTGGGCTTGCCCGGTGGTCCGGGCGTTCGCCTCGATGCAGCGATGTTTCGCGGCCAGGAAGTCACTCCCTACTACGACAGCATGCTCGGCAAACTGATCGTGCACGCGGCCGATCGCCCGCAGGCCATTGCCCGCTGCATTCGCGCCTTGCGTGAGTTGCGGATTGTTGGTGTTTTGACGTCGTTGCCCGTGGCGTTGGCGACGCTGCAAAGCGAAGAGTTTCAGTCGGGCAACTACGACACTGGCATTCTGGAGCGCATCAACACGAGCAGTAACGCTCGCCGCGACGTGGCGATGCTGTCTGGTGCTATCGCACGCTTCCTGGCTGCGGAGAAGGTTGGTGTGGTCGTTGATTCAGGCGAGGGGGCAGCGCCAGTTCAGCCTGCCTGGGCCATGATTGGCCGCCAAGAGCGTCTCTGGAGGAAGCGATGAAATACCTGTCTCGCATCGGTGATGACGAGCGCGAATATACATTCGAGCGTCGTGAAGACATCCTGATCGCCCGCAGTGGCGATCGTATGATTGAGATCTCGCTGGCACAGGTTGGTAATGGCGAAGCGCTGTCGATGATCATCGATGGCGAGAGCTACGACGTCGTCGCTGATATCCGTGGACGTGAAGTCGCGGTGCAAGTGCACGGCGAACGCTATGCGATGCAAGTCGAGGACGAGCGCGAGCGCGCCGCCGCGCAAGTGGCCGGCAACAAGCAGGGCGGCAAATGCCAATTGCGTGCTTCGATGCCGGGCATCGTGGTCGAAGTGCAGGTGGCCGTTGGCGATCAAGTCGAAGAAGGTCAGACGATGGTCGTGCTTGAAGCGATGAAGATGCAGAACCCGCTCGGCGCTGAAGGTCCGGGCACGGTGACCAAGTTGTTGGTCGAGGCCGGCGAAACGGTTGCGGCAGGCGCGTTGCTGGTAGAAATCGAGTAGCGATGTTTTGCGGTAACCTGCCAATGCTAGCGATGTTGGTCGTTCTGGCCGGTTCTTGCGCGGTGCCAGCCAAGTCTCCGCAGGATGCGACACTCGCGCGCATGCGTAGCGGGCATGTTCAGGTGGTTGCCCATCGTGGTGCGAGTCGCGCGTGTCCGGAAAACACCATCGCCGCACTGCAATACGCCGTGCAACAGGGTGCCGATGTTGTCGAGTTCGATGTTTACCAGACGCGCGATGGGCACTGGGTGTGCATGCATGACGTGACGTGCGATCGTACGACCAACGCGCGCGACGTGTTCGGCCGCCAGAAGGTGCGCATCGATCAATTGACCCTGGCGGAGGTGCAGCGTCTCGACGCCGGCAAGTGGTTCGCGCCAGAGTTTGCCGGCGAGCGCGTGCCGACGCTGCAGCAAGCGTTGCAAGCGATTGCTCCGGCGATGCCGATGATCGAGCGCAAAGCCGGCGATGCCCAGCACCTTGTGGCCGAGTTGCAGCGCCTCGACGTCGTCGACGACGTGATCGTGCAATCGTTCGATTGGGACTGGTTGGTGAAAGTCGCTGCCGCGGAACCGCGCTTGCTTTTGGCGGCGCTGGGTGGCGACGAGCCAACCCCAGATCGCCTCCGTGACATCGATCGAACGGGGGCGCGCATCGTGCACTGGAACCACAGTCGCGTGACCCGTGCGATGGCGGACGCGGTGCACGCGTCGGGGCGCTTGCTCTGCATCTACACCGTCGATGCCGAGGTGGCCTTCTACGGTGCAGTGGCGATAGGTTGCGATCTGATTACGACCAATCGGCCCGAGCACTACGTGGCTGAGCGCGCGGTTGGTCACTTCACGCCATTGCGTCGCTGAACGTCACGCCGTTGCGGCGGTGAGGGTCAGCGTCATCTCGTGGCTCGCGCCAGGCGCTAGCGTTACGTGGTTCTCGCCGACGTTGGCCGACTCGATGCAGGCAAAACTCTGCCAGTCGTCCGCCTGCATCTGAGACAGGCGAGCGGTCTTGTTGGGCCACGGGTTCCAAACGATCGTTGAGCGCGAGTTGCGGGTGTCTAGCGTCACCATGCGAGCCAGAGTCGTGGCGCGCAGCGAAAGAATGTCCGGGACTTGCTGGAACACGCGGTCGGTCTCGGCGCGGAAACGAATCGGCGCACTCGCATCCCATTCGCCCTCTGGTTCGCGCGCATGCTCGACAAACGGCACGTTCTCTAAGCCGTGGACCGAAGCCTCGGCGATGTCGCCGGCGGCGAAGTAGGTATGCAGCGCCTGTTCGAACGAGAACTCGCGCTGGTCGGTATTGGTGATGCGCATCGCAATCTGCAGCGTGTCCCCGAGCGTGACCGTCAACTCGGCGCGGAACGCGAAGTCCCACATCGCGTGCGTTGCTGGTGTGTCGACGCATGAGAACGTAGCGCTTCTGGCATTGCGCACACTGCACTGCCAGTTGATGCTGCGCGCGAAGCCGTGGGCTGGCTTCGCCGGGTCGCTCTTGTGATCACCGAACCATGGGAACACCACTGGCACGCCGCCGCGCACGGGTTTGCCGGCGACATACTCCGGCGAACTCGCGGTCCACAAGATGTCGCCGCTGTCGGTCTGCCACGACAGCACTTGGGCGCCGGTGTGCGAGATCAGCACCGTCTGGCCGTTGGCCTCGAGTTGCATCGCTTCGCGGCCTCCCGGATCGAGGGTCTTGGTGACGCCTGCCGCTGGTTGGCTCATGGCAGCGTTGCAGCAGCCAAGGCAGATGCATGCACGCCCGCGCGCTGCTTCTGGAAGTGTGGCGAGCAGTTCCTCGGGGATCTCAACGCGCTTGCACCAGCATGTCTCGCATCCGGCGTTGGTCTGCGCCGCGGGGGTCGCCGCCCTCGCGCATTGGTTGTCACCAAAGCACAGTGGGCAGCGGTCCGCCTGGAACGTGCGTGAGCCAGAATCGGTCATGCGACCACGATAGCCTTGATCGACGACTGGTAACTAGATCGTTACCGGGTGACTAGTTCTTCATGCGCTTCAGTTTCGCGATTGCGCCCAGCACGTTCATGCCGCCGGATTTGCGCTCGCCGGTCGTGTAGCCGTTGGCATCATTGTCGTCGGCGGCAGCGGGGGGGGGTGCGTGGTTTGACGTGTTGGCCGAGCTGGGCGTCGTCGCAGCAGCAGAAGCTGCCGCCTGGACTGGCGCAGCTTGCGATGCGTTCGCCGCGACGTGCGCACCGCTATTCATGGCGGCTTGCACTTGCAACATGGCCGTCGCCAGACCGGTGAGTTCGCGTTGGATGTCCTTGACCGACGTCTCGAGTCCCGCGAGGTTGCCCTCGCACATTTGCTCAAGGCCCTTCTTGAGACTCGTCGTCGCGTGGCCGAGGCTCTGCTGCAACTCGGTGGTCGCGGCCTTAACGTTATCGCCGCGTTGTAGCATCTCGAGTTGCGTAGCCAGTTGCGTCGTTGCATCTTCGACGCGAACTAGGCTCTTGCGAACCTCGGTGTCTTCGATGCGCTGCGAAATCGCTTCGAGCGAAATCTGCAGCTTTTCGAATTGTGCGGGCAGGTCGCCGAGGTCGGTCTTGCCACCGTCGCTGCGAACGAGTTGCTCGACGCGGTTGACGTTTTGGCGCGTCGATTCGGCGGCACCTTCGATCAGTGCCTTGACGTGCGCGACATTGCCGGCGAGTTCGGTGCCCTGGCCAGCAAGCTCCATCAGCGGCTTACCGTACATCTTGATGGCCTTGGTCAGGTTGTTGATCTTCTGATCTTGGCGCTGCAACGACAGCATTAATTGCTGGGTGTCGTCGGCGGCGGCGTTCATCTCTTGGCTGTCCTGTCCGTGAAGAATTTGCGCCAGGGTGTCTCGAAGTTCGTCGTCGGCCGAATTGCGGTCAGTTTCTAGAGCCTGCAAACGTCGTTGCAGCCGCGACGTTCGCCGCTGGCTGGTGGCAATCGCGAATACGGTCAGCCCGACAAGGGTGATCATTTGTGGGGCGATGACGGCCGCCAGTACCGCGGTTGCTGCTGGCAGTGCTGCCGTGAGCAGGCCGGTGATCGTCAATGTGGCGCCGAACATCATGCCCAAGCCGCCAGCGAGCTTGACCGATTGGAATTGGCTGCGGCGGCGAGTTGTGCGCGGCGCAGAGGCTTCAGGGGCATCGTAGGCGTTTTTCCCGTCCGCGCCGTAGTTCTCTTCGCCCATGTCTTCCGACTCACCGTCTTCGTGGTGCGTTGCTGCGAAATCGCCGTCGAGAGCCATGCCTTGCTCCTCGGGCGTCTCGTTGGCATCGGGGCCGAGGAAACTAGGAAGGTTCTTCGAAGAACTGCGCGTATCGCTGGGTCTGTTCATGGTCATTGCCTTGTCGATCTATGCACGTGATCGGCTCGGCAGGGCCCTAACATAAAGTAGGTGTGTTGCAATGTTGGGCACGGTGCCCGAAAATGCCTTGCCACCGATGGCTCGTAAACTCAAAGGCATTGCCGCGGCACCAGGAATCGCGATTGCTCGCGTTGTGCACTTCCACACAACGCTCGATCAAATCCCGACCTGGAAGGTCGCTGACGATTGCATAGACGCAGAAATTGGGCGTCTGTCTGGAGCTATAGCTGCAGTTACCGAGAGCTTGCTCAATTTGCAGAAGGAGCTAGCTGAAGCGCTCGGCAAGCACGATGTGCGGATCTACGATGCACAGCTCGCAATCCTGCACGATAAGACTTTCCGCAAGGATGTCGAAGACGAGGTCACTGAGCACAAGGTCAACCTCGAGGTCGCGCTGCAGCGCGTGATCGCCCGTTACGAAGCCGTGTTCGAGGCGATGGAAAACGCGGCGATGCGTGAGCGGGCTGCAGACCTGCGCGACATTGGTCGTCAGCTGGTTGGGGCGTTGGTTGCCAACGACCGTCAGAAGTACATCGCCGACGGGGCCGACTACCTGTTCGCGGCGGACGAGTTCCTGCCGAGCGACGCCGGTCTGCTCGATCGCGCCCACATCCAAGGCATAGTCACGGCGCACGGGGGTAAATATTCGCACGGCGCCATCCTGGCACGTTCTCTCGGCATCCCGGCCATCGTCGGCGTCGACGGGTTCATGCAAGAGGTCAGCAGTGGTTCGTTGGCGATCCTCGATGGCGACGCCGGGGTCGTGCTTGTCGACCCGACCGCCGACGAACTGGCCGACTACGAGCGTCGCTTGCGCGATGAGCGCGCGGTTGAGTCACGCATCTCGGAGTTGCGCTTCCAGCCTTCGGTTACGCCCGATGGCACCAGTGTGCGATTGATGGCGAACGTCGAAGGGGTGCAGGACCTCGACAACCTCGAACTCGATACGATGGCGGGCATCGGCCTGTTCCGTACCGAGTTTGCGTTCATGGAACGCCGCCAGTTCCCGACCGAAGAAGAGCAGGTGGCGATGTATCGCCGCGCCGTCGAGAGCGCTGACGGCAAGCCCGTCACGTTCCGCACGCTGGACGTCGGCGGCGATAAACCACTCGGTTACTTCCAGATGCCCGGAGAGCGCAACCCGGTGCTTGGTTGGCGCGGCATCCGCTTGTGTCTGGACTGGCCCGACATTCTCTATACCCAGTTGCGCGCGATTCTGAGAGCCAGTGCGCTCGGCCACGCGCGCATCTTGTTGCCGATGATCACGACGCGCTCCGAAGTGTTGCGTTGTCGTGATGTGGTTGACCAGTTGACGTTGGACCTACGCGCCAACAACGTTCCCTACGACCCACGCATCGAACTCGGTGTCATGATCGAGGTGCCGATCCTCGTGCACGTTTTGCCCGAGATTCTGCCGATCGTCGACTTCTTGTCGGTTGGCACCAACGATCTGGTGCAATACCTGTTGGCGGTTGACCGCGACAATCAGCGCGTGGCAAAGATGTATGACCCGTTCCATCCTGGTGTGCTGCGTGTGCTGTCGCAGATTGCGGAAGTAGCCCGGGATGCCGGCAAGAGTGTTTCAATCTGCGGGGAAGTCGCCGGCGACCATTGGTTCACGCCGATCCTCGTGGGCCTCGGCTATCGCGAGTTGTCGATGGCACCGGTCTTCTTGCCACGCGTCAAGTTGATGTTACGCAGCTTCTCGCTTGAGGAATGTCAGGATCTCGCGTCGCGCGCTCTGTCGATGTACTCGACGGCCGCGGTGCGCACGTTGGTGCGTGATGAGATTCAGCCGCGCTGGGCCGCGCAGTTGCGCAACTCGGATGATTCGCAGGCGGATGAGGTTGGCGATGCGAGCGGCAACCGGCGCAGTGGCGATCACGTTCGGGATGGTGGCGTATGAGCAATCGATTGCGTCGCGGTAATTGGTCGGTCCAGGAATTGGACCGATTGCGGGTGTTGTTGCCACACCGAGGTGTCGAGCAAACGGCCGCGTTGTTGCGCCGCACGCTGGATAGCGTGCAACGTAAGGCGCTCGACCTGCTGCGTGTGACGCCTCGCAAGGGTGCTTGGACGGACAGTGACGACTGGCAGCTTCGCCAGGCATGGGGGGCGGTCGAGCTAGGCTTGTTGGCGCTAATGCTGGGCCGGCCGGCGAATGAAGTTCGTTCGCGCGCGGCAGAGTTGCGAAGCCGCCCGAAGTACGGTGATTGGACCCGTGAGGAAACGCGCCTTCTGAAGAAGCTCTACGGCACGCGTACGGACGAAGATCTTGAGGTCTCGTTGATGCGTAGCCACAGCGAGATCGCGATAGCTGCGCAGCGCATGTGCCTAGCCAAGGACAAGAGGTTCCAGTCCGCGTGTAACAACGCCGATGCCGACAACGCTCCGAGAGTGGGTAAGAGCGGCAAGCCCAAACCCGTGGTGCGTTCTCGCATGCCGCGCTGGATGTCGACCGAGGTTGAGATGCTTCGCCAGATCTACCCCGACCACGACAATCTGGCGGTGGCGCGCGAGCTGGGGCGCTCGGTGACAAGTGTTGCGAACAAGGCCTTCCAGCTTGGCATTCACAAGAGTGCCACGCTGTTGACCAGCATCGGTCGCTCGAACATCGCGCACCGCTACCATAGTGAGGAAGAAGAAGCGGCAGCGACTGCGGCAGCGGCAGCGGCAG
>CALCZA010000069.1 GCA_937906475.1 uncultured bacterium
TTGAAGTGGTCGGAGCGACAGGATTTGAACCTGCGACCCCCTGCCCCCCAGGCAGGTGCGCTACCAGGCTGCGCCACGCTCCGACTTGTTTAACTGACTTTTGGAGCCGCTTGGGCTCCGTGGGGAACGCGGAATGGTAGCAAGGCGAACGCCATCGGCAAGCGCGAAGAATTAGGCGTGGCTCGGAGTGACGCAGATCTTGGAGAAGAGGGTCGCCAGACGGCTACTTCTGAGCTTTGCGGACCACATCGTGCGGCGGGCAAGCGGCGGATACGAGCTTGCGGAAATGGGCGCGAGCCTTGGCCAACGTGGCGCTGCGCTGCGTCTGGGTCAGCACCATGCCGATCAGATCACGTTCTGGATCGCACCATACGAAGGTGCCGTCCGAGCCACTGTGAGAGAACGCTCGGCCAGCATCGATGCGCCAGCCGAAGCCGTAACGGCCGGACTTGATGTGCTTGATCTGGTTTCTGGTCGCGGCATCGACCGACTCTTGGGTTAGCAAGCGCCGGTCGCCAACCACACCGCCGTCGAGCACCATGCGGCAGAACTTCGCGTAATCACTCGCCGACGAAATGAGCCCGCCTGAACCACGCACAAACGGCACCGTTGGTGGGCCACCCGGAGACCAACGCGCATTCCATTGCCCCTGCGTGCGGCCGCGAACGACCACCGACATGCGTGAGATGTCGGCACGCGACTCATGATTGTTGGTGTCAACCATGCCGAGCGGTTGGTAGAGCCTCTCGGTGCAGTAGCCCTCGAAGCTGTTGCCGGTGACGACTTCGACAAGACCGGCGAGCGTGTTGTAGCCGGGATTGCTGTAGCTGTAGGTCTGACCAGGCTCAACCTTGGGACCGACCTCACCAAAGCGCGCAGATTCGAGTACGAGATTTGGAGCATCGGGATAGAGCTTCGATTTCTGCATCAAAGGCATCAAGAACAACGTGCCGATGCGCAGGCCACTTGAGTGCGTCAAGAGATGCCGAACGGTGATCTTCTTGGCGTCGCCGCTGCCCCAAGTCGGGAACCATTTGTGAATCGGGTCGTCGAGTCCGACCTTGCCCTCATCAACCAACGTCAACACTGCAGCCGCAGTGACTGCCTTGGTGTTGGAAGCCATGCGAAAGAGCGTGTCCTTGTGCATGGCTTGCTTGCCGGCGGCATCGCGTGCCCCCAACGCTTCGTGCAGGACGATCGAACGACCACGCGCGACAAACAACACCGCACCGCAGACTTCTTGTTGCTCGATCAGTTCGCGAATCACTCCGACCGCGCCGTCGAGCTTCCCGGCATCACAACCGACCGTGGCTGGCGCAGCGGTTTGCCACGCGCGCTGGCCGAAGTCCTGCCCAGTGACCGGCACCGACAAGACCGCAAGCAACAGTGAGAACGTCGAGCATCGTCTCTGCATGTATGCAGCGTAGACTGACTACGTGCACACATTCGCGCCTCATGCCCTTCTCGTTGCAATCCTGGTGCTCGGCAGCTCCGCAACGGCCCAGGATGAAGTCCCCTCGCTCACCATTCCGGCGTTCTGCGGCTACTCGTATCCAGACCCAAGCGCCGCCAAGCGCGACCGCAAGACAGGAGCCGTCAAGAAGTGCGATGGCGAACTGCACTTCTACTTCGAGTCCGCAACGCCGGGGCAAGTGAAGGTCGAGATCGAGCGGTTGCCGAAGACTCTCGCCGCGGCGATAGAGATCAGCGTCGGCCCACATCCCGGCAACAACCCGGCGCGCGCCAAAGGCAAACTCGCTGCAAACGACGAGACGACCTGGATGGGCACATTCGGACTGCATCTCCCCGGCACACATAAGCTCATCATCAAGTCGATCGACGGCACGCCGCTCATCGGCATCAAGGCCATCGTGCTCAGCGGTTCGCCAGCAAACGCAGTCACCGTCGAACGCCGCAACGCATCATCCGTGCACCTGTGGTACGACGTGCCCAAAGCCAACGTCAACGACATCGAGTGGTTCTACTGCGAACTAACCCCAAAGACCGATCCACTGTGGACCTACTACATGGCGACCGGTTGGCATCGCGGCTACTTCGGCATGCAGGTCAACTCGAAGACCGAACGCCGCGTGATCTTTAGCGTGTGGGACTCCGGCAACGAAGCCGTCGATCGCAAGAAGGTTAAAGCCGAAGACCTCGTGCAACTGATCAAGAAAGGTGACGACGTGCATGCCGGAGGGTTTGGCAACGAAGGCACTGGTGGCCACAGCCATCTCGTGCACGACTGGAAACTCGGCGACACGATTCGATTCCTCGTTCGCGCGCAACCCGATGACGAGCACACGACCTACACCGGCTGGTTCTCGCACGTGCATGGCGACTCCAAGTCACAACAACCCGATCCGTGGCAACTCGTCGCGAGCTTTAAGGCGCCGCGCGACGGCAAGCATCTGCACGGCCTCTACTCCTTCAGCGAGAACTTCAGCGGCCGCAACGGCGACCGAGATCGCCAAGCCGACTACGGCAATGTCTGGCTGCGCACCAAGGACGGCGAATGGCTCGCGGTGCGCGGTGCGAAGTTCACCCACGACGGCCACGGCAAGTTGCGGTCCGATCGTCGCGGCGGCGTGCGCGACGGTCGCTTCTTCTTGCAGCACGGCAACTTTGCGACCAGGACCATGCGTCGCAATAGCAAGTTGACGTTGCCCGGCAAATCGGGCAGGCCACCGGCTGACACGCCCAAATAGCTGATTCGACCCGGCTACTCGACGATCCCTACCTGGCCGAGCATCCACGCCATCTGGAAGGCGCGATCCTTCCATCGGTCATAACGACCCGACGCGCCGCCGTGGCCCGCGGCTTCGAGTTTGCACTCGAGCAGCAACTCGTGGTCATCCGTCTTCAACGAGCGCAACTTGGCGATGTATTTGGCCGGTTCCCAATACATCACCTGCGAGTCGTTGAAACTCGTCGTGATCAAAGTCGCCGGATACGCCTTCGCCTCCAGGTTGTCATACGGACTGTATGACATCATGTAGTCGAACGCCGGCTTCTCATTGGGGTTGCCCCACTCGAGATACTCGCCAACCGTCAGCGGCAACGACGCGTCCATCATCGTATTCATCACGTCGACGAACGGCACGGCACTGTGAATCGCACGGAACAAATCCGGCTGCATATTGGCGACTGCGCCCATCAACAAGCCACCAGCACTTCCGCCTTCGGCCATCAAGCGGTCCTTACTCGTCCACTGGTTCTCGACCAAAAACTGACCGCAATCGATGAAGTCCGTGAAGGTGTTCTTCTTCTCCGTCAACATCCCGGCCTTGCGCCAAGCTTCGCCAAGCGTCTGGCTGCCGCGGATGTGCGCCGTCGCCCAGATGACGCCGCGATCGAGCAGGCATAGGCGCTCGCTGCTGAACGTCGGCGGAATCGAGATGCCATACGAACCGTAGCCGTAGAGCCACATCGGAGCAGTTCCGTCACGCGGCGTGCCCTTCTTATAAACAACCGACACCGGCACCTTCGCACCATCGCGCGCTACAGCCCACACGCGCTCGGTCACATATTGCGACGCGTCGTAGTTGAACACTTCGCGCTGCTTCTTCAGTTCGCGAGACAAACCCTTGAGTTCGTAGTCGTAGACGCACGGCGGCGTGACCATCGACTCGTAGTTGATGCGATAAGTCGTCGACGTGTATTCGGGCGTACCGCCGCCACCAGCGGAGTAGACCGCTTCGGGGAAGGTGATCTCGCGCCACGAGCCATCGACGAAGTCGAGCACGCGGAAGCGATTGAGCCCGAGCACACGTTCTTGCACCACCGCGTAGTTCTCAAACACCTCGAAGCCGCTGACCAACACGTCGTCCTTGTGAGGCACTACATCCTGCCAATTGACCTCGCGCGGATCGTCCGCCGAGACCTTGACGATGCGGAAGTTGAGCGCGTTGCGATCGGTGCGCAGGTAGAAGACTCCCTCGCGGTGCGTCATCGAATAGCGATGCCCCTTTTCGCGTGGCAGCAGCACCTGAAAGTCACCGCCAGCATCGTCCGCAGCGAGGTAGCGCCACTCGTAGGTGTCCGTGCTAAGCGTTCCGGCAGTCAAATAACGCTTGTCCTTGGTGCGGCCGATACCGATGCGAAAAAGCTCATCGGTTTCTTCCCACAGCAGTTCCGGCTCGCCATCAAGTGCGCGTCGCCACAACTTGTTCGAACGCTTCGTTATGGCATCTTCAGTGACGTAGAAGAGCGTCTGGTTGTCAGCAGCCCATTCGACTGACGTAACGCGCTCGGCGAGGTCCGCGTGCACCGCGCCGGTAGTCAGGTTCTTGACGTGCAGCGTGTACTGGCGAAAGCCTGTGATGTCCGTCGTGTAGGCATACAGGTTGTCGTCATCACTAATCTGGATGTCGCCAAAGCCAAGATACGTGAGGCCTTCGGCCATCGCGTTCTGTTCAAGCAACACCTGCTCGCCCGCAGCCTCGTGGTAGCTACCAGTCGCGCTAGCAGGCTTGCGGCAATAGATCGGATACTGCTTCCCTTCGACGGTGCGCTGGTAGTAGTAAAAACCGCCCTTCTGCACCGGCACGCTCAGATCGGTCTGCTGCACACGCGCGACCATCTCTTCGTAGAGTTTCGCCTTGATCGGCGAAAGATGCTCCGTCTTCCCCGAGGTGTAGGCGTTCTCCTGCTCTAAGTAGGCGCGCACATCGGGATGTTCCTTCTCACGCATCCAGTAGTAGTTGTCGACGAAGACTTCGTCGTGCCAATGATTCTCGTAACGCACAGTCTTGGCGACCGGCGGCTTCATCGATTCGTTAGTCATAGGAACGGTGCAGGCGCCTATCGGCAAAACACACAGCAGTACTAGCTTGCGCATGTAGTTGTTTTGACGTCCACGGTGGGCCAAGGCCAGCGTTTCACTGATTGAGTAGCGGATTCATTCGAGCTGGCGATTGCCATTGACGAGCCATTCCTGCCGGAGATGCTCAGAAGACCATGACATTCGCCATTATCGGCCCCCACTCGCGAGTGAGCATCGACGGCCTCGATGCGCCGATCCTCGAACTGCCAACACGCCTTGAGCTAGAACTGCCGCAGTTTGCTCGCATTGCAGACAACTTCACGTCGAGCTTTGAAGTCACTGGAGTCGAATTGCGCAAACTGTCCGAAGAAGTGTTCCGCTTGCTCGACAAGTTTCGCGCTTTCAAGGAATCGCAACTAAAGAGCATCGACATGGTCGGATCAGACGACCCGGTCGTGCAGGCCACGATGCTTGACGAGATCGTGCGACGCAATCCAGTGCACGCGCAACTCGAAGCCTTGCTCGTGTGCTGCAAGCAGACCATTGCCGAGGATGGCACACTGCGCTGCAAAGGCAACTGACCCCCCCCCTCCACTCTGACGCGAGCTGGTGATCGATTCGGGCCAAGGCCCAGCAAGCCGACGATCAAGACTAAGGCAATTCGGTAACCGATCGATCGACCGGAGCCGGCAACGACTGCTTGCTACCACCCGCGGACTCGCCAGCAAGCAGCGACGCGACATCGCCATACGGATAGACAACCGGCGGCTTATCCTTCGCGAGGCCACCCGTATCGGCCGTCGGCCCGTAGGTGCTGTGCAAAGCTTGACCAAACACACGCAACATCGCTGTCTGCTGACCACGGTGATGCGCAGTGTGCGCGATGCGCCGCGTCATGATCCAGTTGCGCGGCTTCTGCAGCTCAAAGAACTGCGCGTTGGCTTCCCACCACGCATCATCCTTCAGGCTCAACTGCGCGCGACGCCATTCAGCAACCGCCGCGTAATGCGCCAAGAAGCCAAGTTTGGTCTTCTCATCAGGCAGAACATCGCCGGTCGCAGCGACCCCGAACATATTGACAAACCAACCGTTCTCACTCTGACACTGATGCACCATCTGCTCGCGCAGTGTGCGACCGCGACGATCACCATCAAGAGGCCGCCGATCGAGCGACGCTTCATCACACATAGCCCAGACCGACAACACCTTGAGAGTCTCAGTCGCGTAGGTGTCCACGAGAAACGAGTAGCGGCTGACCATGCGCGTCACTCTAGCCACGACACCTGCGGAATCCGATCGTGGAGGATGCTGTCGATCGCGACTTGTAGCAGGCCTCTTGGCATCCTACGCGGCAAATTACTGCGACCAAAGTCGGCCCAAGTCTTCCCTGCGACGCAATTCGGACACACCAGACGCATTCCCTACAGCAAGAACGCTTCTCGCGAGCCCCTCTCGGGCATATCGTTCTCCCTCCATGGCATCCGCTGGCAAACCTGACTTGACCCGCATCACCGAAATCGCAGCCAAGGCCACCGACGGCTCAGCGCTATCCCCCGACGAGGCCCTTCTGCTCTACCGCGGGCTGGACCAACCATCGCTCGGCCTGCTGGCTAATGACGTGCGCATGCGCCTCAACCCGGCGGACGCGGACGGCAACGTCAAGGTCACCTACATCGTCGACCGCAACCTCAACCCGACGAACGTCTGCATCACGGACTGCGGCTTCTGCGCGTTCTATCGTTCGCCCGGCGACCCCGAGGCCTACATCCTGCCGCGCGAAGTCATCTACCAAAAGGTCGACGAACTGATCGCCCAAGGCGGCATGCAACTGCTGCTGCAAGGTGGCCACCATCCCAAGCTCAAGACCGAGTGGTATGCCGAACTGTTCCAGGACCTGAAGAAGCGTTACCCGCAGGTCTGGATCCACGGCATGAGCCCGCCAGAAATCACGCACGTCGCCAAGATGGAGAAGCGGCCCGTGCAAGACGTGCTCGCCGACCTGAAAGCTGCCGGCCTGCAATCGATTCCCGGTGGCGGCGCCGAGATCCTGGTCGAGAGTGTCCGCAAGATCATCGCACCGAAGAAGGCGACTACCGACGAGTGGCTCGAGGTCATGCGTCAATGGGGCCGCATGGGCGGCAAGGGCACGGCGACAATGATGTTCGGCCATGTTGAGAGCGACGCTGATCGCATCGAGCACATGACGCGCATTCGCGAGCTGCAAGACGAGACCAACGTGTTTACCGCGTTCATCCCGTGGACGTTCCAGCCGGACAACACCGAGATGGGCGAACAGTTCTTGGCGGCTCGCGGCGGCAAGAAGGCCACCGTCGCCGAATACCTGCGCACGCTCAGCATGTCGCGCCTCTACCTGCAGAACGTGCCACACGTTCAGTCAAGCTTCGTCACGCAAGGCATGAAGACATGCCAAATCGGACTATCGATGGGCGCCGACGACTTCGGCTCGGCAATGCTCGAAGAGAACGTCGTCAGCTCCGCTGGCTGCACGCACCCAACATCGATTCCTGAGATCGAACGCCACATCAAGGACGCCGGCTACGTGCCGCAACGTCGCAACATGATGTATGAGCACATCGATACGCCGGTGACCGACAAGTTCGGCGTCGACAAGAGTAAGAAGAAGAAAAAGAAGGTCGTCTCGCAAGTCGAGGCGTAAGCGGCAAGCCGCCGACATACGGCGCGCTAACCCTCAAGCTTCTTCAGTCGCTCGTGCATCTTCTGCAGGAACTCAAACTGCAGACCGATGAATGATGCGCTTGTCGTGGATGGACTCGAACAAGAAATCGCTGCTAGCGAACACTTCCAGCAGTGCCAAAGCCATCGATGCGTGCAATGGCTTAACGTGCACGGTGTCCGCCACCGGCTGCCAACGACTCAGTACATTTTTGAAGTTGGGGTAGGAGTTCTCGACTAAGTGTTCGCAGAACTCGACCAGGGTCTCGCCATCCTGACAGCCCCACTGATTCCACGCCTGACTTCACGCGATGCCCGCATCGCATGCGGGCAGAGCCGGCAAACCTACTGCTCAAACAGCCCCACAGACAACTCACACTGACGCTAGCGGCCCACAGCCAATACTCTGCCGGTATGACCGACAAGCTCACCGTGGCACTGGCCCAGATCGCGCCGGTTTGGCTCGATCGCGACCGCACGATCGACAAGGTGATCGAATGGGCGACACGCGCGGCCGAAGCTGGTGCCGACCTAGTGGCATTCGGCGAAGCGTTGGTGCCCGGCTATCCCTGGTGGATTGAACACACCGACGGTGCACGCTTTGACGATCAGCGGCAAAAGGAACTGTTCGCCCATTACGCCGACCAGAGCTGCGAGCCCGAGAAGCACTTCAGAGAGCTCGCGGAACTCGCCCGCGAGAACAACATGGCAATCGTGCTCGGCTGCATGGAACGCACCCTCGATCGCGGCGGCCACTCGCTCTATTGCTCGATGGTCAAGATCACGCAAGACGGAGTGATCCAACCCACCCACCGCAAGTTGGTACCAACCCACGAAGAACGCCTGGTCTGGGCACCCGGTGACGGCCACGGCCTGCAGGTGCACTCGGTTCCGCCGTTCCACATGGGCGCATTGAATTGCTGGGAAAACTGGATGCCACTGCCGCGCGCGGCGCTGCATGCCCAAGGGGAAGATCTACATATCGCGACGTGGCCCGGCAATAAGCACAACACGGAAGAGATCACGCGCTTCATCGCGCGCGAAGGTCGCAGCTACGTATTGTCGGTAGCCAGCCTGATGCGGCGCGAAGACATCCCCGACAGCATCCCGCGAGCCGACGAACTCCGCGCTGCACTGCCGGAAATGTCGGGCAACGGTGGCTCGTGCATCGCGGCACCAGATGCGACCTGGGTCATCGAACCCGTCATCGACCGCGAAGAGCTACTGGTTGCCGAACTCGACGCCGCCTTCGTCCGGCGCGAGCGACACAATTTCGACATCTCGGGGCACTACGCACGCCCCGAAATCTTACACCTAGAACTCGACTCGGCGCGCCACCGCGGCCTCTGGAAGAAGTAGCGCTGTGCGGCTACCTGGCGAACAGTCGCGAGGGATCGGCAAACGCTTTGAACTCCAACGCGTTGCCCGACGGATCCTTCAAGAACATCGTCGCCTGCTCGCCAACTTCACCAGCGAAACGCACCTTGGGCTCGATCACGAACTCGACATTGCTCGCCTTTAAACGATCGGCGAGTTGATGCCAATCGGGCATCTGCAACACTACGCCGAAGTGCGGCACCGGGACCGCGTCCTTGTCGACTTGATTACGAGATACCGGATCACCAGTCATCGTCGCCACCAAGTGCGCCACGACTTGATGACCGTAGAGGTTAAAGTCGACCCACTCCTCCGACGAACGCCCCTCGGAGCAACCCAACAGCTCGCCATAGAACTGGCGCGCGGCCGCAAGGTCATGAACGGGGAACGCCAAGTGGAACGGTTGCATCGTGTCAGCTCACGAGCTTACGCAGTCACCTGCTCGGCAACGTCAACAAACTCGAGCACGCCCACTCGGCGACGTAGGGATCGCTATCGCGCCGCGCCGATGTTGATGCCATGGAGCCAGACAACCCAATGCTTCCATGGCTACTTGTGCTGCAAGAGCCGCACCAGTTCGAGCGAATACCCGCGCCATGCTGCTATCGTTGCGGGCAACCATGCAGCACATCCTGGCAATCGATCAGGGCACGACGGGAACCACCGTGCTAGTTCTCGACGAGCACCTCAGCGTCGCTGGACGCGGCTATTGCGAGTTCGCGCAAATCTATCCACAGCCGGGTCAGGTTGAGCATGAACCGCGCGCGATCATGGACTCGGTGTCCGAAGCGCTGACGGGTGCGCTGCAGCAGAGTGGCGTTGCCGCTAGTGACCTCGCGGCGATTGGCATAACCAACCAACGTGAGACCGTCGTGCTGTGGGATCGCAAGACGGGCGATCCGGTGCACAACGCCATCGTCTGGCAAGACAGTCGCACAAGTAAAGAGTGTGGACGCATGATCGCCGCAGGCCAACAGGACGCGGTGCGCGCGGCCACGGGCTTGCCCATCGATCCATACTTCTCAGCAACCAAGCTCGCATGGATTCTTGACCAAGGCGATCTTCGACAACGTGCCGAACGCGGCGAACTCGCGTTTGGAACCATCGACTGCTTCCTGGTATGGCAACTGACGAACGGAAAGCGGCACGTCACCGACGTCTCCAATGCGTCGCGCACGTTGCTATTCGACATCCACAAGATGGCTTGGTCAGACGCGCTGCTTGAGCAGTTTCGCATTCCACGCGCCGTGCTGCCAGAGGTTGCGCCCTCCGCCGGTGAGTTCGGCAAGGTCGACAGCGTCTCGCAACTGCCTGATGGCCTGCCGATCAGCGGCATCGCCGGCGATCAACAAGCGGCCCTGTTTGGCCAGGCGTGCTTCACGGCAGGCGACGCCAAGTGCACCTACGGCACCGGTGCGTTCCTGCTGATGAACACGGGTCCCGTGGCGGTGCCATCGACCCACGGCCTGGTAACCACGGTCGCCTGGCAGATTCCTGGAGAGCAGGCCTACGCCCTGGAGGGTTCGGCATTCATCGCCGGCGCAGCGGTGCAGTGGTTGCGTGACGAGATGCAGTTCTTCAGCAGCGCCACCGAAATCGAAGCGCTAGCGAACAGCGTGCCGGATTCGGGCGGGGTCGTGGTCGTCCCCGCATTCGCCGGCTTGGGTGCGCCGCACTGGCGACCCAACGCACGCGGCACCATCACCGGATTGACACGCGGCACAACGCGCGCCCACATCGCGCGCGCAACGCTCGAAGGCATCGCACTGCAAAATGTCGACATCTTGCGGGCGATGGAACGAGACTCGGAACGTTCACTTGGGACACTCAAGGTTGATGGCGGCGCGGCGGCCAACAACTTGTTGATGCAGTTCCAAAGCGATGTGCTCGGCGTCACGATCACCCGCCCGCAACTGCTCGAAACCACGGCCGTCGGCGCCGCACTACTGGCGGGTCTCGGGTGCGGACTGTGGTCATCAAAGACTGCGATCGAAAAGACTCTGCGAGAAGACTGCTCGTTCCAACCCACCATGAGCAACGAAGCCGTGCAGGAACACCTCACGCGCTGGAACCTTGCAGTCCGCAATGCATGATGGGCCCACCCAACTATGAGTGACGTACCCAACTGCCCGAAGTGCGAGTCGACCTTCACCTACCTCGACCGAGACATTTTCACGTGTCCAGAATGCGCACACGAGTGGAGTGAGGCCGACGCCAAGGCCGCGGCGGAAGCCAAACTCGTCAAAGACTCCAACGGCACCGTGCTCGAGAACGGCGACAACGTCACCGTCATCAAAGACCTGAAGCTGAAGGGTTCGTCGCAGGTCGTGAAGGTCGGCACCAAGGTTCGCAACATTCGCCTCGTCGATAGCGACCACAACATCGACTGCAAAATCGACGGCATCGGCCAGATGGGCCTGAAGTCCGAGTTCGTGCGCAAGGTGACTTAACGGCGGCACTACTTGGCACGAGGGATTGGCCAGCAAGGACACCGAAGCACGGTTCCGCACAGTAACAATGGCCGTTCTCGACATCCGAATGGACACCAGCAGGCCGCTGCCAGACTGCAACGCGCCCGTAAAGAAGACCTCACCACGCTAGTTGCCAGCGAAGTTGCTAGGGCTTCGCGCCGGCACGCGTCAGAATCACGGCTCATGAGCAAGCCGCTGATCCTGCAATTCATAGACGCCGCAACAGACTTCGAGGAGTTGCCGGAAACGCGTGCAGAGGTGGTGTTCATCGGCCGCTCGAACGTCGGCAAGTCGTCGCTACTCAACGCCATCGGCGGCAAGAAGAACCTCGCCCCTGTGTCGCAAAAGCCCGGCCGCACCAGGGCGCTCGGCTGCTTCGCCCTCGACAAAACGGGCGCGTCGCTGGTCGACTGCCCAGGCTACGGCTACGCCAAGGTCTCCAAGGCGACCCGCGCTACCTGGCTGCCGATGCTGACCAGCTACCTGCTGGGCCGCGAGAAGCTGGTCATGACGTTTTTGCTGGTCGACGGCGAAATCGGGCCAACCGCGTCCGATCTTGAGATGCTGCAATTCCTGCGCGACAGCGCCGTGACCTACGTCGTGGTCGCCACCAAACACGACAAGGTCAAGCCGTCGAAGCGTCACAAGCGCGAGCGCGAGCTTGCCGCCAAGTGCAAATTGACGCCCTCAGAGGTCGCCTGGGCCAGCGCCGAGAACGGGCACGGCATCCCCCGCCTGCGCGAAGCCATCCGGGAAGCCACCCGCAAGTAGCCAGAAACGCAGGCACGAGGGCAATTCCCCCGCAACGAACGGCGTTTGACTTAGAGCGGCACGGATTCGCTTCTCCCCAGACGGGGCGGGCAGTTAGTCTGTGCGCTCAATCCCGCAATGCAGAACTTCGACTACGCCCACCTCGACGACTCCCTGGCCCAAAAGCTGATCGACCGCGCCGGTCTCGGTGAGATCAATCGCAAGGTTCGCAACGGCGAAAGGCTGTCGTTTGATGACGGCGTGACGCTCTACAAGACGCCGCACCTGGCGGCAGTCGGTTTGATGGCGCATCGCGTGCGTACCGAGAAGCACGGCAAGAAGGTCTTCTTCAACATCAACCAGCACGTCAACTACACGAACATCTGCATGCACTCGTGCAAGTTCTGCGCGTTCGCGGCGAAGGAAGGTGAAGAGCGCGGCTACCTGATGACGCCGGAAATCGTCGAGCAGAAGGTGCGTGAGCAGTTGCACCGCCCGGTCACCGAAGTGCACATGGTCGCCGGCATTCACCCGACGATGACCTATGACTACTACATCGATGTCGTCAAGGCCGCTAAGCGCGGACGCCCCGACATCCACGTCAAGGCATTCACGATGGTCGAAATCGACCACATGCTGAAGATCTCGGGCAAGAGTGACGACGAGGTCTTCCAGGATCTGCGTGATGCCGGCCTTGGCTCATGCCCAGGTGGCGGTGCCGAAGTGCTCGTCGACCGAGTGCACAAGGCCGTCTTCCGCGACAAGCAGAGCCCCGATGGCTGGATCGAAACCGCGCGCAAGGTGCAAAAGGCCGGCTTCAACATGAACGCCACGATGCTCTACGGCCACATCGAGCGGGTCGAAGAACGCGTCACGCACTTGATGCGCCTGCGCGAACTGCAGGACGAGTGCGGCGGCTTCATGGCCTACATCCCGCTCGCGTTCTGGCCGTATCACACCGATCTCGAAAACTTCGGCCACGAAACGACCGGCCACCTGGATCAACGATCCATCGCCGTTGGCCGCTTGATGCTCGACAACTTCCCACACATCAAGGCGTACTGGGTCATGCTGACCCAACAATCAGCACAGACCGCTCTGAGCTTTGGTGCGAACGACATCGACGGCACGGTGACTGAGGAGAAGATCACGCACGAGGCGGGCACAACCGAACCGCAGGTGCTGCGCGTCGACCAAATCGACAACCTCATTCGCGAAGCAGGCTATGAGCCCGTGCAGCGCACAACGGTGTACGAAGAGATCGGCGCCGAAGCTTGATCAGCACGCGGTCAGCAACGGCCAGCGCCGCACGGCGCTGGTTGGGGTTGCTGCGACTGCCGCTCACGAGCGCATTACCTGCCGTCGCCCTTGCTCATGTATTTCACGCCATCAATGACCGAGCCCAAGCAGTGCGTCGTGTATTCAAACGGATCGCCATCGAACAGCGCGACATCGCCATCCATGCCGACGCGCAACGCACCGACACGGTCACTGATGCCGAGCATTTTGGCCGGGCTAGTCGTCATCGCGTGCAACGCATTCTCACTGCTGAGGCCGTGCATCACCGAGATGCCTGCCTCCCACAGCACAACGCGAGTCTTTGGCACATAGGACTCATAGCCACTCTGCATCGCGAACGGCACCTTGGCATCGAACAGCAACTTGGCAAGTTCCATCGTGCCGTTCTCGAGATCGCCGCGTGTGCGCGCCATCGCCGGATGCGGCAACACCCACACCGAAGCCTTCTTGATCTCCGGAAGCATCAGATAAGACTCGGCCGCACCATCGAGCACGACCTTGATGCCAAACTCGCGAGCAACACGAAGCGCCGAGCCAAGGTCATGGGCGCGGTGCGCGGTGATCAGCAACGGCACATCGCCAGCGAGCACCTGCGCCATGATCTCCAACCCTAGGTTGATCGCGGTGTCTTCGCTGCGCTTGCGCTTGGCGGCGTAGGCCTTCGCCTTCAGCAGCTTCTCACGCAACATCGCGACGGATTTCGCGCGCGTGCCCGGCCCCTTACCACCTCTTGGGCGACCTGAATCGGCCAGCGTCACGGCGACCATCGCCAACGGGCGCACAACATCTTGGTCTACGCTGCGACCGTGCGTCTTGATGACCATGGTCTGCCCCGACACCAACGCACCCGGACCATGGCCCGTGTGCAACGTCGTCACACCGAGACCACGAACCCACTCAACCAACGGATCGCGCGGATGGAATGCATCCAACGCCCGTAACTCCGGCTGCATCGGCGACGACTTCTCCAACTGGTCTTGATCGTGCGGCACGTTCAGAACACCGGTCAAGCCCACGGTCGAATGCGCATCTATGAAGCCCGGCGTCGCCACCTTGACCCGCATCACATCGATACTAGGGGGCATCTTCGCGGCGGCCCCGATTTCGGTGATCTTACCGTCCTCAATCAGCACGAAGGCATTCTTGAGAGGCGGCCCAGCCATCGTGTAGAGCGTTTCCGCCACAATCAACATCGGGCCCTGGGAGGCCGGAGCGCCGCCCTGCTGGCAAGGCAGTGCACTCGTAAACGCCACAAGCAAGCACGTCATCGAAGAGAGTATCACTGGCCACCTCCCTGGCCGTAGCAGCACATGGATTGTGCCTGGTCGTTGCTCGCACCAAAGCCTCCAGTCGCCATCAAGCGATCCTTCGGGTCACTGAGGTCGAACACCTTGGAACCTTCGACCCAGGTTTGCTGCACACGCGTATAGACCGAAAAGGGATCGCCGGACAACAGCACGAAGTCCGCATCCTTGCCAACCGTCAACGTGCCAACACGATCCTGCATGTCGAGCATGCGCGCGTTGGCGATCGTGACCGCCTGCAAGGCCTTCTGGCGATCCATACCAGCGCGAACGGCGAGTGCCGCCGAGCGCAAGAACAGGCGGCTATCCGTAATGCCGTCATCAGTATGGAAGCCGACTAGCACTCCGGCCTTGTCCAGGATGGCACCGGTCTGCAGCGACAGTCGCGCCGCTTCGAGCTTGCCACCGGGAGAGTCAATCACGATTACTGAGCACGGCACCTTCGCTGCAGCGATCTCTTTGGCGACCATCCAACCCTCGCTGACGTGATGCAACACAACGCGAAAGCCGAACTCCTTCTGCAAACGCAACACCGTCAGGATGTCGTCTTGGCGATGCGTGTGGTGATGCACCATACGCTTGCCTTCCATCGCCTCGATCAACGCTTCCATACCGAGACTGCGATCCGGCATCTTCTCGGGATCACCATTCGCGACTTTGACCTTGCGTTGGTAATCGCGAGCACGATGGAACTGCGCGCGCACCAACGCCGCCGCCTTACCCCGTGTGCCAGGGAACGGCGCCGACTTGCGCGGATTACTGCCGTTAGCCATCTTGATGCCACCGGCGATGCTGCCATCGGCGTTACGAACCGCGAGTTCCTCCATCGTGAACACGTCACGCAACTTCATGTAGATCGTCTGCCCCGACAGCAGATGACCCGAACCCGGCATGACGTTGACCGTCGTGATGCCGCCCGCTTGCGCCTTCTGAATGCCAGGGTCGCGCGCATTGATCGAGTCGAGCGCCCGAACTTCTGGCTGAATTGGGCCACTAGAATCACCGCCCGATACCGAGCCGATATGCGAATGACTGCACACCAAACCCGGCATGATCGTGAGGCCGGTGGCGTCGACGGTCACCGCACTGGCCGGGATCTGCACATCCGCGGCACTGCCAACAGCAACGATCTTGCCGCGATGCACGACAAGCACGCCGCCATCAATAGGCGGACCATCACACGTCTCTAGGATCGCCCCAACGAATACGTGTGGAACCTCCTGTGCAAGAGCACCACCCGCCGCAAACCCCAGCAATACAGCCAGGTCTAGCAATCGCCTGATTTTCATGCACTGCAGACTACGCGGGACCCCACAAGCCCCTCAACAACCAAGCCGATAACAACCAATCCCGCCCCTTGCGAATGCCATATCACGCTCCTGACCTCGGGACTAAGCCAACTGTGATAGATGCCCAACTGCATGTCGGCGGGCGGCTAATCGCCAAAGCGCGAGCGAAGCATGAATGGCATACAATCCATGCTATTGGTAGCCCTGCGCGGCCGCTGGCGACAAGATCGCCACCATGACAGAAGGCGAGTACATCCTCGGATCCGGCGAAGACGAGTTGGCCCGCCTAGCGCTGCAGAATCGATTGTGGGGCGACGTCTCAGCGCAGACCTTTAGACGAGCACAACTTCAGATGGGCCACCGCGTTCTCGATGTTGGCTGCGGCCCCGGCTACGCCGCATGCGATCTCGCCAACCTGGTAACACGCTACGGATACGTCTTCGGTGTCGATGAATCGAAGACGTTTATCGATCGGGCGAATAGCCTAGCCAAAGCAACCGGCATCGATCACCTAACGGCGAAGGTCGGCGACGTACAAGAACTAGACCAAGTGCTCGACGGCCAAGAACCGTTTGATTTCGCGTATGCGCGCTGGGTGCTGTGCTTCGTCCCTGACCCAGACAGCGTCGTGCGCGGAATCGCCAACGCGCTCAAGCCCGGCGGCCGCGTCGCCGTCCAGGACTACTTCAACTACCGCTCGATGACGCTTGCGCCACGAAGCCGCAGCCATGACATCGTCGTCGAAGCAACGGCGCGCTCTTGGCTAAGCCACGGTGGCGACCCAGATATCGGCGCGCGCTTGCCGGCGATGTTCGAAGCCCACGGACTACGCCTCGATGATGTGCGCGCCCACCTGCGTGTCGCGCGCGGCAACGACAGCATGTTCGCATGGCCTAACACTTGGTGGCACACGTTCGCGCCCAAGCTGGTCGCGATGGGCGAACTGAAGCAAAGCGATTGTGACGAACTCATCGCCGACCTCAAGAAGATCGAAAACGGCGAAGGCTTCGTGCAATGCCCGCCAGTCTACGAGTTCCTTGCAACCAAGATCTAGCCGCGTAGACACGGCCCACGCACCAGAGACTGCTAGCGGAGGCTCAGTAGCTCGGTGCTGTCGGCAAACTGGTCGGCGCGGCAGCCCATCGCCTTCATTACCGACAGATAGAGGTTGGCCATCGGCGTCTTGTTCGCATGCGTGATGTGCCCCTGCGCCTTCGCTACGCCAGCGCCTTCACCACACAACAACATCGGCAAATCGTGATGGTTGTGCCGGTTGCCGTCACTGATGCCGGATCCATATAGCACCAAGCTGTTGCTCAGCAGATCCGCATCGCCGTCCTGCTGCTCGGTTAGACGCTGCAAGAAACCGGCGAACTGATCGACGTAGAAGCGGTCGATCTTCGCGATCGCCTGACGCTTCTTTTCGACCTTGCCGTGATGACTCAGCGTGTGGTGACCTTCGGGAACCCCGAGGAAGCGGAAACTCCGGTTGCTGCCACCATTGCCGAGCATGAATGTCACAACGCGCGTGCGTTCGGTGGCCAAAGCGAGCACCACGAGTTCATACATCAACTGCAGCTTTTCCGGGAAGTCGCGGCGACCGCTCAGCAAGCCATCCGGAACCGGCGTCATCTCTTTTTCTTCCGGTTCCTGCTGTAACCGCTTCTCTAACTCGCGAACGGACTCGAGATACTGCTCCAACTTGCGTCGGTCGGCAGTTCCAAGCTTGTTGCGAAGCGACTTCGCGTCGGCGTTGACGAGATCGAGAACCGAACGATCCCAGTCGCGTTGCTTCTTCTGCTGTTCTCGATCCAGAGCAGACTCAGGGTCGCCAAACAACCGCGCGAATACGGCCCGCGGATCCGCTTCCTTAGCCACGGGCTTATCCGGCGCTGCCCATGACATGTTGTTGCTGTAGGCACACGAATAGCCCGAGTCACAAACGCCAGCAGACTTACCGCGGTCCATACCAACTTCGAGAGACGCAAACGGCGACGCACCGCCGATCTGCTTGGCGATCGCCTGATCGACTGACACGCCGACGTGGATATCTGCCCCGCCCGTTTTACGAGGATGCGCACACGTCAAGAACGTCGACACGGCCCGCGCATGATCACCAGGCCCATCACCGTGCGCGTGGCCCGCGTCGATGCCTAGGCCGCTAAATACCGTGAGTCGTTTGCGCAACGGTTCCAGCGATGTCAGCGTTGCCCCAAACTTGGCACGGTGGCCGTTACCCTTCGGCCGCCACTGCTCCATGTTCATGCCGTTGGGCGCGTAAACGAACACGGCGCGCGGCTTAGCTTTGGGCGGCGCGGACATGGCGGGCGCCATCGCATCAAGCCATGGCAACGCAAGGCATGCGGCACCGCCACGCAAGAACGTTCGGCGATCTAAGGCTTGGCGGCGCAAAAACGGCATGACGACATCATCACCGCAATCCGGGCCCAGGGCAAAGGGGGTGCGGCCGCAACGGGCAGGATGCCGCACCGGCCCTGCAGATAAAGCGTGCGAAATCAACACCGTCATGCAACAACGAGCCTGTCCGGCACGCGTTGCTTGACGTTTGCCCTTGTTGCCAAGTATTCCCGCATACCATGACCACCCCCGCTTCTGATCGTCGTGCACTCGTAACAGGTGGCAGTCGCGGCATCGGTGCCGCCGTATGCCGTCATCTGGCCACGATGGGCCACCCGGTCATCGTCAACTACCACAGCAACGCAGACGCAGCCGCAGCCGTCGTGAACTCGATCCAGGAAGCCGGCGGCGAAGCCGAGGCGCTCCAATTTGACGTCGCCGACACGGCAGCGACGCAGACGGCGATCGACCAGATGCTGAGCGATAAACGCCCGATCTCGGTCATCGTCAATAATGCTGGCATCGTCAGGGATGCGCCGTTGCCCGCAATGTCGCCCGACGCGTGGAACGATGTCATCCAAACGACCCTCGGCGGTTTTTACAACGTCACTAAGCCGCTGCTGATGCAAATGGTCCAGAAGCGCTGGGGCCGCATCATCAACATGTCGTCGATCTCGGCGATCAAGGGCAACCGTGGCCAGAGCAACTACGCCGCCGCCAAGGCTGGCATCATCGGCGCCACCAAGTCGCTCGCGATCGAAATGGCGAAGCGCAACATCACGGTCAACGCAATCGCACCGGGCTTGATCGAAACGGACATGACCGCGGGCGTTCCGGACGTCGTGCAGAACATGATCCCGATGCAGCGCATGGGAACGGCAGATGAAGTCGCGGCCGTGGTCGGGTTCTTGGCATCCGAACCTGCGAGCTATGTGACGGGGCAAGTGATAGGCGTCGACGGCGGCTTCTTGTAAGCCCCGACCACGCTACTCATCACGGCCCGATTGGCTGCGCATTTGACCCAGAAGAGAAGGACCGAGTTGCTCGCCCGCCCCAGCCGTTACCAGGCGTAGAAGCCCTGGCCGCTCTTCTTGCCGAGTTTGCCATCAGCAACCATCTTGCGCATCAATTCCGGCGCTTCGAACCCAGCTAGGTCTAACTCGGTGCGCAAGTAGTCGGCAATCGCCAATCGCACATCCAAGCCAACCAAGTCCGTCAACTTTAACGGGCCCATCGGGTGGCCGTAGCCGAGCACCATGGCCTTATCGATGTCTTCAGCAGACGCGACGCCCGACTCCAACATTCGGATGGCTTCTAGGCCGAGGCACACGCCCAAACGCGAACTCGCGAAGCCGGGGCTGTCCTTGACGATGATCGGCTCTTTGCCGAGCTGCTTGGAGTAGACGGTGACCGAATCAATCGTCGCTTGCGACGTCGCGTCAGTGCGCACCAACTCGAGCAGTTTCATCAACGGCACCGGGTTGAAGAAGTGCATGCCGATGCAGCGCTCGGGATTGGCGACGCCTTCAAAAACCTTAGCCAACGACAAGGACGACGTATTGCTGCCTAGCACACAGGTCGCGCTGACGATGTCGGCTAACTCGCGGAAGAGCCCGTTCTTCAATTCGAGCTTTTCGGGCACTGCTTCGACAACCAGGTCGGCGCCGGTTGCGGCTTCCTTGCGATCACTGGTGATCGTGATGCGCGAGAGCACTTCATCGCGAACGGCTTCGGTGGTCTTGCCGCGGTCGACGCCCTTTTGCAGGAAGGCCTGAACGCGCTCGAGTCCCTTCTGCACGAACTCATCGGTGATGTCTTGGAGCACGACAGTAGAACCGGCTTGCGCGCAAACTTGCGCGATTCCAGCACCCATCGTTCCTGCACCAAGAACCGCAACCTTTGCAAACTGTGTATCACTCATCGTTCAGTTCTTCTCTTCAGCTCTTCTTTTGCTTGCTCAAGAACGCATCCATGCGCGCTTTCTTGTCATCACTGTCAAACAACACTGCCTGTGTCGAACTCTCGAACACAACTGCGTTCTCGTGTCCGGGTCGCGACAAGGCATTGAGGGCACGCTTGGCGGCGCGCACTGCGAGGCGGCCGTTCTTGGCGATAGCGTCGGCCATCGCGAGTGCGGCATCGACGACTTCGGCGTCGGGCACGACCTTGTTGGCGAGGCCGATGCGCATGGCTTCGTCGGCGGCCACCATGCGGCCGGTGTAGACCAACTCGCGCGCCAGGCCGAGACCGACGAGACGCGGTAGGCGATAGGTGCCACCGGCGGCAGGAATGATGCCGAGTTTAACCTCGGGCTGGCCCATCTTAGCGGACTCGCCGAGCACACGCAGGTCGCAAGCGATCGCGAGTTCGCAACCGCCACCGAGCGCGTAGCCCTTAACCGCGGCGATCACTGGCACAGCGAACTCTTCGATGCGGTTAAAGATGCCGCTGTTGATCGCCTTGAGTGCGTCGCTTGAGGTGCGATCGCGAAGTTGCGCGATGTCGGCCCCGGCCGCGAAGGCTTTTTCGCCGGCACCGGTCAACACGATCGCAGCGACGGTTTCATCATGCTCTAGCTCATCGAGCACGGCATGAAGGCCGTCGACCATCTCTTGATCGATCGCGTTACGCCGCTCAGGCGCGTTCAGGGTGACGAGCACGGCATCGCCGCGTCGCTCGGAGAGCACTCGTGAAGTCATCGGGCGGAGCATTTTGCGGATTCCGCGCCGCAGCGCCACCGCGAAGTGCCGTTGTGCCCGAGTTGGAGCAATCTACGCCCGATTCTTCGGTATGCCGGCCGTGAAATGCCACGCTAAAAGACCACATCGATAGCCGACGCCAGCACCGAGCACGCACGCTTGCCGCCCAACGCTGGCCGTGGACTGCCTCACCACAAGGTGCGACTGCCGGACGCCATTATCTATCGCGTGCAATAGCGGTGTGGGCTCAGACCGTGAGCACGATCTTGCCCATAGCTTCGCGCGACTCGAGCAAGCGATGAGCCTCTCCCACTTCCGCCATCGGCATTGAGCGATCCAGAACGGCTTGGAACTGGCCTTGTTCGAACATACGCAGCACCTGACGCAGGTCACCTTTGCTGCCCATCGTCGAGCCAAGGATGGACAGGCTCTTGAAGAACACCTGGTGCAGCGACACCTGAACGTTGCCGCCGGTGGTCGCGCCGCAGGTGACGACCCGGCCACCACGTGACAAGCACTTGATCGAGCCGGCGAAGGTCGCCTCGCCGACATGCTCGAACACCACCTGCACGCCATCCTTGCCCGTTAGCTTGCGTACTTCAGTGACGAAGTCGGTCGCCTGATAATCGATGACATGATGGGCACCAAGCGCGCTCACCTTTGCGCACTTCTCGGCACTGCCGGCCGTCGCGATGACCTGTGCGCCTAAGGCACGAGCGATCTGCACGGCGGCCGAACCAACACCTGACAAGCCAGCGTGAACGAGCACGGTCTCGCCAGCGCGCAACTCCGCGCGACGCACCAGCATGTTCCACGCGGTCTGAAAGACGAGGCAAACCGAGGCAGCTTGATCGAACGACAACGAGGTGGGCTTAGGCGCCACGTTAGCGACTGGCAAGCACACATACTCGGCGCTCGTGCCATCGCAACTCTCACCGAGAATGTCGTAGTCGCGGCACAACTGGTCGACCCCGGACTGACAGGCTTCGCACGCACCGCACGACACACCCGGCAACACGACGACTTCATCGCCTTCGCGGATGCCGCAAACACCGGCGCCGATCGCATCGACAACGCCACTGCCATCACTGCTCGGAATCAACGGCAACGGAAACTGATGACCGGGCACACCGCGACGCACCCAGGTATCGAGGTGGTTCAAGCCGATCGCGCGGATGCGAATACGAACCTGCCCGGCACCCGGTTCGGGCACGGGCCGCTCTTCCATCAGTAGTCGGTCAAAGCCGCCGTGTTCGCGCACGACCACGCATCGCATTGCTGCCATGCGGAGTAGTATGCAGGCTCAGGTGATCGGGTGCATCTCAGCAGTCAACTCCGTCACGACCTAGCGCTCTTCGCTCATCATGCACGGCAAGAGCGCTGGCAACCGCGACGAGCAGAGGATGCGTGGCGGGCATCATCCCGGGATGACAACTAATCGTGATGCCGCGGGCTTACGCCCAACAAGTGCCGGACGAAAAAGTCCTGACGGCGGCGGACCAAATAAGACCCCTCGCCGACACCGTGCTGACCACCCGGGACAACGACCAAATCGAAGTCCTTATCAGCCCGGATCAACGCATCCACCACTTGCATCGTCGATGCGGGGTCCACGTTGGTATCCAACTCACCGACAGTTAACAGCAACTGCCCCTGCAACTTGCCTGCGTGGGTCACGTTGGAATTGTCGGCATACCAAGGACCAACAGGCCAACCGAGCCACGCCTCATTCCACCAAGTCTTATCCATGCGATTGTCGTGGCAACCGCAATCCGAGACCCCCACATCGTAGAAGTCACCAAAGTGCAGCAACGCCGCGAGTGTGCTCTGACCACCGGCACTGCCACCGAAGATGCCGACCCGTTCGAGGTCCATGTAGTTCCGGGTGACGGCGGCTTCGCGCATCCAAGCGATTCGATCGGGGAACCCGCTATCCTTCAGGTTGCGCCAACACACGTCATGGAATGCGCGACTGCGCCAGTTCGTGCCCATGCCGTCAATGCGAACGACGACGAATCCCAATTCGGCGACCTTGCGTTGGCGGCGACCAATCCCCCATCGCTTCGGCACGAAGTGACTGTGAGGGCCGGCGTAGATGTCTTCGATCACCGGGTAGCGACGCTTGGGGTCGAAGTTGGATGGCTTGATCAGAATGCCATGGATGTCGGTCTTGCCATCGCGTCCCTTGGCAACGAAGCGCTCCGGTGGCAAGAAGCCAGCAGCCAACAGTGCCGAACGATCGTCGCGGCCGAGTTCGACGAGCAACTTGCCAGTGACCGCGTTTCGCAGTTCAGTCACCCATGGGTGATCGACTCGCGACCAACGCGCCAGCAATAGCGCGCGGTCCGGCGAGAACTGCCATTCGTGGTAGCCATCCGACTCCGTCAGAGGCGTCAGATTGTTGCCATCGAAGTCAATGCGGGCAAGGTGCGCGTGATACGGGTCTTGATCTGGATGCAGGCCAAGCGCCGTGAACCAAATCTGCTTGCCATCGACGCGTTCAACCTTACGCACCAACCAGTTTCCTTTGGTGACCTGACGCGTCGCGCCGGTCTTCGCATTGACGTGATAGATGTGGTTCCACCCGTCGCGCTCACTAGCCCACAGCAGTTTGTCACCTTCGAGCCAGTGCAGCCAGGTCTTCTGTGAGTAGTCGATGAAGGTCTCGCTGTGCTCATCAATGACCGTGCGCACCTTGCCAGAGGTCGCGTCAATCGCATAGAGACGCAGGTGCTGATGGCCACGTTGGTTGAACACGCAATAGACTTCGCTGCTATCGGCAGACCAGTGCACGTGGTTGATCGCCCAGGCGTTGTCAAACTTGGCGGCGTCGACCGGGATATGCTTACCGTTCTTCAGATCGAACAAGGCTGGCAATGGACGCGCGATGCGATCACCCGGCTTGAGGTAGTTGCGTGAATGCAATTTCGGCTGCAACTGATCGCGCGGCGACGACTCGACGCGATGCACCATGCGCTGCTCGGCCTTGCGGACCCGAAACCCGAGAGCCCGCTCTTGGTTGGGCGAGACATGCGGAGGCACGCGATAACCGTCTTCGGCTGTGCCATCCGTTGTCAGTTGCTGCCGCTTACCGTCCTCTTGAAGCAACCAAACGTCGTGATCGCGAGCAACCAAACGCTGACTGGCATCCTCGCGGTGCGGCACTTGTTGGGCAGCACCGCGCGACTCTTCATCGAACACGGCCTGGCACTTGCCAGCCTCCGCAACGAACACGCCAACTAGGTCATTCCTGCTGTAATCTGCGATCCACGTGTGCCCAGCGAACGTCGACTGCGTCAATTTCTTGCCCGGTGCGATCTCACCGAAAGCGCGCACGTTGCGGCGGCGATCAACCCAGAACAGGCGGACCTTGCGCTTAAGGCGGTTCTCGAAAGTCAGCGTCGAGGCGCGCCGTGAATTGGAACTCGCCGACCAGTTCTTACGCGGAGCCAATCGCTTTGGCTTATCGTCGATGCCGATGCGCTTGGCGTCGCGCCCACGTCGCACCGTGCCGTCGCGAGCCACGTGCACAAACTCTCGGCTATCGCCACGGCCGGTCGCATACCACAGACCATCCGACACCCAGTGGACGTCGGGCTTGAACGCACCGCCAAGACGCGACCATTTGGCCAGCAAATCAGTCGCTCGGAGATAATCCACAGCCGAACCCTGGCAGGTGACGGCGTTGGCTAGCAAACAAACAAACAACACGGACAAGGCGCGCAGCATGCGAACATGCTGCCGCAGTCAGCGCTACATGGCTAGCGCTGTCGCGATACGAACGACAACGCGTCCGTCTCACCTGGAGAACAATCGCAGCTTGACGGTGCCTTCGGAGAGGCCATCCGGCCTACTGCATTCAGGCGTCGGCACCGGGCACTTCCTGATCAGCAGCGACAGCGACCTCCTTAACCTTGCGCAGATCGAGTTTGCCGGTGCCTAACAGCGGCAACGAGTCGACGTAAACGAACTGGTTCTTGCGCGGCAAGAACAGCGCCGGCAAACCGCGCAGCCCCATCTTGTCGAGCACGTCCGGGATGGCTGACTCCGGTAAGGTCGTCAGCACCGCCAACCGTTCGCCCTTGCGTTCATCAGGGATGCCGCAGACGGCGAATACACGGTCGTGATGCGCCGTGCATTCCTGCAAGTGATCTTCGATCGCACCGTGAGGCACCATCTCGCCACCAATCTTGCTGAAGCGCGACAAGCGGTCGGTCAAGAACAGGAAGCCGTCCGCATCCATGCGGCCGATATCGCCAGTGATGTAGCAGCCATCGTGCATCGCCTTCTCGGTCAGGTCGTCGCGATCGAGGTAACCCTGCATAACGTTGGCACCGCGCACGAGCACCATGCCCGCTTCGCCCATTGGCATCAGTTCGCGCGTGTCGGGATCGACAATCTTGACCGTCACACCAGGCAACGGTCGACCGACCGAGCCACGACGTGAACCGGACTGATAGAAGCCAGCTGCACGGTAGCCCGGTGCGCCAACCGAGATCGCCGGCGAACACTCCGTCGCACCGTAGCCTTGGATCGGACGCAGACCAAAGCGGTCGGCGAATGCATCCGCCAACTCATCGGTCAGCTTCTCCGCGCCGGTCAGCACCAACCGCAGGGAACCGAACTGACCCGGCTCGCAGCGTCGGTTGTAGAGCTGTAAGAACGTCGGCGTCGCGATCAGCACGGTGGCTTGGTTGGTTGCGACCAAGTGACCAACAGCATCGGCCTCGAGGGGATTGGGATGGAACACGATGCCAGCGCCTTGGCCGACGGCGTACCACAACGCCAGATTGCCGAACGAGTGAAACATCGGCAGCACGCCGACCAACTTGTCGGTGCGATCTGACGGCACGACCTGCGCAATCGCGTCACAGTTGGCCTGCAAGTTCTTGTGCGTCAACACAATGCCCTTGGGTTCGCCCGTGCTACCACTACTGAACAAGATCGCGGCGATGTCATCACGAGTGACGCGCCGTTTCGCACCGCATGAACGCTCGAGCATGGCCATGGGCAAGAGTAACGCGCGCAGCAAACAGCCGACGCGCTCGAACGCCGACACACCCTGCATCACATCCTCGAGCAAGATCATCTCCAGCCCTTCCAGGCCTTCGAGCATCTCCTTCGGCAGGAGTTCCAAGAAGGCCTTTGACGTGACCAGCGAGGTCAACCCCGCCTGGGACACCGCAGACTTCATCGCGGCCGACCCAACGGTGTAATTGAGCGACACCGACGTGCGACCGGACATGCTGGCGGCGAACGCGGCCAACGCGCCACCGATCGACGGCGGCAACATGATGCCGACGTTTTTCTGATCACCCCAGTGCGGCCGCAAGCGACGCGCCAGCACCAAGGCACCGGCGAGCGATGCACCGCGCGACAACTTCTTACCCTGACTATCGCCCAGGCAGTGACGCCATGGTGCCCGCCGCACGCGCTTGACGAACGCGACGTGCAGTGGTTGCAGCTCATCGGCGCGCAGACGCGACGCTCCTTCGGCGAGGTTCTCGACGGCGACGCGAACCTCATCGGGGCGCACTTCGTTGGACATCGGCTCGCCAAAAGACACCGTGACGGGGCACGGGATCTTGGTCGGCAACCACTTCAGGCGACCTTGGCGCGAGCTACCGAACGAGCCGTAAACGCGGCCGAGATGCACCGGGATGATTGGTGCGCTGCGACCCTTGACGATGCGATTCAGACCGCCGCGGAACGGCAGCGTGCTGCCCATACGACTGATCTCACCTTCGGCAAACATGCACACCACTTCGCCATCGTCGAGTGCCTTGCCGGCATCACGCAGCGCCCGCAAGACGTTGCGAGCACCGCCGGCGCCACTGATCGGGATGACACCGAGCGCCTTCATGAACGGCTTCAACAGCCGGCGTTCGTACCAGTACTGCTCGACTACAAAGCGAATCGGCCGATCGGTTGACGCAAACAAGAACAGACCATCGAGGAACGAGACGTGGTTGGGCACCAGCATCACGCCGCCAGTCTTTGGCACATTCGTCGCGCCAACAATGCGGACGCGGTAGAGCGCGTGCGCGACCATGACGATGACCAGGCGCAGCAGCGCGTCTGGCAACAACCAGACCGCCCACACTGTTGCGACCAACGTCACAACTGCGACAGCCAGCAGAATCTCAGCACTGTCAAGGCCGGCGGCACAGAACCACGTGCAACCGAAGTTGCCAATCATCATGCCGGCGAACGACACCATGTTAACGAAAGCGATCACGGCACCGCGGCAAGTTGCGGGCGCGCGCCATTGGACCAGCGAGTTGAGCGGCACCACGATCAAGCCACTCGAGACACCGAGCATGATCATCAATGCGAACGTGCCGATCGTGCCGGGCGCAAACAGGCCCATGATCGCAGTCGACAACGCCAAGCCGATGGCACCGAGTGGCACCAAGCCCGTCTCGATGCGGCCACGCGACATGCGACCTGCCAGCAGCGAGCCGGCGCCAACGCCAACGGCGAACAACGCGAACGGCAACCCGGCGTATTTGTCCTCGAAGCCGAGCACGTTCTTGCCGTAGATCATCATGTCCTGCCCAAGCAGGCTGGCGATGCTCCAGAAGGCGATCGTGCCGAGAGTCGCACGCCACAGGATGCGGTCCTTGCGCACGGACCTCCATGCGGTCGCGATGACGACCCTGGCCGGTTCTCCGCCACCGCTCGCTGGCACCTTGGGCAACCGCAGCGCCGCTAAGAACCCGAACACCGAGAAGATCGTCAGGATCGCGCCAGCGAGCCATACCAATGACGAAGTCGCGCCGCCCTCAGCGACACCACCCAGTGAGTTGAAGGTCTGCAGCAACAGGCCACCGGCAACCGTGCCGAGGATGATCGCCAAGAAGCTCGCCGCCTCCAGCTTGCCGTTCGCACTCGTCAGCTTGTCTTGACTCATCACCTCCGGCAGCAGGCCATACTTGCCAGGTGCGAACATCGCACTCTGCAGACCCATGCCGATCAGCACGAGGTAAGGCGACCATCCTTCGGGCTCGCTCCACAAGACGAACGCCCCGAGCGCCATCAGGCAGACTTCGGCGAACTTGGTCCAAACGATGAGACTGCGCTTCGAAACGCGGTCGCCGTAGACCATTGCCGGGATCGAGCCAAGCATCAGCGGCAAAGTCAGCGCGACCATCACGTTGCGCGTCACCTCTTGCTGCGCGAGTTCGCCGCTGTCTTTGACAGCCGCGATCCCGATCAACGTGATGATCATCTTGAACGCGTTATCGTTAAACGCGCCGAAGAACTGAGCCGTCAGCAGCGACGACATGGGGAACGGTTTAGACTTGGATTCTGTAGTCATGGCAGGCACCTGTGACGAACTTGACAAGCGGAACTATCGCCAGTTCCAGCGTATTCGTGGCGATAGTTACGGTAACCCCATCGTTAAGCGAAGCTTAACGACCGCGGGAACCACCTGAAACCACACCCCTCAAACTGTCGCTGCCAAGTTGGTTACTAGTCTACGCGACAAGACGTGCCGGCAACTCGTTTGCGTCGATCTCTAGCAGTCCGTTGAAAATCCCCGTTCACTCAACAGGACCGCGCAATCCGGCACCCGAGGTCCCTTGTCGCATCTATCGAGTCGCAGGCGTTGCCGCGCAGCGATCTACATCGATGATCGCAACCCTGTCAAGCCAATGTCTTCGCCAACAGGTCACTAGATTCGCGGACCCGACCAAGTGTCAGTTTGTTGCCCATTGTCCAAGCACTGTGCCAACAGGCTTCAGACAATCGTTAAGCTGAGCTACATGATCGACCTACATCGTTTGGCTGGGTTTCATCTTGTCGCTACCGAAGGCGGTTATGCCAAGGCTGCTCGGGCCGCACCGTATCCAATTACGCATCCTGCGCTGCATCAGCAGGTGCGCAAGCTGGAGACTGAGATCGGCGCGACTTTGCTAGAACGGGTTGGCAAGGACCGCATGCAACCGACCCCTGCTGGCGAACACTTGATGCAGTTCATCACGCCGTTCTTTCGCGATTTGCCGCGCGTGATCAACAACGTTCGCACCGGTGACTTCGATGGCTCGTTGACGATCCATGCCGAGTCGCTGCTGATTCGACAACTACTGCCAAGTTGGCTGGTGATGCTTCGCAAGAAGCGGCCGAATGCAGAACTGAACTTGCAGGGACTGATCCAGGTGGACTTAAACATCCTGCGTACCGGTGCGGCCGATGTGCTGCTCGCGCACATCCCGGAGGTACCCGACGACATTGCCACGCAAGTCATCGCCACGATGCATGCTTGCCTAGTCGTGCCGCGCGAACGCGCCCCGAAGCGGGGCCGGCCAAAGCTCGAAGAACTCAACGACATGCCGTTCTTGACCTATCCGATCGGAAGCCGACAACACGCGCTGCAACTGCGAGCACTGGCGATGCATGGCATCACTCCGACGTCGGCTATCGGCCTCGACACCGCCGACACGATCCTTGGCTACGTTGAATCAGGGCTGGGATGGTCGCTGGTGCCGAGCCTCGACCCCGACGGACCGAAGGGGCGGCGCTTGACCGCGTATGCGTGGGGCAAGCCGCGCATCACGTTCCCGATCGTGATGGCTTGGCGCAAGGACGCGCCGGAGCACCCGATGCTCGATGAGATGATCGCGAGCGCACCGACACCGTAGCCACGACTAAAAGCGGATGTTCACTAGCGACTTCGGGCGCAGATTCTGCGATCGAACAAATCGTCACCGTCACCAAAGCCAGTTTGCAGGCCGAGATCGACGCGTTTTCGAAGCGGGCAAGGTTATGGCTCTTGCCAGTCGCGGCTATTCGTCCCACGATGCTGCGCCGAAACCGCACCGTGACCGACACCCCCATCAAGAAAGTCTGGATCGAAGAAGGCTGCATCTCCTGCAAGCTCTGTGAGGACATCGCGCCTCAGGTCTTCGAAGTGCCTGACGACGAGGACTGCGTCATCAAGCCCGATGCCGCGACACACTTTGGCCCGCTCAGCGAAGACATCGACCAAGCCGCGGACGATTGTCCGGTGGAAGTGATCCAGGTCGAGCGCGACGGCGACTGACGCTAACCGCCTGGCCGGCCGGCCGTGAACATGGGCGCGGCACAAAGGCCATCGCGCCAGTCGTTGTCCTGAGCGCTGACAAACAAGCCCACAGCAAGGCGAACAGTGTCGGTGCCAAGCTGCGGATCACGCGAAACAGCGGGCACAGAATCGAGAGCAAGGCGTGCTAACTGAAGACACGCATCAACGGATTGAAGAAGCGCTAGCCCTTCCGACCGCGACCTAACGGGTCACGCTCACGTTAAAGTACTTCGCGTCAGGGTGGTGGCAGATGACTGCCGACGTGCTCTGCTCCGGGTCCAGCTGGAACTCTTCGCTCAGCGACACGCCAATGCGCGACGCTTCGAGCAACGGCATCAGCTTGTCCTGGTCTTCGATATTCGGGCACGCGGGGTAACCGAACGAGTAACGGCTGCCTTGGTACTTCTGCTTGAACAGATCGTTGATGTCCGACGCGTCTGCGGAAGCAATGTCGAGTTGCTGACGCATGCGCTTGTGCCAATACTCGGCCAGTGCTTCAGCGCCTTCGACCGACAGGCCGTGGAAGTGCAGGTATTCGTCGTAGCGGTTCTCGCGGAACAAGCGCTCACTCTCGGTCGTGGCGACCGCGCCCATCGTGACCAGCGAGAAGCCGACAACATCGAGCTCGCCGCTGCCCTTCTTGCGGAAGAAGTCCGACAGGCACATGCGGCGACCACCGGGTTGGCGCGGGAACTCGAAGCGCGTGAGCTCGGTCTTGCGATCATTCGGATCGAGTATGACCAGCGCGTTGCGATCGCTGTAACAAGGCCAGTAACCGTAGACGACGCGCGGCTCGAGCGTTTTGGCGACGATCACCTGCTTGACCAACTCACGGAAGCGCGGGTCGACCGTCTTCTCGATGAACTTGTCGTAGGCGCCTTGCTCGCGCTTGCCCTGCTTGTATTGCCACTGCAGGCGGTAGAGCGCCTTCTTGTTGACGTATTGCAGGACCGTGCCCAGGTCGAGTTCCTCCGGCGTCATCACGGCTGGCCCCCAGAACGGCGGCGTCGGGATCACTGCGGCCGGTTCGACGCCACTGTCGGCGTACTCGGTGAAGGCGTGCTTGAGCATCTCATCCTTCTCAGCGCGCGTCATGCGGCGATGGCTGGTGATGCGCTTGTTGGCGCCATCGCTCGTCACGGTGACGCCATCGGCGACTGGCGGCTTGGCAGACGTTGACGCCCCCTGACCCGTCAGTTCATCCATGACGAACAAACCGGAGAACGCATCCTTGCCGTAGTAGACCGTGCCCTTGCCGTATGCCGTTGCGAGGTCCTGCTCGACGAAGGCGCGGTTGAGCGCAGCGCCACCGCAGATGACCGGCGTTTCAATACCGCGCGAGTTCATCAACTCGAGGTTCTCCTTCATCACCACCGTCGACTTGACGAGCAGGCCACTCATGCCAATCGCGTCCGCCTTGTGCTCCTTGGCAGCTTCGAGAATACGTTCGGCGGGGACCTTGATACCAAGGTTGACGACCTTGTAGCCGTTGTTGCTGACGACGATGTCGACCAGGTTTTTGCCGATGTCGTGCACGTCACCGCGCACCGTAGCGAGCACCATGACGCCCTTCTCTTGGCCCTCGACCTTCTCCATGAACTGCTCGAGGTGGGCGACAGCAGCCTTCATCGCCTCGGCACTCTGCAGCACGAACGGCAACTGCATCTCGCCAGCTCCGAACAACTCGCCAACCACCTTCATGCCGCCGAGCAGCACGCCATTGATGATTTCGAGCGGCGTGTACTTCTCGCGCGCCTCATCGAGGTGCTTGTCGATGTTGATCTTGTTGCCGTCGATGATGCGCTTCTTGAGTCGTTCCTCGACCGACAAGAGCATCTCATCCTCACCGCTACCCATTTCGATGCGCTTGGCACCAGTGAACCGTTCGATGAACTTGAACAGCGGGTCGTAGTCCTCGGTGCGACGATCGTAGATCAGGTCGAGTGTGACCTGCTTGTCTTCCTCATCGAGCTTGTGCGTCGGAATGATCTTGCTGGCGTGCACGATCGCCGAGTCGAGGCCGTGCTTGATCGCTTCGGCCATGTAGACCGAATTGAGGATCTGGCGCGGGTAAGGATCGAGACCGAAGCTGATGTTGCTAAGGCCGAGGATCGTGCGCACACCGGGCATGTTCTCTTTGATCAGCTTGATGCCCTTGAGCGTTTGCTCACCGGCATCGCGCGATGCTTCGTCACCTGAGCCAATCGTGAACGTCAACGGGTCGAAGATCAGGTCGCCCGGGTTCATGCCATGGCGATTGACGACGATGTCATAGATGCGCTTGGCGACGCGAAGCTTGTCCTCGGCGGTCTTCGCCATGCCGTCTTCGTCGATCGTCAACGCAACGAACATCGCGCCGTAGCGGCGGGCAAGCTTGCACAGTTCGTCGGCTTTGCCTTCGCCATCCTCGAGGTTGATCGAGTTAATGATCGCGCGACCAGGAACTACATGCAGCGCCTTCTCGACGACGTCGATCTGGGTGCTGTCGATCATCACCGGTGCCGTCACCTGCTGCACCATCGGCTGCAACAACTGCAGCATGTCGGCGGCTTCGTCGCGACCAACGTAGGCCGAGCAGATATCGAGCACGTGCGAGCCTTCTTGCACCTGCTCCTTGGCCATGTGCAACATGCCTTCGACATCGCCGTCGAGCATCAGCTGGCGGAACTTCCGGCTGCCGTTTGCATTGGTGCGCTCGCCAACAATCAGCGGACCCGTGTCTTGGTCGAGCGACGTCGCATGGAACAGCGATGCCAACTGCGGCTCATAGAACGTCGGACGCGCAGCAGGCACCAAGCCCTTGACCGCTTCAGCCATCGCTTGCACGTGTTCTGGCGTCGTGCCACAGCAACCACCGACGACGGCGACGCCATGCTCTTCGACGAAGCGTGCTTGGAACGTCGCGAGTTCCTTCGGGGTCAGGTCGTAGACCGCGTTGCCGCCGACGTTGCGCGGCAAGCCGGCGTTCGGCATGACCATGATCGAACGCGTCGTCGTCTTGCCAAGGTGGCGAACGGACTCCTGCATCAGGTCCGGGCCCGTCGCGCAGTTGAGGCCGATAACGTCGACCGGCATCGCTTCGAGCGTCGTGACGGCGGCGGCGATATCGCTGCCGACCAGCATCGTGCCCATCGTCTCAATCGTGACCGTGCAGAAGATCGGCACTTCCTTGCCGAGCTCTTCCATCGCATCACGCGAAGCGATGATCGCCAACTTCACCTGCAAGATGTCTTGGCAGGTCTCGATGTTGAGGCAGTCGACGCCACCGGCAATCAGGCCCTTGGCGTATTCTTTGTAGGACGTGAACAGCTCTTCGGTCGTGATGTGGCCGATCGTCACGAGCTTCGTGCCCGGCCCCATCGAACCAGCGACGAAAAGCGGCTTCTCGGCCGTGCTCAGGCGATCGGCGACGCGGCGCGCCAATTTGGCGGCCATCTCGTTGAGTTCGAAGGCGCGGTGACCAATATCGAACTCGTCGAGCACATACGACATGCCGCCGAACGTGTTGGTCTCAACGACATCGGCACCAGCTACGTAGTAGCACTCGTGGATCGCTTCGATCACGTCGGGGCGCGTCTCGACGAGCAGTTCGTTGCAGCCTTCGAGGCCGTTAAAATCGTCGAGTGTCAGATTCGCAGCATGGATCTGCGTGCCCATGCCACCGTCGAACACGAGCACGCGCTCGGACAGTGCCTTGAGTATCGGGAACTGCTGCTTGCGGGCGAGGGGGTCGAATCGAGGCGTCATTGAGAGAATCCGTGGCGCATCATACGACGCATACCCCACGGCTCGTTACCGCTTTTTGCACCGTCAAGTCACTGCCTTTCAAGCGCAGAGGTTGCCAAGCACCGCCGCCGCGCCGCCACCAACGAGGGTCTGCGCAAGCGTCGCCGTCGCGGGAGATTCGGCAAACCCTGACCAACTGCTGATTGAAACTGTTGACCTCGGACAACGCCAAAGCGAGTCACTTGCGCGCACTGCGCTCGACTTGATCCCGCAATCGCAGCAGTGCGGCCAGTCGGAATCGAAACCGGCGATTGTCACCCCATCTGCGATGATATGGGCCAAGCGCTCGGCGCTGCCATGATGTGGTGGTGTGGTTCATGTTCGGCGGCAACGACTTCATGAACGCGTTCCGGTTGCGCTGGAACCAGGCTCTGGGCCGCGAGACCTTCGCCTCCCCACCCGCACCAGTAACGCTGCGCGAACAACTCACCCATTTCGGCCTCAAGAAGCAATCAGCACGAAGCGTCGCGACAAGAGGTCCTGCTGCAGCGCCGGCCACCCCTTCTGGCACCATCTGCGCCTCGGCTGCTGAAAACGACAGAATCGCAAACTGGAGGTGCGTGGCCTTTATGCTCGCGGCTTCGACAGCTGTTGAAAAGCACGCAAAGTCGCGACACAACTGCCCAACGGACGCACCGGTGAGACCGTATTTCATTCAAACTTCGTCGCCGGATTCCTGTGATCCGGCAGTCGATTTGCGAGCGGGGATCAGCAGCCCGGAGGCTCGCATCCCGGCATGGTATCTATACGACGAAATCGGATCCCGGCTGTTCGACGTTATTACGGTGCTACCGGATTACTACCCGACGCGCACTGAGGCCGCGATCTTCGCGCGACACCTGCCGGAGATGGCGAAGGTAACCGACCTCGAAAACGGATCGCTGATCGATCTTGGCGCCGGCAGTTGCGATAAGGCGCCGGGGCTGTTCCCGTTCGTGAAGCCGAGGCAATACGTGCCGGTCGACATCTCGGTGGAGCACCTACGGGCGACGGTGACGCGGTTGCAGCGCGAGCACCAAGACGTCGAGATGATCGGCGTCGGCACCGACTTCTCGAACAATCTGGTAATACCGGGTCAGGTCCGAACCGAACGGCGCCTGTTCTTCTATCCCGGTTCGTCGATCGGTAATTTCACGCCCTCCGAAGCGAACTCGTTCTTGCAGCAGGTGCGTTCACAGATGCGGAAGGACGGCGCGCTGTGGATCGGCATCGACCTAGTCAAGGACCACACGACGCTAGAGCGCGCCTACGACGACGTGCTCGGCGTGACCGCCGCGTTCAACCTCAACATGCTGCTCAACGTCAACCGTATCGCCGGCACGAACTTCGAGCCGGCGCATTGGCAGCATCGCGCGCTGTTCAATGCAGACGACAGCCGCATTGAGATGCTGCTCGAGGCCAAAGCTAAAACGGTAGTCCGCTGGCCAGATGGCGAACGCTCGTTCTCAGCAGGAGAGCGCATCCACACCGAGAACTCCTACAAGTACACTCCCGACTCGTTCCGCGCGCTGCTCGAACAAGCAGGCCTGCGAACGATCGGTATGTGGACGGATGAGCGACAGTGGTTTGCGTTCTTCGCAGCCGTGCTCGCGTAACCATTCTCGGACAGCAACCGCTCATCACCATGAGGAACTCTCGCCGCTTATCACCCGATGCTCTATGCGGCGCGCTTGCAGAGGCCAGGGAAGCAACATTGGCAGCGACCCTCGACCTGACCGACGAACAGTGGGTTATGCCGTATGGCGTGTTCATCCAGCCGACGGCCTGGGATTTAGGGCACATCTGCTGGACCGCCGAGTTCTGGCTACTGCGCGGCCCCCACCGCCTGAATCGCCTCGGCTTGCAGGAAGCGAGCAAGCCTCCGCAGTTCGTCGGCCCGGACGAGAACTACGACTCCGCGCACGTCTGCCACACCGACCGCTGGAAGATGAAGCTCTACCCGCGTGAAGAGCTATGCGACCTGCTCGCCGGCCAACTCGCAGCGTGCCAGGCGCATATCGAGAAGCACGCAGGCGACCCCGACACGAGCTACTTCGCGCACCTCGTGCTGTTCCACGAGTTGATGCATCTCGAAGCGATCTGCTGGACACGCGGCGAGCTTGGCTACGCGTGCCCAACCGGAGTGACGATGTCTGATGTGCCCAAAGCCGCCCAGATTGTCGTTCCCGGTGGCGAGCTAACGATCGGCCAGGGCGACGACGACGAGTTCTTGTTCGACAACGAAGGCGAAGCAGCAATCACGCTCAACGAGTTCTCGATCGACTCGCATGCGGTGCGCAACGACGCCTTCCTCGCGTTCGTCGAAGATGGCGGCTACGAGCGTGCCGAGTTTTGGCCGAAGGACGGGCTTGGCCGCGGTTCGATGCCGACGCGCTGGCGACGCAGTGACTCTGGCGGCATCGAGCACCGCCACTACAACCATTGGGGGCCACTACCGCTCGAACAACCGGTCGTGCACATCTCGGCCATCGAAGCCGAGGCCTATTGCCGCTGGGCCGGCCGCAGCCTGCCGACCGCCGCGCAATGGGAGACGGCGACCAAATACGGCATGCATTGGGGCAAGAGCGTCTGGGAATGGACCGACACGGTCTTCTATCCCTACGCCTGTTTCCGTCCGGGCCCCTACGTCACGTATTCGGCACCGTGGTTCCACCTGCAGCGCGAAGTGCGAGGCGGCGCCTACACGACCCACGACCTGATGCACGACGCGCGTTACCGCAATTTCTTCTTGGCGGACCGCACAGACGTTTTCACCGGATTCCGAACAGTCAATCGTCACTGATTGGGCCAACCAATCCGGGGCCAACATACGCTCGCAAGGGCCCCTTGGAACGCAATCCAGCGCGCTCCAGTCCACCGTCGATGATTGCCTTTGACAGGCCGCTTCACCGGATGGACGCTACCTCGCCGAAGTGCTCGACCACCGCATCGTCCATGACTAATTCTCCCCGTAACATCGTGCGCCACGAAGGCGTCATCTCGCGACAGGATCGGGAGAACCTTCTCGGTCAACGAGGGTGTGTCGCGTGGTTCACGGGCCTATCGGGATCCGGCAAGTCGACGGTTGCCCGCGCGGCCGAAGAACTGCTGACCAAGAGCGGTCGTTTCGTCTACGTGCTCGACGGCGACAACGTGCGCCACGGGTTGTGCTCGGATCTCGGCTTCTCCGATGCCGATCGCACCGAGAACATCCGCCGCATCGGCCACGTTGCTGCGATCCTCGCCGACTCCGGCGCGATCGTGCTAACCGCGTTCATCTCGCCGTTCCAAGCAGACCGTGCGCAAGTTCGCGAAGTCGTCGGTGACAACGAGTTTCTCGAAGTGTTTGTCGACGCGCCGATCGACGTCTGCGAGTCGCGCGACCCCAAGGGTCTCTACAAGAAGGCGCGCGCCGGCGAGATCCCCGAGTTCACCGGCATCTCCTCCCCATACGAACCGCCCGAGCAACCTGCCCTGCAGTTGCTGACTGGCCAACTTTCACTGAGCGAATGCGCCGCATCCGTTCAGGACATGCTTACACAACGAGGCTTCTTGAGCCCTCCCAGCGCTTAAGCGAACGCCAACCCGCACTCGTCTCCTAGCCAACCCGCACGCTCGTCATGACCAACTACGCTCTCAGCCACCTGCAGCAACTCGAGCAGGAGAGCATCCATATCATTCGCGAAGTCGCCTCGGAGTTCGAGCGGCCCGTAATGCTCTACTCGGTCGGCAAGGACTCCGGCGTAATGCTTCGGCTCGCGCAAAAGGCGTTCGCACCGGCCAAGATCCCGTTCAAGATCCTGCATGTGAATACTCGCTGGAAGTTCCGCGAGATGATCACGTTCCGTGACAACCTCATGAAGGAGCTCGACCTCGATTTCATCGAGTGGATCAACCCGGAAGGCATCAAGAACGACATCGGCCCGTTCAAGCACGGCACGCAGCGACACACGCACGTAATGAAGACCGAGGGCCTGAAGCAGGCGCTCAACAATGGCCAATACGACGCTGCGTTTGGTGGTGCTCGCCGCGACGAAGAGAAAAGCCGCGCCAAGGAGCGCATCTTCAGCTTCCGCGACCGCCATCATCAGTGGGATCCAAAGAACCAACGCCCCGAACTGTGGGACCTGTTCAACTGCGAGGTCCAGAAGGGTGAGTCGATTCGCGTCTTCCCGCTCAGCAACTGGACCGAGCTCGATGTCTGGCTCTACGTGCACAAGGAGCAGCTACCAATGGTGCCGCTCTACCTCGCCAAAGAACGCCCGGTCGTCAAGCGCAACGGCACATGGATCATGGTCGACGATGACCGCATGCCGCTCGAAGACGGCGAAACCCCCGAAATGAAGATGGTCCGCTTCCGCACGCTCGGCTGCTACCCGCTGACCGGCGCAATCGAGTCCGAGGCAGACACGGTGCCCAAGATCATCGAAGAAATGCTGCGTAGCCGCGACTCCGAACGACAAGGCCGCGTGATCGACTTCGATGAAGGCAACTCCATGGAAGACAAGAAGCGGGAGGGCTACTTCTAATGACTTTCTCCACGCAACTGGATGATCTCGGCATCGAGAAGTACCTCGAGAAGTATGGCGAGCGCGAGATGCTCAAGCTGCTGACGTGCGGCAGTGTTGACGACGGCAAGTCGACGCTGATCGGACGCCTGCTCTACGACTCGGATCAAGTGCACGATGACGTGCTCGAAGCGACGACGAAGGCATCTGGCAAGTTCGGCACGACTGGCAAGGAAGTCGACTTGGCACTGCTCGTCGATGGCTTGCAAGCCGAACGCGAACAGGGCATCACGATTGATGTGGCCTACCGCTACTTCGCGACCGATCGCCGAAAGTTCGTCATGGCGGACACGCCTGGGCACGTGCAATACACGCGCAACATGGCCACCGGCGCTTCAGCGTGTGACTTGGCGGTCATCTTGATCGATGCGCGCCAAGGCGTGCTCGAGCAGACACACCGCCACTCGTTCATCTGCTCGCTGCTCGGCATCAAGCACTTCGTCATCGCCATCAACAAGATGGACCTTGTCGACTACTCGCAGGATCGCTTCGAAGAGATCCGCGCCGCCTACACCGAGTTTGCTGCGCGCCTACAGGTCCCGGACATCCACTTCATCCCGATGTCAGCGCTTGTCGGTGAGAACGTTGTGCACCGCGGCGAAAGCATGCCGTGGTTCCAGGGGTCGCCATTGCTCGACCACCTCGAAACGGTGCACGTCGGCAGTGACCGCAACCTGATGGACCTGCGCTTCCCGGTGCAAAACGTGCTGCGCCCCAACCTCGACTTCCGTGGTTACTCCGGCACGCTCGCGTCCGGCGTCGTGCGCGTCGGCGACAAGATCATCGCTCTGCCGTCCGGCAAGCAAAGCACCGTCAAGAGCATCGAGACCTTCGACGGCCAGCTAGAAGTTGCGTTCGCCCCGATGGCGGTCGTAATGACCCTCAACGACGAGATCGACATCAGCCGCGGCGACATGATCGCCGCGCCGAACAACGCGCCAACGCTGACCAACGGCGTCGAAGCCATGCTCGTGTGGTTTAACGACGCGCCGATGAAGCCCGGCTCGAACTATCTGATCAAGCACACGACGGCGCAAACGTCGGCGACGATCACGGATCTGCGTTACCGCATCAACGTCGCTAACATGCACCGCGAGACGGTGCCCGAACTGGGTATGAACGAAGTTGGCCGCGTGCGCTTGGACTGCGCGCGACCGCTGGCGGTTGACTCCTACACCAAGAACCACGGCACTGGCTCGTTCATCCTGATCGACCGCATGACCAACGCCACGGTCGCGGCCGGCATGATCGTCGAACGCAAGATCGCCGAAGACGCGCTGAAGCGCCGAACCGACAGCCACGACGCTGGCAGCAATGTGCGCCTACAAGACAAGCGCCATATCAGCACCGAGCAACGCCAGCAGCGCCTGAACCAGAAGCCGTTCGTGCTCTGGATCACCGGCCTGCCGCGTTCGGGTAAGTCCTCGATCGCTTACGAACTGGAGCAACGCCTGTTCGACAAGCAGAAGTTCGTGCAGGTGCTCGACGGCGAGATCCTTCGCCTAGGTATCAACCGCGACCTCGGCTTTAACGGCGCCGATCGCTGGGAGAACCAACGACGCGCCGCCGAACTTGCACGCCTGAACATGACCATGGGTATCAGCACGATCATCGCGCTGGTCTCGCCACTCGGGTTCGAACGCCAGCAAGCGCGCGAAATCGTCGGCGATGGCTTCCACCAAGTGTTCTGTAACGCACCGCTTGAAGCGTGTGAAGGCCGCGACACGCACGGTCTCTACAAGCGCGCGCGTGCCGGCGAGATCGCCAACGTCACAGGCATCGACGCCCCTTACGAAGAGCCCACCAAGGCCGCGATCGTGCTCGACACGGTCAACGATTCGATCGACACCAACGTGCAGAAGATCCTCGATCACCTGAGCAACAATGGGTTGCTAGAATCCTAATGTCGACTGTCCCAGTCATCGAAGCGCGCGACCTGAGCAAGAGCTACAAGCTCTATGGCAATGCCTACGGTCGTCTTTGGGAATGCCTCCCATGGAACAAAGGCAAGAAGTATCACAAGACCATCAAGGCGCTGAGTGACGTCACGTTTGACGTCATGCCCGGTGAGTGTGTTGGCCTGATCGGCACCAACGGCGCCGGCAAGTCGACGATGCTGAAGGTGCTCAGCGGCACCACGTTCCCGACCTCTGGCAGCTACACCGTGCGCGGTCGCGTCACCAGCCTGTTGGAACTGGGAGCCGGCTTCAACCCGTCGTTCTCCGGCCGTGAGAACATCTTCATGAACGCGGCGATGATGGGCTTCTCACGCCAAGAAGCTCAGTCCAAATTTAACGAGATCGTCGAGTTCAGCGAACTCGGCGACTTCATCCACGCGCCGGTGCGCACCTACTCGTCAGGCATGCAAGCGCGCCTCGGCTTCAGTGTCGCAGTCGCAACCGATCCCGACCTGCTGATCATCGATGAGATCCTGGCAGTCGGCGACATGAACTTCCGCAAGAAGTGCGTCGAGAAGATCTGGGACTACAAGCGCCGTGGCAAATCGATGTTCTTCTGCTCGCACTCGCTCTACGACGTTCGCCAATTGTGTGACCGCGTCATCTGGTTGCGCAATGGCCGCATGCAGATGCTCGGCGACTCGATAACGGTCACCAACGAATACGCTACGCACGAGAACAAGATCGCGGAAGGCAGCGACGAGATGCCGTTCCAGGACGTCGACGACGCGGTGCAGGAAAACAGCAACCCGCACATCGTCAGCTCAGAACTACTCGACGGCGACACCCTCAAACCGCGCACGAAGTTTGCGCCCGGTGACAATGTTGCGGTTCGGGTGCGCGTCAAGAACACCGCACGAGAACGCCTGACACTCGCGGTCGGCGCCATGCGCACCGATGGCACGCTGTGCTTTGCGCACACGACGCAGTTCAACGACTTGGTCTTCGACCACGAAGAGAGCCACGTCACGCTGCACCTGCCAAAGATCTGCCTACTGTCGGGTGAGTTCACGTTGCCTATCTGGCTGTTCGATGAAAACGGCAACCACCGCTACCAAGAACGGCCCTGCAACGACAACTTGATCGTGCAGAACCGAACCAAGGACCTCGGCTTGTTCCTCCAGGATCACAGCTGGGAAATCGAACCGACCAACCAGAAGCCCGGAGCCAACCAATGAGCATGGCTCGCACATTTGACGCGAAGACGCGTGCGGCAGGGTTCAAGAACCACATCATCTCACTGCTCGGCTATCCGACATTGATCTCGCAGAACCGCTACATGGTTCAGAACTTCTTCCGCCGCGACCTGATGGGCCGTTTCCACGGTTCGATACTGGGCGCTTGGTGGATGCTGATCCAGCCGCTGTTCATGTTCGGCGTCTACTACCTGGTATTCGGCAAAATGTTCGACCGAGGCGGGGGCGCGACGATGGAATACGCGCTCTACCTGTTCTCGGGTGTCGTGCTATTTCACGCCTTGATCGAAGCGACGACTACCTCTTGCGGGATCGTCGTCGCCAACGGCAACCTCGTTAAGAAAGTAGCGTTCCCATCGGAAGTGCTGCCGATCCACGTCGGCCTCGTGTCGCTCGTGCTCTACTTTGTCGGCGCGCTCGTATGCGTCGCAACGAGTGCCATCAGTGGCCACTGGACGCCTGGGATCGAACTGTTGGCATTGCCACTCGTGATGATCGTGCAGTTCGTCATGGTGATCGGCATGGGCCTGCTACTCGGCAACGCCAATGTGTTTGTGCGTGACGTATCTCAGCTGTGGCGCATCTTCGGCATGGCCTGGATGTTCCTGACCCCAGTCTTCTGGGTGCCATCGATGCTCTACGAAGCGCTCGGCGAAGGCTCGGCCATCCCCGGCATCATGATGAACGTGAACCCCGCGTTCTCGCTCGTGATGGCCCAACGCATCGCGCTGTTCGGCGAGCAGCCCGAGTTCGGCATGGTCGACTTGTGGGGCAACCTCAGCCAAGCGGCAATCTGGGCCATCGGCTTCTTGGTGCTTGGCTTCACGACCTTCGTGGCCAACAAGCACAAGCACGCGGACATCGTCTAACGAGCTGGCTCGGTGCCCTACGCGCCGACCGACTTCAGCACTTCGAGCACGCGGTCCTTCAGCCAAGGACGACACACGACCAACTCGTCGTTGCGTGCGTTCTCTTGGTTGTAGCGGTGATCCTTGCCGTCAAACCGGCAGACCGTGTAGCCCGCGGCACGCGCAATCGCTTCGGGCGCGCACGTATCCCACTCCTTCAAACCGATCTTGTGCACGTAGATGTCAGCCTTGCCGAACATCAGCATCGAGACCTTAAAGCCAACGCTACCGCACGGCACCAACTCGGCATCACCCATGCCTTCGGCGAACTTCTGCATCCAATCCGGCGTGTGGCTGCGACTCGCAACCAAGCGCAACGGCGCGTCACCGGCACAACCAGCATCCGGCGCAAACGCCTCCGGCCATTCGCCACCCGTGCCGAGCAGTTCAACCTTCGCTTCGCCATCCGTAGGGGTCGTCGCCACCATCAGGCGTTCAATCGTGGGCAACGCAACCACACCTAGCACCGGCTTCTCATCAACAGCGAGGCCAACGTGCACAGCCCAGTCGTGACGACCACCGGCATATTCCTTGGTGCCGTCAAGCGGATCAACAATCCAGGCGATCCGGTTCTTGGTGCGTTCGAGATCGTCCTTGGTCTCTTCCGACAACACCGCGTCATCCGGGTAACGTCCAAAGATCGCGCCCTGCAAGTAGCCATCCGCAGCATTGTCGCCGACGTCACCGAGGATCTTAGGCTCCTGCCATCGACCACTGCTACGCAACGACGCCAACCTGCGACCAGCTTCCGCCGCGATCGCGGTAGCAAAATCTAATCGAGAAGCGAGTTCGGCAGAGTCCAACATGACAGTATCAGGCAGCAAAGAATGGGAAGGCGAGGGGCGTCAGGATCACCGTGACGCAGCCGACCAGCAAGGTCAAAGGTAGGCCAGCGCGCAGGAAGTCGCCGAAACGATAGCCTCCGGGCCCGTAGACCATCAGGTTAGTTTGGTAGCCGATCGGTGTCGCAAAACAGGCGGACCCCCCCATCATGACACCGATCACGAACGGTAGCGGGTCGGCCGATATCGAATGCGCGGTTGCCAACGCCACCGAGAACATCAACGCAACGGCAGCGTTGTTCGAGATCGCGGACGTCAACAGCGCCGTCGCCACAAACACGGCAGCAAGCAGAGCCCGCGGCGACTGCCCAAATGAATGCATCACGCCATCCGCCAGCCAAATAGCGGCACCGCTCTGTTCCATCGCTACTCCCAAACCGAGAGACGCACCGATGACCGTCAGGATGCTCCAATCGATGCTTCGCCGGGCATCGGTCAATGTGCAACAACGCGATGCAACCATCGCCGTCGCAGCAACCAACGCGGAGACCAACATCGGGTAGATGCCCAACATCGTCATCGCCACCATCGCAACCAGAATGGCAAGGGCCAATGGCGCACGGCTGTGACGACGCGGAGTCGAGTCCTCCAGCGACCGCACGAGCAGGAAGTCATTACTGCGACCAGCGCGAACGTCAAAACCAGGATCTGCTTCGACCAACAGTAAATCACCGGGGTGCAGCGGAATGTCACCGATCTTGGCGCGCACACGGGCGCCATTGCGCGCCACGGCGATGACCGCACCATCGAAGCGATTGCGGAAGCTTGCCGATCGCACCGATGCACCGGACAACACCGAGGTTGGCGCCACCACCGCCTCGAACAAACGGCGGCGATGCCGTGGCGAGTCGAGTTTGAACACCTGATCGGTCGCAACGACGAGGCCTCGGGTCTGCACCAGATCGCGAATCGAATCGACGATGCCGGCAAACAACAATCGGTCGCCAGCACGCAACACATAGTCGGGCGCAACCGGCGCGACCAAGTCGTCGCCGCGCTCGACCTGAATCAAGAAGCCACCGGGCAGATTTCGCAAGCCAGCCTGGTCAACGGTCTGCCCTGCCAGCGCACTGCCTGCCGGCAGCAACAGTTCGAGCGTGTACTCACGCGGATCGGCGAGCGAACGTTCTTGGCTTGAACGATCCGGCAGAAGATACGGCCCCAACCACAACAGCACCGCACCGCACAACAACGCGCTCGGCAGCCCGATCCAGGTGATGTCGAACATCCCGAGTGGCGCCATGGAATCGTGCGACAACACCAACCCCGCCACGACAAGGTTCGTGCTCGTGCCAATCAACGAACAGGTGCCACCCAAGATCGCCGCATAACTCAACGGCATTAGCAGACGCGACGGCGGCAGCTTCAATCGCTTCGCCCAGTCTTGCACCGCCGGAATCATCATTGCGACGACCGGTGTATTGTTAAGGAACGCGCTCAATCCTGCGACTGGTGCCATCACCCGCAGCAGCGCGCCGCGTTCGCCGCGTGGGCGGCCTAAGAGCCCCGATGCGATCCAATCGATCGCACCCGTATCTCGCAAGCCAGCGACGACAACGAACAGCGCAGCAATCGCTATTACTCCGGGGTTGGCGAAGCCGCGCACGGCTTCGCCGACCGACAACACCCCCACTTGCCAACCGTCGTCGCCTGGCAGCGGCACAGCCATCAAAGCCGTCAGCCCAGCCATGAACACGGCATCAGGTGCTATCCGAGTTAGCGCAAGCAGCAGCAACACTGCCACCAAGACGCACAACACGAAGACAATCGCAACAGTCACCGTGCCTACCCCTTCGAAGAATCGCTGATCAAAGATCTAGCCGAAACAGCTCAACGACCGACTGGTTCGAGAACTGGAGAAAGATGAGGTCGCGGCACGGGCGGCAAGACCACCGGCAGTTCACGCAACGCTGGCTTCACACTCCGAATGCGGACGCCTTCATCGGCGAGCGCTTCCAGGCTCTGTGCGGCAGAGTCCCACGTGAAAGCGGCGCGCATGGCAGGTGCCAAGCGCAACGCTCGTCGAGACTCCGTCGGCAGTTCTTGCAACACCTGCGTCAATAGTTCGCCACTCTGCGCAACATCCGGCTCGAGCACCCACGGCGTCGCAATGTACGCTCCGGGCAACTCCACCGAGCATCGATTCGATTCGATACGGTGCGCGCTCGGGCCATCCATCAACTGATCCGCAGCACCTCCGTGCGTTACGATCACCGGCAAGCCACAGGAACGCGCCTCGAGCACCGGCATGCAGAAGCCTTCGCCTCGATACGGATGCATCATGACGTCGCACGCGGTGTAGACCGACGCGAGTTCTTCACGCGAGAGGTTCTCCTCGAGGCGAAGAACCGGCGGCGTGCCCGGAGTTTCCTGGAAGCGATCGAGCAACTCGCCGAGGCCGTCACGACCGTCGTGCTGGCTACCACCGACGCCCTTGACGACAACGACGAAGTCTTGCCCCGCCGACCGCGCGGCAAGCACCGACTGCAGGAAGACATCGAATCCCTTGCGCCATATCAAGCCACCGCAGAACAGCACAGCCGGTCGGCTGCCCTTGAACTGCATGATCTGCGGCATTGGCGCAGCCTGTTCCTGCATGACCGAATCAACGCCATGCGGCACGACCTTGATCGACGACGCTGGCCGTCCAGCCGCCGTCAGCGAGCGATAGACAAACTCGCTGGGAACGACAACCAGGTCTGCGTCCTGCGTGACGTGCGGCGTCATCGTGTGCGGTAGCGAGCCATATTCCCAATCGACGCGCAGAGCCCACTTACGGCAATCCGGCCGCGAAGCACGCACGGGCCAGTCCGACGACAACCACAAGTCGGCTCGACCGGGGTTGCGAGTCAGGTGCGGCAGTAGTTCGGGCGCGCGATCGCGCAACCAGCTGAGGTCGTGATGGAACGGAGTCGTCGCGACCAATCGCAAATCGACGTTGCCGCGCTGCAGCAGCGCCTGAGCCGTAGCAATGGTCAGTTCCGAACTCGACGAGGCCTCAAAGATCGGCGCTTCGAGCACCACCACGGGTCGCTGCTCACCAAGTGCTGCCACCGGCGGCGGCGGACTTGCTGGTCGCGAACGCGTCAAGTTGGCGATTACGTGGTTGCGGCCACGCAAACCAGTCGGCGACTGCGCCGGCTCGGATGCTGCGGCAGTCATCTGCGCAATCAGCGACACTGGATGCGGCGCGAAGAACGCACCGTAATCAGCGTCTTGTTCGATGTTTCGGCCGCCAACAGCATGAACGATGGCGCGGCCTTCCAGCATGCTGGCGTTACTTGCAAAGCGCGCGACACACACGGGACGTCCCGATGCGAGTGCTTGCACCAAATGGCGGCCGTCAGTGAACTCGCGGAACGGCATGACGATCGCCACCGCGTCGACAACGTGATCCGGCCCAAACTCTGCAACAATCACATCCACCAGATGTGCCGCCTGCCCCGCCCGTTCGCGCAGCATGGAAAGCACGCCATGCGCAGCTCTCGGCAGAACCAGCCGCAAGCGCAGACCACTGTCAGCGAACCGCTGGGCAAAGGTATCGATCACCAGATCCGTGCCATCAGCAAATGGATCGGTAGCGACATGAACGAAGGTTTTTGGCTCGCGGGCTGCCGGCAGCTGCAACCACCCCTGAAGTTCGCTCTCGGGCAGCGAATGCGGTGGGTTCTCGGTGCCTGCCCAGCGCAGTTCGCCACGCAGACGGTCCAGCAACTCCGACGCGGTCACGGGCGGCTTGGCGACCATAACAGCCGCCGCGTCAGGCCACTCAAGCCCAGCCAACCGCAACGTGTCCACGTGCACTTTGACAGGGCAGAACACGATCAACGGTGCCGTAGCGCTGACGCACTCGGACGCCGCACGCAGAATCTGATCCACCTCCGCCGGTGGCAGGCTCGTCGCCGTGACCCAACTGCGATCGCCATTCGTCATCGGGATCTCGCGCTGGCCCTCAGCCGGGGTCCGAGCAGGCACCCCAGTCATCGAAAGCGCGCACCTCACACCGCTTCCAACAGCAAGCCGCAGGAAACTCCGCAGCTGGCTGGCTGCGGCACTGTCTCCGAAAGGGTCGCCATGGATTCGGACTTCGTTCATCGCTCGTTCTCATCGACAGTTCCGCGTCATCTCTGAAACGAACAATGAGCTGTGGCACGACAGGCGGACTCACGCCAAGATCCGGGCGATGCCCGCCGCCCCGTTGTCGCACCCAGACCGCCTCGCGACGACCCTGGCCACGCTGCAGGCGGCCCGGGCGGCCCGGGCGGCACCCGCCTCAGGCGACTTCGCACCGATCGGAAGCGGCTCGGCCGACTGCCGTATCGAGCTAAAAATGGCCCAGTGGCGTGCCTTACAGGCCGCGGCCGCTTCTCCGGCGGCCGCCGAGCACCTCGCCGGCTACGCCCGCGAAGACGTTCCCGAACTTTGGGCGGGCACAGTGCAAGACGGGGTTGCCCGAGGCTTCTTGGTGCGGCTCGAAGAAGTTTGCTCACTGGCACCTGAGGTACAGGCCCCCGCCGCGGCCCCGAACGCCACCGACGTATCTGCGCCAACCGGCAAGCGCACCGTCTTCACCGGCAAGGAATTGCGCCGCAAGAAGGACATCCTGATCGCCTCAGCGAGCAGCCGCGTGCGGTTCTCGCGCAAGGGCGGACTGCTGTTCGTCGATCGGGAGCACGAGATCAACAGCGAGAACTGCCTTTGGTTTGAGGGCCGCCGCGATGCCGGCAGCCTCGATGGCTTCATTGGTGCCGACGACGAACGCGCGCGACTATTCTCCGCCCAATTCCTCAAACCGCAGCGCTTCCTTCAGAGCAAACACTACTGCGAACTCGAACTCGTTGGCCGCCTCGGTCGCGGGGCCATCGGTTGGCCATGCCGCGTCGTCATCATCGGCGACGCCAACGCCGCCAATCTGCAACTAACGATCGAACTCGGCGCGACCGTGCCGGGCTGGCGCTTGCGCAGCCGATTCCTTGGTGTGCCAGAACAACTCGTGCATCACCACTGCATGCCGGTGCGAGAACTGGTCACGACCGAGCACGGTGGCTTTGTCGCCGACACGCTCGTGCGCTCGTGCGCCACCCTGGTGGTCGACGGCGAGCCCATGCCCGTGCCAGATGCAGGAAGTCCGAGCGCAATCTGCCACACTTTTTCGCTCGGAAAACGTCCCAACTGAGAACCGTGCAACTCCGGGCAGTTGCAGGCGACCAAGTCTCGACGAGAGCGTGCCAGGTCGATAGCTTGGCACGACTCCCCTCCGCGTAACCTGTGCCCGAACTCGCTTGGATCGCCCTTGGTATCGCCGTTGCCCTCGTCGCAACGCGGCTGGCAGGTCTGCGATCGGTGCGCGCAGAATCGGCTGAGAGTTCGCCACCGGGACCTGCTCTGAGCGAGTCCGCGCTCCAGTCGGCAACACCGCCAAACTCTCAACCGTCAGCAAACAGCTATTCTCCGCCGCCCGAGACATCACCGCCCGCCACAACGTTGCGAGCAGCCATCTCTCCGCAGTCGCACGAAATGGCGCTATCGATGGCGAATGAACTGGCCAATTTGGTCAGCGCCGTCGAAGGCCGCGCCCACCACTTGATCGAAGCAGCGCCGGCGCGAACGGACCTGCCGAGCGCCGCCGAAGCGATGCTGACCTCGATTAACCGCTTACGAGTTCTGCACACCAAGTTGATCGCGTTCGGTCGCGGCCGGCCCGTGGTGCGCGGCACGATCAACGTCAACGAACTATTCAGCAGCCTCGGTGACGAACTGCAACAGATGCAGCTCGGTCTCGAGTTTCGCTGGGAACCGCCGTCGGACCTACCGAGCATCAGGGCCTGCCCTGGTGCCATCCGCGACGCGCTGTTGTTTGCCTGCTCCTCACTGCTACAAGTCGAACGTGGCGCGACCCGATTAACGTTCACCGTCGAACGGTCATTTGCCAGCGACGTGCCGGCCATCGTGATCGAACTGCACCTTGAGTGGGTCAACGTCGCCGACAGCCGCAAGCGCGAAGACATGGATGAACACGCGTTCGCACTCGACTTCGAAGCGGCGCGGCAACTGGTCGAGAGCCATGAGGGCTCATTGACGATGTCGCACCTGCCTGGCAAGTCGGTGCACGCCCTGGTCAGCTTGCCGGTAGCGATCCCAAGCGAATCCGCCGATGCCAACGAAACGGCGACCACCGCAGTGGGCAGCGCGAACGCCACATCGCCCGGGACAGAAGAACCTGAGGACTACCTCGCCATCTCGCACCACTTCGGCGGCGCGCTGGTGCTGGAATCGGACCCAGCGCTTCGCGCCGTGTTGGCACAAGAGCTCAAGGCCAGCGGCCGTGCCGTGTTCGCCTGCGCCGACGGCGCCTCAGCGCACACATTCTTGCAGGCGACCCCCGATCGCTTCGAGCTACTGATCGTTGACGATGTCCACCAACTCGATGAGCACACACCGCTGGCGCGCACTATTCGGCAACACACGCCGGATTTGAAGATTTGCCTGCTGTCCCAGAGCCCGGCGACGTTGCCCGAGGCATGGCCAGACGTTCATTACCTACAAAAGCCATTTGGCGTACATGAACTGCGCCGCACCCTCGCCTCGATCCTGACGGTGGGATAGCGTCTCTGGCTGACCCCACCTAGGAGTAGACAACTGGCTCGCAAAGACAACCGAGCGCCGGACGAGCACCGGCCGATCAAGTTCACCCGTTCCTTCACGGACCTCCCCGGTTCCGTGCTAGCCGAATGTGGCAACACCAAGGTGTTGTGCACAGTCGGTATCCAGGAGCAGGTTCCCCATTGGATGTATCGAAACCAGAAGGGTGGTTGGCTAACGGCCGAGTACTCAATGCTTCCGAACGCCGGCAAGCCGCGCAAACCACGCGACGGCCGCACCGGTCGACCAGTCGATGGTCGCACCCAAGAAATCCAACGCCTCATCGGACGTGCGCTGCGCTGTGCAATCGACCTCAAGCAACTTCCGGAAGTGACGCTGTGGGTTGACTGCGACGTGCTGCAAGCCGACGGGGGCACGCGCACGACGTCGATCAATGGCGCGCTAGTAGCGATGTACGATGCGCTGCTTTACATGGAAGAGCAGAAGTCACTGCCGAACTGGCCGCTGCGTGGCATGGTCTCGGCGATCAGCGTCGGACTGTGCGACGGCGAACCGCTGGTCGACCTCGACTACGCAGAAGACAGCACCGCGGACGCCGACCTCAACATCATCTGCTCCAATGATGGCAAACTGATCGAAGTCCAGGGCGCAGCCGAAACGAAGCCGCTCGCAGTCGAGCAGTTCCACGAGATGGTCGCGATCGGCCAGAAGGCGTGCATCAGCGTCGACGAACTGCAGCGCAAGGCACTCGGCCTCTAGGCCCGCAGTGTCGGCGCACGGACTCGCTATGGCAGAACTCTGGATCGGATCGAACAACAAGAAGAAGCGCGCCGAACTGACGCGCCTACTTGAACCGCTCGGCATCACGCTGCTCACGCCGGACGAACTGGGTTCTTCGTTTGATCCCATCGAGGACCAACCCGACTTCGCCGGCAATGCCCGCAAAAAAGCGACGCTACTCGCCAACCTGTCCGGCGGCATCGCGCTCGCCGACGACAGCGGTTTGTGCGTCGATGCCCTCGGCGGTCGCCCTGGTGTGCTATCGGCGCGCTACGGCGGCCCCGGCCTCGATGATCGCGGCCGCCTAATGCGCCTACTCGAAGAGATGCGCGACGTCCCGGCAGCGAAGCGCACGGCGCGCTTTGTTTGCAGCCTGTGCGTCGCGGCACCTGGCGACCGCGTGCTCGCGGGTATCGAGGCGGCCTGCGAAGGTGTGCTGCACACCCAGCCAAGCGGCAACGAAGGCTTCGGCTACGACCCGATCTTCGTGCCCGCCGAGTATGCCAACGACATGAGCCAATCGTTCGCTGTGCTCGGCAAAGAGATCAAGGACAAGCTCAGTCACCGCGGCAAAGCGCTGCAACAGCTGGTGTGCGATCTGCCGCGGCTAATTGCCGACGCGAACTAACGCACCTTGGGCGCGACGGAAGCGCTCGCGGGATTCTCCTCATGCGGCGAACGAAGATCGAGACACGGAAACACCAGTTCCCACTCGCTCTCCGACGAAGCACTCACGACATCCCGCAAACCTTGCGCAACCACAGGCTACCGCCAACATTCTGGCCAACGGCCGGCACCAGTGGCAACAACTGCTCAGCAGCGCACTCTGCCAGAGTCGCGGCGTGCAGTTCAATGCGCCATTCGCGGTTGTGCATCAAGAACGCGCGCATCAGGTAATTCTCGTTCCACGAACGCCCTTCCTCCACCCACGCACGCGGGTATTCGAAGTTGGCGTGGATGTCGTGAATATGCACCCAGACTCCATGCGCCAGCGCAGGCAGGATTTTGAAGACTGCGTGCAACACATCCGACCCGGTCTTGGCGATATGGCTCGAATCGATGAACAGCACGTCGCCCGACTCAAGGCGTTTGAACTCACTGAGGTCGACGTCTTGCAGCCGACACTGCAGAATCCGCGTGCGCGCCTTATCCGCCTCAGTCATCAACGAAAGCAAACGATCCGGGTACGGATCGATGAACGTGCAATCGATGCTATTACCGAGGAACGCCTCATCAGTATCCAGCAGCACCGCCGAAGACCAGCCCGCACCGACCTCGACCACACGCTTCGGTTTTAGATGCCGCAGCAACGAGTAGTAGGCGAACGCATCGCCATAACAGAAGTAAGCGTTGTCCAGGCAGTAGCGGCGGCCATCGAGCTTTTCGACTGGGAAGTCCTCTTCGCCATAGAAGCGTGCCAATTGGCGTACCAACTCGACCTGCGCAGCCACGCGCAAGTCCACCTCAGGCATGTCGTGCAGGCCCGGCGCAAACAACTTGTCGGCATCGGCCATCGCTTCACTGACGTCGACGATCGGCGAGTAGAAGTGGCCCGGCAGCACCCAGGTATGGTTGCGCGACGGCACCCGACCCCCGGCAACTGGCGCCGCTGAAAGTCCCTTGGCGATCTCGACAATGCGCGTCGCCAGATCGATATCCAGCTGGGACAGACCGCCAGCATCATGCGTGGTCATCGACAAGACGACGGTCGTGTAAGAGACCGACCACTCCGGGTGATGCTGCAGCTCTTC